>NZ_WBYH01000002.1:0-439417 GCF_013283425.1 Marinobacterium sp. xm-a-127
CGGATAAGAGGATTTAATCTGCTGACCTTGGTGGTCAACAACGTACCGTTCAAGGACGGTGAGCAAGTACAGGATCAATCAGACAGGAATGCCGCCTGATGCCGTACACCAGATTTGACAATATCTCCAGTACCACGACCTAACCATAGAATGACTCGATCTGCCGGGAGCTTTTTTAATGTGGATAGGGTCTCGTCAAAACTTAACGATTCATCAAGTAGGGTTAAATCAAACTGATCGGCAAAGTTGAAATCCCAGAGATCTTCGATCTCTACTCGACGTGAGGCTGGGGCAAGCACAACCAACTCTTTGATGTTTGGGAACAACTCAGGTATCAAATCAAGTGTTGCCTCTTTATCAAACAGCTCCCCTTTCGAAAATCCGGGAAGAGCGGCCATGCTGGTGTTGACAGCAAAAATATTTATCTCGTTGGGTTGTTTGCTAGAAAGTCCTTGAGCAACTCGCAGGGCAAAATTGCCTTCGGCGATGATCGTTGCGGGTAGTTTAGGGTAATTTTTATAAATAGACTCGATTTTTTGCGGAAGGTATTCGGGCTCACTTCTGAAAGCATCCAATCGGTGGATGTAAACCTCTTTTGTGAATAACTCAGATTGATCAAAGAGTAGCTGATACTGCTCATCAATAAACCCCTGAAAAACCTCTTGCTGAAAAGGGATCTGTTCGTGGCCAGTAAACAGAATCAATATCCGATTAGGATCCACAGGCTTGTCAGACGCCGAAGTCGCCGTTAATGGAATTGAGATCAGTAGAGAGAACAACAACTGGGATTTGGTTTTTGCAAAAAATTTGCAAAACGCGACGCATAAATAAAAACAAGAGTTCAGCATGATCAATCCAACACCTAACCTAAACAGTTTCGAGCATCATTAACATAGATGCCTATCTACTGTGGATTAAGCAAATGCCATGCCAACATACAAACTTTTAAGCGGAAAGTTGCTGTACCTGCTCTAAAGCATGATTAGCCTCTTGATGAACCTCACCAAACCAGGTCAGTTCTGAGTGAAGCTTAACCACCTCGCCAACGATAATGATGGATGGCGCGGGAAGTTGGGCACTCTCTTGTAGGTCGGATATCGTCGACAAGGTTCCGGTCAACACTCTTTGATCCTTACAGGTACCGCGAGAGACGATGGCGACCGGTGTAGAGGCTGAACGACCCGCACCCATCAATCCCGCAGAGATATCTGGCAAAGTGTGCAATCCCATATAGAAGACCAGCGTCTCATTCGTTGCTAATAGATCTGAGAAATCTAATTCTGCTTGCCGGCTCTTTAACTGCCCGGTTACAAATCGAACGGATTGAGCATAATCACGGTGAGTTAATGGAATACCCGAGTAACTACTGCAGGCACTGGCCGCTGTAATGCCTGGCACTACCTGAAAAGGCACCCCCTGCTCAGACAAGGTTTGAAGCTCTTCACCGCCTCGGCCGAAGATGAACGGATCCCCCCCTTTTAGGCGGACCACTCGCTTACCCTGCTTCGCATGTTTGACTAGCAGCTCGTTAATCCCCTCTTGTGGCAAAGTATGTTGATCACGGCGTTTACCCACATAGATTAAATCGGCATCTCGACGACAGAGATCCACCACCTCCGGTGAGACCAAGGCGTCATACAACACCACATCGGCCTGCTGCATCAAACGCAGTGCTTTAAAGGTCAGCAGTTCAGGATCCCCTGGCCCCGCGCCGACCAGATAGACTTCACCCATTGGTGCTTTATCTTCGGCCGCTTCAATCGCCGACCTAAGTAACTGTTCAGCTTCATCCTTCTGTTCTGCAAATACCTTTTCGGCGACAGGGCCTGACAGTATCTTCTCCCAAAATAGGCGGCGACCATCAACAGTGGAAAATTTCTGTTTCACCTGCTGTCTAAACCGTCCCACCAATGCACCTAAGTCGGCATAGCCTTGAGGGATGAGAGTCTCTAATCGTGCTCGAAGATTTCTCGCTAAGACCGGTGCTTTACCCGCCGAAGAGATACCGACAACGATTGGGGATCGATCGACAATAGCCGGAAAGATAAACGTACAGAGTGCAGGACTGTCTACAACGTTGACCGGAACATTAGCAGAACGCGCGTCAAAAGAGATCGACTCATTGAGCGACTGATTATCGGTCGCGGCGACGACCAAGACTCTGCCTTGCAGTAGAGATTTACGATACTTACCCAGCTCAATCTGACCACCCTTCTGCTCAACCAGCATTTTCACCTCTCCACACACCTCTGGTGCAATAAGATGAATGAGCGCGCCAGCACGTGTTAATAGCCGTGCTTTACGCAAAGCCACGTCGCCGCCACCTACCAGTAGAACAGGTCGGTTTTTAAGATCAAAAAAGAGCGGTAAATATTCCATAAGAGTGGCTCTACAGTTGCGTATGAAGCCCGCATTCACGGGTCTCTAGCGCTTTAGTTGGATCGAAATAGTCATGCTCATTCGGCAAATTGTGTTCTAGCAGATAGGACTCAAGTTGTGCCTCTGTCAGCTCAAACAGTGGCGCCACCTTCAGCACACCATCTTTTGATTGGCTTAAGACGTCCAGTGACTGTCTAAACTCGGTCTGATCTTTGCGAATGGCGTTAAACCATACGTCCGGCTTTAGATCGGCTAGAGCCCGCTGAAATGGCTCGATTTTGACCTGCTGTGTAAAGGTTTCATGCAGTGGGCTATCCACGTCAGGGATGCCACCCATGACCACATTTCGATGCGCTGCTGTTTGTGCTGGCACATAGGTAATCACATTAAGATTTAGGTCTTGTATCAGTTTTTCGGCAAAGCGGTAGGTCGCCGAGGTGTTGTATCCTGAGTCGACCCAAAGCACTTTAATATCCGGTTTAACTGAGGTCACTAGATGCAGAATGACCGACTCATAGGGACGAAAATTGGTCGTAATAATTGGGTTATCGCCCTGCTCTAGTGCCCACTCGACAATCGCTTGAGGGGTTGCGCCGGCGAGTTGTTGATTAGCCTTATTAATATCTAAGCTCATAATGTCTGCCTATAGATAGGTTGGTCGTTTCGCGCATCAGCCTGATAGTGCACGGAAATTTCTTGATAGGCCGTTTGGGCCTGCTCAGCATCGATCGGAGCCTGCAACAGCACCGAGTCAAAGCCACACCGATAGAGATAATCCAGTCGATCACGGCTCACCTCACCGCTGGCACGTATCTCACCCTGGAAACCCTCTCGACGTAACAGGCGAGCAAAACTGAAGCCTCTACCGTCGCGTAGCGCTTCAAAATAGATTTCAACCAGCGATACCTGATTTAAATGTGGAATCAGATCATCCAGTGACTCCTCACTGCTGAGTCTGACGCCTAATCGTTCCTGAGGTTGTGCAATCGTCACTTGCTGAAGAAGCTGAGTGAATGGCACAACGATGGATGATTCTGTAATGTCTGAAAACTCTTCCTGAAAAACCCAAGGATCATCACTGACTAAGGTTTTATGCTTAAGCAACGGCATAGACTCTCTCCTTAAACGGCTCAACACCTAGTCGGCGCACGCAATCGATAAACAGCTCATCACCCTTTCGTAGTTCCACATAGGTTTCCAGAAGACGCTTTAACGTATCGGCCACCTCATCAGCAGCGACAGCGCGTCCCAGCACTTTACCGAGTGATGCATCGGCTTCGCTCGATCCTCCCAGTGTGATTTGATACCAATCCTCACCCTTCTTATCGACACCTAGGATACCGATATGGCCCACATGGTGATGGGCACAGGCATTAATACATCCCGACATATTGAGGCGTATATCACCAAGATCATGCAGATAATCAACATCATCAAAGGCATCATTAATCTGCTGAGCAATGTTCAGGGTTTTTGCATTGGCCAAAGAACAGAAATCAAACCCAGGACAGACAATCATATCGGTTAGCGTGCCGATATTGGCACGAGCTAAATTTGCATCACTGAGCGCTACCCAAACGGAGTACAAGTTTCTCTGATCAACATCGGCCAATAGAAGATTTTGATGATGCGTTGAGCGAATCTGTCCAAAGGAGAAACGATCCGCCAACTCTGCCACCAGATCCATCTGCAAGGCTGTGATATCCCCCGGCGCCCCTAACTGCGGCTTAAGGGAGACGGTCACTGCACGATAGCCAGGCACTTTGTGCTGATGCGTATTTCTCTGATACCAGTATTTAAACTCTGAATGGGTCTCTAGATAGTGATCCAATGTCGTGTCAGCAGCCGCTTGAGCGTTGTAGTCATGTGGCGTGAAGAAGTCACTGACCCGTTCAATCTCCTCTTGAGTAATTTGCAAATCACTCCCTTTGAGATGCTGCCACTCCTCTTCGACAAGATCACGAAACGCATCAGCACCCAGCGCATCAACTAATATCTTAATTCGAGCTTTGTACTTGTTATCACGACGCCCCTTTAAGTTATAAACCCTTAGGATTGCCTCCAAGTACGAGATCACCTCATTAGCGGGTAAGAACTGACGAATCACCTTACCTATTTTCGGTGTGCGCCCTAAACCACCGCCAACTAATACCTCGAAGCCTAGCTCGCCTTGAGCGTTCTTAATGAGGTGCAACCCAACATCATGAACTTGAGTGGCTGCACGGTCTTCTGGCCCTGAGGTAATGGCGATCTTGAATTTTCGTGGAAGATAGGCAAATTCAGGATGCAGAGTCGACCACTGTCGAATCAGCTCACACCAGGGTCTAGGATCAGAAATTTCAGTTGCGGAAACGCCAGCAAAGTGATCAGTGGTCGTATTTCGAATACAGTTGCCTGAAGTCTGGATCGCATGCAGCTGAACCTTTGCGAGATCCGCCAAAATATCAGGCACCTCTTCAAGTTTTGGCCAGTTAAATTGAATATTGGTACGCGTCGTAAAGTGACCATAGCCTCTATCATATTTTCTAGAGATCGCAGACAAAGCTCTTAACTGAGTCGATGTCATCGTTCCATAGGGAATAGCCACCCTAAGCATAGGTGCCTGTCTCTGGATATAGAGACCATTCATCAGACGGAGTGCCAGAAACTCGTCATCACTCAAGCGCCCTTCTAAATACCGCTTGGTTTGATCGCGATACTGTTCAACACGCTCATCAACGATCTTTTGATCAACGTCGTTATAGATATACATCGTCTACCCTAACCCTTTACTGAAATATTCTTTTAAACCGCTAAAACGAAACGGATACCTATCGCCATCAACAGACTGCCGATGATCGGCTGCATCAATTTAGGAGATAGATTCGCCCCTAATCGACTGCCTAACCAAACCCCGGGCAGTGAGCCCACTAATAGGTAGGCCAAAAGCTCCAAATCCACTGTACCCATATGCATGTGACCAAACCCTGAGAAAGCCGTAAGCACAACGGCATGGACTAAGTCCGTTCCAACGATCGTACCCATAGAAAAACGGGGATAGAGTAAGATCAGCATGGCGGTTCCAAGCGCACCTGCCCCTACTGATGAAAGTGTCACCAACCCACCTAAAAAGAGACCACATAACACCGTTAGATAGGGACGCAGCTTTACAAGTGTTTGCGCAAAAGGCGTATCGGACTGCTTGTCTGAAAAACGACGAATTGCCTCACGAAAGAAGACTGCAATAGAGGTAAGTAACAGTGACACCCCAAGCGTTAAGTTGATGGTTGATTCGAGGGTTGCCACCGATTCAACCTGACTGAGGATAATCAGCGTCAAAAATGAGCTTGGCAAACTCCCTAACAACAGTAATGCCGCTACACGCCACTCGACCAACTGTCTCTTTGCGTAATTGAGGATGCCACCCGCTTTAGTAAATGCGGCGTATAGCAGATCCGTGCTCACAGCCACTATTAAAGGCACACCAAAACCGACAATTAATATAGGCGTCATCAACGCGCCACCACCTATACCGGTCAAACCAATAACGAAACCAACCAAAAGGCCAGCAAAAGAGTATCCAAATTCCATGTGGTTGCTCCGTTATAAAGATAAGAATACAAATTACAAAATGGAATATATATGCCTTTCTATATAACTCAAAATAATATTTAGACGTAATATTATCCGAATCAGTTATATAGCTAATATTTATATAAGTTGAAATTTATATAACCAAAACTACTATCTTAATTTTTATATATTCTTTTGGGTTATATAAATTTGTATGCATAATGCGTTTTCGAAATTAAGGAGGCGCTATGAATCTTATTAGCTCGGATCGTTTGACCCATCTCAAACAGCTTGAAGCAGAGAGCATTCACATCATTCGTGAAGTGGCTGCTGAGTTTAATAACCCTGTTATGCTCTACTCTATCGGTAAAGATTCATCAGTCATGCTGCACTTAGCCCGTAAGGCTTTTTACCCTGGCAATCCTCCTTTTCCACTGCTTCATGTCGATACCACTTGGAAATTCCGAGAGATGATCGAGTTTAGAGACCAGATGGCAAAAGATGCGGGTATGGAACTGTTGGTTCATATCAATCAGGAGGGCGTCGATATGAACATCAATCCCTTTGTCCATGGGTCCGCAAAACATACTGACATCATGAAGACTCAAGGCCTTAAGCAGGCTCTAAATAAGTATCAGTTTGATGCTGCATTTGGGGGTGCTCGTCGTGATGAAGAGGCGTCTCGCGCCAAGGAACGCGTCTTCTCATTTAGGGACCAAAACCACCGTTGGGATCCAAAGAACCAGAGGCCAGAACTCTGGAATATCTACAACACTGAGATCAATAAAGGCGAGAGCATTCGTGTCTTTCCTTTATCGAACTGGACAGAGCTAGATATCTGGCAATACATATACTTAGAGAATATTTCTTTAGTACCACTTTATTTTTCTAAGCCGCGTCCAGTGGTTCAGAGAGATGGCATGACCATCATGGTCGATGACGAGCGTTTACCACTTAATGACGGTGAAGCACCTGAACAAAAATCGGTCCGTTTTAGAACCCTAGGCTGCTATCCGTTAACGGGCGCCGTTGAATCTACAGCCACAACGCTGCCGGAGATCATTCAAGAGATGCTATTGGCTACCACCTCTGAAAGGCAGGGCCGCGCTATAGACCATGACGGTGCAGGGTCCATGGAACAGAAGAAAATCGAAGGATATTTCTAGGATAGATATTATGAGTCATCAATCATCCCTTATTGCCAGTGATATTAACGCCTACCTTGAGCAGCACGAGAATAAAGAGCTGCTCCGTTTTATCACCTGTGGCAGCGTCGATGACGGCAAATCCACTTTGATCGGCCGTCTACTTCACGACTCTAAAATGATCTATGAGGATCAACTTGCTGCCATCAATAAAGAGAGTAGGCGTGTTGGCACAACCGGCGATCAACCTGATCTAGCGCTATTGGTTGATGGCCTTCAGGCCGAGCGTGAACAAGGCATCACCATTGATGTGGCTTATCGTTTTTTTTCTACTGCAAAACGTAAGTTCATCATCGCCGATACACCCGGCCATGAGCAGTACACACGCAACATGGCGACCGGCGCATCAACTGCGGATTTGGCGATTATTCTGGTCGATGCCCGATACGGCGTTCAGACACAGACACGTCGCCACAGCTACATCGTATCCCTACTGGGCATTAAACACATTGTCGTCGCGATCAACAAAATGGATCTCGTAGAGTTCGATCAGAATCGTTTTAACGAGATTCAGTCAGAGTATCTCGCTTTGGCCGATAAACTGGGCTTATCCGATATTCACTTCTGCCCTATCTCTGCACTGCAGGGGGACAATGTTGTCGATCCATCCATCAACACTCCATGGTACTCAGGTCCTACTCTTATGGAGTTGCTAGAGGATGTAGATACTGGACGTGCAACGTCTGAGGCTTTTCGCTACCCCGTGCAATATGTCAGTCGCCCTAACCTAAACTTCCGTGGCTATGCGGGAACCATCGCGTCAGGCTCCATAGAGGTCGGTCAAGAGGTCAAGGTCCTCCCAAGTAACAAGCAATCCAAGGTTAAATCGATCGTTACGATGGATGGGAATCTTGAACGTGCTTTCGCTCCAATGGCCGTCACGCTGACGCTTGAAGATGAAATCGATATCTCACGCGGTGACACTCTGGTGATGTCGAAAGATGAGGTTGAGCCGATTAACGCCTTTAGAGCCAAACTGATCTGGATGGACCAGTCTCCCCTTAAGCTAGGCAACAACCTTCTCATTAAAACAACAGCAGCGAAATCCTCTGGCCGAGTCACTGATATTCATTTCAAAGTAGATGTGAATAGCCAAGAGGCTCTACCTGCAGATTCATTGACGCTTAATGAAATTGCCGAAGTCAGTCTGCAACTCGATCGCGCGATTCAGATGGATCCCTACCTAGAGAATGGTTCGACCGGATCCTTTGTTGTCATTGACCGCTTAACCAATAGAACCATTGCCGCAGGCATGATGGTTGAAGCTGAGCAGCCGATTGAGAACAACGAAATACACTCTGAAACGGTGGTTGATGCTAGCCTTCGAGCTCGTCGCCTGGGCCATAACGCTCTGATAGTTGGGCTACCGAATGTCTCAAATTCGGTGCTGTTCACGCTGGAGAAACGTCTCTTCGATAGAGGCCTTCTACCGGCGGTTAGCAGCCGACTGGACGATGCAGTACTGTTAAAAGAGGCAGGCACCGTTGTTCTCAGTACTATCGAAGATGGAAGTGATATTGTCATAGGACCGCATGCAAAATGTGAGGTTTATCTCGATATCACCCTGCCGACCGAAAAACAGGTTGATTTGATTCTGCAGTCACTGACTGAACTAAAGTTACTTTAGCGACGTCTAATTGACCTGAAACAACCGTTGATACTGGGTTATAGAGGCGGTTTAGGGTACACTCTAAACCGTTTTTATTAAGCTTCTTTTTGCTTTCAACGCCATAGCGATAGACGATGACTGAGTTTCTATTAATTTTAATCAGTACCGTACTGGTGAATAACTTTGTACTGGTTCAATTTCTAGGCTTGTGCCCCTTCATGGGGGTATCCAACAAGCTAGAGACCGCTATGGGGATGTCGCTCGCGACCACCTTCGTACTGACGCTCTCTTCTGTCTGCAGCTACTTGGTCTACACCTACCTGCTACTGCCATTTGATCTGATCTATCTACAGACGGTCAGTTTCATTCTCGTGATCGCGGTGGTTGTGCAGTTCACGGAGATGGTCGTACATAAAACCAGTCCACTGCTCTACAAGCTACTGGGTATCTTCCTGCCACTGATTACCACCAACTGTGCGGTATTGGGTGTAGCACTGTTGAACATTCGCAAACAGAACGACTTTATCGAATCCATTGGTTATGGTTTTGGTGCTGCAGTTGGCTTTTCGTTGGCACTGATTCTTTTCTCGGCGCTGCGTGAGCGCATTGCTGTTGCTGAGGTGCCAGTTGCCTTTAAAGGTCCAGCCATCGGTATGATTACGGCTGGCCTTATGTCACTCGCCTTCATGGGCTTTGCTGGCCTGGTTCAGTTCTAAGGTGGCCGCATGAGTAGCGTTGCACTAGCCATTCTTGTTCTCGCCATTCTGGCATTGATCTTTGGTGTCATTCTTGGCTTCGCAGCCGTCCGCTTCAAAGTGGAGGGTGACCCGATTGTTGATCAAATTGACGCCCTATTACCACAAACTCAATGTGGCCAATGTGGTCACCCTGGCTGCCGCCCTTACGCTGAGGGTATCGCAGCAGGTGAAGCGATCAATAAGTGTCCTCCAGGCGGGCAGGCCACCGTTGACCAACTAGCAGAGTTGCTCAATGTAGACTCTATTCCTTTGGACGCAGAGCACGGGGTCGAGGATGTTCGCAAGGTCGCTTACATTCGTGAAGATGAGTGTATTGGCTGCACTAAGTGTATTCAAGCCTGCCCAGTCGATGCCATTTTAGGTGCAGCAAAACAGATGCACACCGTCATTGTCGATGAGTGTACCGGTTGTGATCTCTGTGTTGAGCCCTGTCCTGTCGACTGTATTGATATGTTGCCAGTGGCGACGACAACACTGAACTGGAAGTGGCCAGAACCACCTCAAACCAATAATCTGATTGCGACGGATAGACAGCCTCGCTTTGAGGAGAATCCATCGTGAAGGTATTCAGTTTTCACGGCGGCATTCACCCGCCAGAAAATAAGAAGCAGTCTACTCGCGCTTCAGTGCGGACCATGCCCATTCCTAAAAGCTTGGTCATTCCAACTCAGCAACACCTTGGCCTAGCCGCTGACCCTGTTGTCTCTGTTGGAGATAAAGTACTTAAAGGACAAATCATCGCTGAACCCGTAGGTCGTATTAGTGCGTCGTTGCATGCACCAACCTCCGGCACCGTTACCGCGATCGAAGCACAACCCGTGCCGCACGCGTCGGGTCTAACCGCTGAATGTATTGTGATTGAATCAGATGGCCTAGATCAGTGGATTGAACATCAGGCAATTGATTATAAGGGCATAGAGCGTTCTGCACTGGTTAACCAGATTCGCCAAATGGGTATTGCAGGTATGGGTGGTGCAGGCTTCCCAACCGATGTGAAATTGAACTTGGGTTCAGATCACATTGTCACCACCTTGATTATCAATGCGGCTGAGTGTGAGCCCTACATTACTGCTGACGATATGCTGATGCGTGAGCACGCCTCTGAAATATTAGAAGGTATTAAAATCATTCAGCATCTGTTGGAGCCAACTCATACCCTAATTGGTATAGAGGATAACAAGCCCAACGCGATTCGCGCCCTCAATGAGGCGCTCGCTGAAACTGATATCGATGTGGATCTCGTCGTGGTTCCGACCAAATACCCTTCCGGTGGTGAACGCCAATTGATTCAGCTTTTAACCGGTGTAGAAGTACCGAGTGGCAAAATACCGGCTGACATTGGCATTGTGGTGCAAAACGTTGGGACGGCTCAGGCGCTGCATCGCGCAATCAATCACGGGGAGCCATTAATACAACGTATTGTGACGGTAACCGGTGAGGCAGTTGAGCACCCTGGGAACTTCTGGACACTGATCGGAACACCTTTTTCAGAACTGCTTTCGGCGGCTGATCTAAAACCGGGCGCCATGCATCGTCTGGTGATGGGCGGTCCAATGATGGGGGTTGCCGCAGAAACCGATTCAATTCCGGTCATCAAAACAACCAACTGTCTGATCGCGGCGACCGATAGCGAGATGCCCGAAGCGCCTGCGGCACAGCCCTGTATCCGATGTGGAATGTGTGAACAGGCCTGCCCTGCACAACTGCTTCCGCAGCAGCTCTACTGGTTTGCAAAAGGCAAAGAGTTTGAGAAGGCGAAAAACCATAACCTGTTTGACTGTATAGAGTGCGGAGCTTGCGCCTACGTCTGCCCTAGCAGCATTCCTCTGGTGCAATTCTACCGTTTTGCCAAATCTGAGATCCGTGCAGAGGAACTTGAACAACGCAAAGCTGACCATGCTCGTGAGCGATTCGAAGCGAGACAAGCTCGCCTAGAACGCGAGGCAATCGAGAAAGCGGAACGACGTAAAGCACGCGCGGCTGAAGCGGCTAAAGCTCAAGCAGAACGTAAGAAACAGTCCAGCAGTGAAACTGCGCAAGATGACACAGAGGCACTGAAAACAGCTGCGGCCGTTGCCAGAACCAAATTGAAGAAAGCCGAAATCGCCCTCAAAAATGCCCAAGATAAAGGTCTGGATGGCGTTGAAACTCTGCAAGCGACTGTCGATAAACTTAAACAGGCAGCGACTGAGGCTGAACAGGCCCTTCAGAACAGCTCTACAACGGAAGCAGTCCAATCAACGCCAACTAAGAGCGAACCGAAAGAGACTAAACCGGATCTAAAAGCGCTGAAGCAGCAAGTTTCGATCATGCGCACCAAGTTGAAGAAGGCAGAAGCCGCCGAAGAGAAAGACGAAAGCGAAATCGAAGCGTTGAAGTCTCGCCTAGAAGAGGCAAGCAAAGCCCATACTGATGCTGACAATGCTCTGATTGAACTGGCCCAGAGCGCAGGAATTGATCTTAAACAGCTGCGCATTGATGTTGCCATGGCGAAGGTTGCCATAACCAAGATTGAACGTGCGATCAGCAAGAGTGATGACGAGACAGAGCAAGAAGCTCTGAAAACCGATCTTGAGTCAGCCAAAAGTCATTTCGCTCAACTTGAATCACAACTTAAACCGTACGAGTAGGATTAACAGATGTCACTGATACGGATGAGTTCACCCCACGTTACCCGCAGCAATACCAGCTCTGGTGTCATGCAGCTAGTCATTCTGGCGATGATTCCAGGCATACTCGCGCTGACCCTCTTCTTCGGTTGGGGTACTTTGATTCAGGTTGCGATCTGCCTAGCCTCAGGGCTCGCGTTTGAAGCGCTTGCTCTGAAGATGCGCGGACTGCCCATTTCACGCTACCTAGGTGATTATTCCGCCACGGTAACGGCACTTCTATTAGCAGTCTCTATACCGCCCTCAGCACCGCTCTGGATCGGTATTGTTGGGATGTTTGTTGCGATTCTATTTGCTAAACAGGTTTATGGCGGCATTGGTAATAATCCCTTTAATCCAGCAATGGTCGCCTACGCCCTACTGCTGGTCTCATTCCCGGTTCAGATGACCAGTTGGAACCTTCCCTACGTATTAAGTGGCAGTGAGGGTTGGTCCATTCCAGCTATATCGGAGTCACTGTCACTGATCTTTGCCGGATCATCACAGATGATGGATGCCTACACCGGGGCGACCCCTTTGGATATTCTGCGCAACCGTGATGGTTTTACGACAGAAGAGATGTGGCGCAGCAATCAAACCTTGATTGAGGGTGCCGCAGCCTATCACGCCCTTTCGGCCGCATGGTTTATGGGTGGCATCTACCTGATCTACAAAAAGGTATTCACTTGGCATACCCCTGTCAGCATTCTTGTCACCCTAGGCTTGGTGAGTGCCATCGCTTATGGTGTCGATCCCAGTAATTTTGTTGACCCGTTTAATCACCTAACACTGGGTGCCACTATGTTAGCGGCGTTTTTTATCGCTACGGATCCGGTTTCATCCGCTACCAGTAACCGCGGTCGAATCGTTTTTGGTATGGGTATCGGATTGTTAATTTTCATTATTCGAACCTGGGGTAACTATCCTGATGCGGTTGCTTTCTCGGTTCTTCTAATGAATCTAGCGGCGCCAATGATCGACCACTACACCCAACCGCGTAGTTACGGCCATAAACGTGCACGTCTTGGACCCAAAGGAGAGTGAGTATGGAGATCAATGAGAACCCTACCACCACTCAATCCATCTCTAAGAGCGCGGTTGGTATTGGTCTATTTGCCGTTTTGTCGGCTGCTGTGATCGCCATTACCCAAGTGACGACGGTCGATCGTATTGATGCCAACGTTCGTGAAGCTGAATCGAAGGCACTCTATGAGATCTTCCCTGCGAGCATTGATGAACAGCTGTATGACCATCGCATTGAACTGGATGCAGGACAGCTGAACGTCGAGACTGGGACCACTGGTTACCAAGCGATACAAAACGATCAGGTAGTGGGGGTTATTTTACCGGTCACCTCCTCTCAGGGTTACTCTGGCGACATTGATCTGATTGTCGGAATCAATGCGGACAGCTCCATTGCTGGTGTGCGAGTCATCTCCCACAAAGAGACCCCAGGGCTTGGCGATAAAATCGATAGAGCTAAATCAGATTGGATAGAAAGCTTCAGAGGGACTCGTCGACAGGGTCAAGATGATTCAAACTGGGCCGTGAAAAAAGATGGCGGTCAATTTGATCAATTTACCGGTGCAACGATCACACCTAGGGCTGTCGTCAAAGCAACCAGCGTTGCGTTAGACTACTTTGAGACCCACAAGAATCTGTTATTGTCACCCGCGAATCGTGAGAAGAGCTATGCAGAGTGAAACACAGACACTGATTAAGAATGGGTTATGGACTAACAACCCAGCCCTGGTTCAACTACTTGGACTCTGTCCACTACTCGCCGTCACCAACTCGGTGGTTAACGCGCTAGGACTTGGATTGGCGACACTGGTCGTTCTGACCGGCAGCAACTTGACGGTATCACTGTTCCGCAAGCTAACACCTGAAACGGTTCGTCTACCCATTTTCGTGATGATTATTGCCGCCTTTGTCACCGCCATCGAATTACTGATGCAGGCCTTCACTTATGAACTCTATACCATTTTGGGTATTTTCATTCCGCTCATCGTCACCAACTGCGTGATTATGGGTCGCGCCGATGCCTTTGCCTCTCGAAATGCGATCAAAGAGTCGTTTATTGACGGCTTCTTTATGTCGATTGGCTTTATGCTGGTCTTGGTCATTCTCGGCGCGATGCGTGAGCTACTGGGCACCGGTGCTCTGTTTGCCAACATGGATCTTCTATTCGGAGAGATGGCAACGAACTGGCATATTACACTGGCAGATGACTACCCTAACTTCCTATTTGCCATTCTACCGCCGGGCGCATTCCTCGGTTTAGGCCTTTTGATCGCACTGAAAAACCTGATTGATCAGCGAATCAAAGAGCGACAACCAATCCCTGAGCCAACCGAAGCTCCCGTAAGTACGGGTTCGAAACGGGTCCGCGTAACAGGCTAAGCGATGAACAAACTAAAACGCATCGAGATCTTCGAGCGACTAAAAGCGGACAATCCACATCCAACAACCGAACTAGAGTACAGTTCGCCGTTTGAGCTGCTGGCAGCCGTGCTTCTATCGGCTCAGGCTACTGACGTTGGAGTGAACAAAGCGACTCGCAAGCTATTCCCTATCGCCAACACACCGCAGGCGATCATTGATTTGGGCATTGAAGGGCTTAAAGAGAAAATTAAGACCATCGGCCTATTCAATACCAAGGCTGAGAATCTGATGAAGACCTGCCATATGCTGGTCGATCTTCATAACTCAGTGGTTCCAGACAACCGAGAAGATCTTGAAGCGCTCCCAGGCGTTGGACGCAAGACCGCCAATGTCATTCTAAATACCGCCTTTGGCCAACCCACCATGGCAGTTGATACCCATATATTCCGTGTCTCCAACCGGACCGGGATCGCCCCAGGTAAAAATGTATTAGAGGTCGAGAAGCGACTGCTGCGCCTTGTGCCAAAGGAGTATTTAATCGATGCCCACCATTGGTTGATACTGCATGGCCGCTATGTCTGCGTCGCTAGAAAGCCTCGATGTGGCGCCTGTAACATTGAAGATTTGTGTGAATTCAAAAAGAAAACAGACTACTAGGATCCATTATGAGCAACGATGACAACAAGCCCTACCAAGGTGAAACCAACCAGACCAAAAATGGCTTTTTAACACTGATGTCTCGTTTAGTAATTGATGAAAAGTTGCCGGTTCGTTTTATGTATAAAACCGTCCCTGAGCATCTAAATGATACCGGATGGCGACTATTCACTGGGTATGAAGATGATGAGTTTCTAGCCAACGAACAGGTGAATATGATTCCCATGCCCACAGAGAAAGTCGTGAAAATAGACCCCTCCTTAGAGCCCCTGCTTGAGTACAACGCTGGCACTGTCTGGGAGCGTGCACCTGAATCCGAAGGCTGGGAGCGTGTCTACGACTATAAGATTCCAAGTGCTAACGTCGATGTCGAGATCACCAATGATGTGGATCAGTTCGGTAACGAAACAACCCACTGATTAATCTCTATTAATCGCGACCCTTTTTACCCTACTCCCTTGGGTCGCGATTCAGTTAAATTCCGCTCTTGAATTTTCTAGTTACTATCCCCAAATAATCTATGTAGGCAGTGACCATGAGGTACTGCACTTCCTAACCACGCCGCTTGGGTGGTTTAACTTTGAACTACATATTGCTTAATTTGAGGATATGACCATGCGTAATTTTGACCTAACACCCCTATACCGTTCAGCAATTGGCTTCGATCGCCTAGCCAACATGATTGATACCGCTAACCGAAGCGAACAATCAGCTTACCCTCCGTACAATATCGAAGCGACCGGAGAGAACTCTTACCGCATTACTATGGCTGTAGCCGGCTTTACTCGCGAAGAGATTGAGATTACCAGCGAGAGCGGCAACCTAGTGATTCGTGGTAACAAAGCGGAAGATCAAGTAGAGCGTACCTACCTCTACCAAGGCATCGCAGCCCGTAACTTTGAGCGCAGATTCCAACTAGCCGATCACGTCCGCGTTGAAAATGCGTCGATGGAAAATGGACTGCTTCACGTTGAATTGATCCGTGAAATTCCAGAAGCGATGAAAGCTCGTCGGATTGAGATTAGCTAAGAATAGACTTAAAAAAACGCGGCATTTGCCGCGTTTTTTAACCGTGACTGGCCTTCAGCCTGTCATCGACCCTTGCCGCTTCTTCCAGAAGATAGAGCAAAATCTACCAGCGGATGACAGGCTGAAAGCCAGTCACCGTCACGAGATGTAGGAGCGAATTAGCGCGAAGCGATAAACCGCGATCTGTTATGAAAGCCAAAACTGATTACTGGAGTCGGCTTTTAAGAACATCCCCAATCTTCACAGCATCCCGCTCGGTTCTTAGCTCTTGGAATAGCTCTTTGGCTTGCGGATAGTGCCAGCCCAGCATATTGCACCACTGTTTAATACGACCATGCACATGACGCTCTTCAATTAACGAGAAGACATCATCATAAAACTCAAGGATATTCGGCTTTAGCAGCTGCCAACACTCATCCAAATCGGTCGGGTAGCTTCTATCTTTAATCTGAAGCGGTAGCAGTGGGTTAGCGACCCAGCCTCGCCCAATCATGACATCCTCACACCCACTGACCTCTCGGCATCGGTCATAGTCTTCGACGTTCCAGACTTCGCCATTGGCAATCACCGGGATCGAGACCGCATTTCGAATCTTGGCGATCCACTCCCAGTGTGCCGGCGGTTTGTACCCTTCTACCTTTGTGCGGGCATGCACAGTAAGATAGCTCGCACCAGCCGCTTCGATCGCCTGCGCATTATCGATTGCCAATGATTTGTCTTCATACCCTAGGCGCATTTTAGCGCTGACTTCGATATGGCTAGGAACCGCATCACGCACCGCTTTAACGGCATCATGAACGACCTCGGGCTCCTTAAGGAGAATCGATCCACCCCTACTCTTATTAACGGTTTTGGCGGGGCAGCCGAAGTTCATATCAATCGCAGGCGCGCCCAACTCAAGTGCAGTTAAAGCATTTTTAGCCAGGGATTCAGGATCAGAACCCAATAACTGAACAACCAGAGGGGTATCGCCGTAACCGCAATAATCCTGTTTCAGCTCTGGGATCAGTTTATGAAAGACTTTAGGGGGGAGCAGCGTGTCATTAACACGCACAAACTCGGAGACCATCTGATCAGCTCCGCCCACTCGAGCGATGAGGCGACGCATGCTGTAATCAACAACGCCCTCCATCGGCGCAACAATCAGACGCATAAAAGTCGATTTTAAATGGCGTCTAAGCCACGCTGTAGATCGCGCTTGAGATCGTCAACGTTCTCTAGGCCTACAGAGAGACGAATCAAGCTATCTTGAATACCCGCTTCTGCACGAGCTTCAGCTGACATACGTCCGTGAGTCGTCGTTGCAGGGTGAGTGATTGTGCTCTTAACATCGCCTAGATTACCGGTAATCGAGATGACTTCGGTTGCGTCGATAAACGACCAAGCCGCCTCTTGCTGGCTCAGGGTATCGCTCGCAACTTCAAATCCAAGTACCGCACCAAATCCTGATTGCTGACGAGCAGCCAGTTCATGTTGTGGATGCGAAGCGAGACCTGAATAGTAGACTCTCGCTACTTTAGGCTGGGCCTCTAGCCACTGTGCAATCTCTAGTGCAGCCTCGCTGTGCGCTCTCATTCGCAGTGGAAGTGTCTCTAAGCCTTTTTGGAAAACCCATGCGTTGAATGGACTCAGACAAGAGCCCGCTGTTCGGATAAACCCGAACACCTCTTCCATATCAGCGTCTGAACCAACCACAACGCCACCGACAACACGCCCCTGTCCATCAAGGTGTTTAGTAGCCGAGTGCATGACAATATCCGCGCCGAGCGACAGTGGCTTTTGCAAAGCGGGTGTTAGAAAACAGTTATCCACCACCAACTTAGCGCCCGCTGCATGTGCCACGTCAGCAACGGCCTGTATGTCCGTCACCTCGGCTAAAGGATTACTAGGCGTCTCTAAGAAGAACATACGGGTTGTAGGGCGCACGGCCGCTTGCCATGCGGTTAAATCTTTAGGGTCAACAAAGGTCGTTTCGATCCCCGCTCGACTCACGTACTTTTCAAATAGTGATACGGTTGAACCAAACACAGAGCGAGAACAGACCACATGATCGCCATGTTTCATTAATGACAAACAGAGACTCATAATGCCCGCCATCCCTGAACTGGTCGCGATGGCGCGCTCCCCACCCTCTAGCGCCGCAATACGACGCTCAAAGGCTTGAACCGTTGGATTGGTAAAACGTGAGTAGACATTGCCTTCGATGTTGCCGGCAAAGGTATCAGCAGCCTCTTTTGCTGAGCTGTAGACAAAACTAGAGGTTGGGAAGATTGCGTCGGAGTGTTCACCCTCTTCACTACGCCACTGACCCGCTCTAACTGCGAGCGTCTCTACCGCGTAGTGATCATCACTGAACTGAATCCTTTCAGGTCGTTCGAACTGCTTACTTCCCATGCTTCATCCTTAAAAAGCTTTATGTAGGTTGGTAGACTCGTTTCCTTCGGTCTGTTCATCATCAGCACTCGCCTTAGCACCGTCGTTGCGCTTAGCATCGATGTTATCAAGGTAACTGCTGGTCACTGTTCCAGTGACATACTCGCCATTGAAGACACAGGTATCGAACTGAGTAATCGCAGGGTTAAGATCTGTGACACAGGCTTTTAGATCATCAAGATCTTGGTAGAGCATCCAATCACAACCGATCTCTTTACCCACCTCTTCCGCAGTACGACCATGTGCAATCAACTCACTGGCACTGGGCATGTCGATACCGAATACGTTGGGGTAACGAACTTCAGGGGCTGCTGAGGCAAAGTAGACTTTACGCGCACCTGCATCACGTGCCATTTCAACAATCTGAGCGGACGTAGTACCACGTACAATAGAGTCATCAACCAGCATAACCACTTTGTCTTTAAACTCAGATTGAATCGGGTTCAGTTTTTGACGAACCGACTTCTTACGCTGAGTCTGCCCAGGCATGATGAAGGTACGGCCGATGTAACGGTTTTTGATAAAGCCTTCGCGGTAGGTCACTTTCAGGCTTTTCGCCATCTCAAGTGCCGCTGTACGGCTGGTATCAGGGATTGGAATGATGACGTCGATATCGTGCTCTGGGAACTCACGGCGCACCTTATCCGCCAATTTCACACCCATCGCCATGCGCGCGTTGTGAACCGGTGTCTCATCAATGATCGAGTCTGGACGAGCTAGGTAGACGTACTCAAACAGACAAGGAGCAAGCACGGGTGTTTCAACACACTGCTTGGTAAAGATCTCACCCTCTTGAGTAATGAAGATCGCTTCACCAGGCGCCACATCACGCACCATCTCGAAGCCGGCAGTATCCAACGCAACACTCTCTGAGGCCACCATGTATTCAACGCCTGCTTCGGTTTCACGCTTACCGTAAACCAGTGGGCGTATGCCAAAAGGATCACGAAAAGCGGCCAGACCCAGACCGGTGATGATCGCAACAACGGCATAACCACCCTGACAACGCTTATGGACCGTTTCCACGACGTTGAAGATATCTTCAGAGGTTGGGTGTAACTTGCCCAACAACTGCAGCTCATGGGCAAAAACGTTCAGTAACACTTCTGAATCAGAGGTGGTATTGATGTGGCGAAGATCAGAACGGAACACCTCATCAGCCAACTGCTCAGAGTTGGTTAGGTTACCGTTGTGTGCCAACGCAATACCGTAAGGTGAGTTGACATAGAATGGCTGAGCTTCTGCTGAGCTTGAGCTACCGGCTGTTGGGTAGCGCACGTGGCCAATACCCATCTCGCCATTCAGTTTTTTCATGTGTCGTGTACGGAAGACTTCGTTGACTAAGCCATTATCCTTACGCAGATAAAAGCGGTTACCTTCACAAGTAACCATACCCGCAGCATCTTGGCCACGGTGTTGTAGGACTGTTAACGCATCAAAAATTGTCTGGTTAACATAGGTTTTGGCTACGATGCCAACTATTCCACACATCCGATCTACCTATATCGAACTAATTCACGGCACTGGCGCTGGCTGGATCACTGCTGAGTGTCCAGATTACACCACCTATCTCTTTTGCAGTCTCTTTGGTCCACTCCTCCATCAAAACGAAGTGAGGAATGAGCTGAGAATCTTTCCACCATTGATCCTCAACGGCTGGGGTTAGCCCCAACAGAGCAACAATGACACCAACAACCAGACCGCCACGAACGGCACCAAAGCCCATTCCGAGGATACGATCGGTTGCAGACAAACCGGTTGCACTGATCAATGCGGTAATCAATTTACCGACAAGGGCACCCACGATCAGTGTTAATACAAATAGAGCGGCAAAGGCTGCCAACATACGGAGGGATGGGGTCTCGATGTAATCAACCAAATAGGTACTCAGACTGGTTGAAAACAGACGCGCCACTATAAAAGCACTGACCCAAGTGACAAGTGATAGAGCTTCTCGCACGAATCCACGCTTGAGGCTTAATAGACTGGACACGGCAACGATGCCGATAATTAGCCAATCAGTCCAGATCATCTTCTCTATCCAAAGTTAAAAACAGCTGCATTTTATCAGAGTGGATCGGTTTACCCAATGAACTCTTGATCTATTTATCATCGCTTACTGAGTTGTAAAGCGCACAATCATACCATCCAATGAGTACTGCTCTTTGATCGACTCTTTTAGCGACTCTAAACGGGTACGTTGCATTTCTGGGCCGATGTAGACACGAACTAGGTCGTTGGCACGACGGATATAGACCTTGTATCCCGCTTTTGTCAGATCAGCGCGAAGAGACTTAGCATTTCGCTCATCTTTGAAACTTGCTAACTGTAAAGACCAGGCCGCCGGAATTCCGTTCTCATCCAAAGCTGGCATATCTTCTGCCGGCGAGACCTCTTCAGGAGCACGTTGCTTCATCTTTTCGACCACCTCTACAGGGGGTGCTTTTATCACAACGGGCTGAGCCACTGGCGCTGGCTCGTTAATCACCTCGGGTTCGTTGATTGTATCATCCAAAACAACCGCTGGAGCCGCTTCCATAACGGGCGGCAAGGTCGGTGCAGGAGGAATACGATCCACAATTTTACGCTCTTTATAGCCTGCGGCATCGAAGATCAGCGGAGCGATAGAGAGTGAGATTACCAAGAGCGCTCCCAACCCTAACAATCGACGGCGAATACTTGCCTGAATTAATGCGTCTTGAGCCAACTCAGGGCCTCCGTAACGGTTAGAAAAGAGCCGCAGATCAGAACCTGCTCACTCTCTGAAGTAGAGTTTGATAATTGATCAAGCGCCTCGGATACAGACGCGAAACATTGATGAGGGTTGTTTGCCCCAACCAGATTCACAAGCTCTTCAGCTTGACTGGCGCGCGGTCCTTGTAGTGAAACCAAGTACCACTCATCGGTGATCGGCCTCAGTGCCTCAATCACACCCTGTCGATCTTTATCATTAAGCATACCCAGCACTAGGGTTCGCTTCGACGGCTTTGGCTGTTGCTGCAATCGATCCGCTAAGTACTCAGCCGCTTGCGGATTGTGTGCCACATCGAGCAGACACTCGGTTACACCGATTGTTTCACTCTGCATGCGACCGGTGAGATGTACACTCTCTAATCCACTAGCGATCGACTCAATGGAAACCTCAGGAGCAATCAGCGTCAATACTTGCAGGACAGTCGCAGCATTAATCAGTGGCAAAGGAGGCACTTGCAGATCAAAGTAAGCGATATGCTCACCCTTCAGATCGACACCCGACCAGTTCCAGACCTTCTGAGCGTCATCTAATCGATAATCTTGGTTAAATTGGTAGAGCGGAGCATTCAGTTCAGCCGAGTGTTGAACAATCGATCGAGCTGCCGGTGACATCGCACAGACCGCTGGTTTATTAGGTCGAAAAATACCCGCTTTTTCGCGCGCGATGGACTCGATGTCGTCGCCCAACCAATCAATATGGTCCAACGCAATGGAGGTAATCACAGCGATGTCAGCATCGACAATGTTAACGGCATCCAATCGCCCGCCGAGCCCAACTTCTAAAATCACATAATCAAGAGCCAGGTCTGAAAAGATGATCAGCGCAGCCAGTGTGCCGTACTCAAAGTAGGTTAAAGAGATCTCTTCTCGAGCTTGATCTATCCGACAAAATGCATCAACAATGACTTCATCAGATGAATCTAATCCGTTGATCTTTATCCGTTCATTGTAGTTTAAAAAATGAGGGGAGCTGTAGACACCGGTGGTAAAATCTGATGCGCGAAGAATAGAATCCAACATCGCGCAGGTTGAACCCTTACCGTTGGTACCCGCTACAGTGATGACTTTACTGCGAGAAAAATCCAGATTCAGGCGACCGGCCACTTCAGCAACACGATCTAAACCCAAATCAATCTCAGACGGATGAGCGGCCTCAATGACTTCGAGCCACTCTTCCAAACTGTTAGTTGAGCTCAATTTGCTCATAACCCAATCGTCTTCTGAGCGCTTAGTCGGCGAGTTGTTGAGCAGGCTGGCCCTGCATTTGACGAAGCATTTTAGCAAGACGGCTACGCATCTCACCGCGCTCAATAATCATATCAACTTGCCCATGCTCTAGAAGGAACTCACTGCGCTGGAACCCTTCAGGAAGTTTTTCACGAACGGTCTGCTCGATAACACGTGGACCTGCAAAGCCAACCAGTGCACGAGGCTCAGCAACGTTCAAATCACCCAGCATAGCAAGGCTGGCAGAGACACCGCCGTAGACAGGGTCAGTTAACACAGAGATGAAAGGGATACCTTTGGTACGCATCTCTTCAAGTACAGCCGATGTACGAGCCATTTGAAAAAGGGAGAATAGCGCTTCTTGCATACGAGCACCGCCTGAAGCAGAGAAGCAGACCAGAGGAATACCCTCAGCCAATGAGACTTCAGCAGCACGTACAAAGCGCTCACCTACAACTGTACCCATTGAACCACCCATGAAACGGAACTCGAAAGCGACCGCAGCAACTGGGTTGCCCTCTAAGGTACCCTTCATCGCAACCAATGCGTCTTTCTCGCCGGTATCGCGCTGAGCAGCCGTTAGACGATCTTTGTATTTCTTAGAGTCTTTGAACTTAAGACGATCGATTGGCTCAATATCAGCTGCAATCTCTTTCGTTGACCCTTCATCAAGGAAGTAGTTCAAACGCTGACGGGCGCCAATACGTAGGTGATGATCACATTTAGGGCAGACATGTAAGGTCTTATCTAACTCTGGCTTGTACAGCACACTTTCACACTTTGGACACTTCTCCCAAAGCCCTTCTGGAATGCTGTTGCGTTTTTTCTCATCATTACGTGCCAGTGACGGTACGATCTTTTCCAACCAGTTACTCATGGTACTCCCTAAATGATCGACTTAAGCGTCGATCGCTTGACGCATTTCTTTAACTATACCTGCAACTGCAGCAGGAATCTTCTCTGGCGTGTTTGCCAGTTCTGCAATTTGATTAACCAGCACGGAACCGACAATGGCACCATCGGATACTTTAGAGACGGCTGCAGCAGACTGACCATCACGGATACCGAAGCCTACACAGATCGGCAGATCTGTATCCTGGCGCATATCGCTGATGTAGACCCCTACTTCATCTACATTCAATGCTTTTGATCCAGTCACACCTTTAACCGATACATAGTAGAGATAACCACTGCCCTGCTCACAGATCGCCTTACGACGTTTTGGAGAGGTTGTCGGTGCAATGAGGAAGATGATATCAAGTGACTCAGCCTTCATTGCCGCCATTAGGCCAGCAGACTCAACCGGTGGCATATCGACCACTAGCACACCATCGACACCTGCCGCTTTAGCGTTTTTAGAAAAGGTTTCGTAGCCCATCACTTCGATAGGGTTAAGGTAGCCCATTAGAACCACCGGTGTTGTCTGATCCTGTTCACGGAACTGAGCAACCATTGCCAATACATCGGTCAAACTGGTGCCGTGCTCAAGGGCACGCTCACAGGCTAACTGAATCACGGGGCCATCGGCCATTGGATCCGAGAAAGGCACACCCAACTCAATGACATCCGCTCCCGCTTCAACTAGTGCATGCATTAGAGGCACGGTAACGCTTGGGTTTGAATCACCACCGGTTACATAAGGGACAATCGCTTTACGTCCCTCTGCCTTCATGGCAGCAAAGCAGGCTTCAATACGACTCATTTAACTCTCCAATTACATCTCAATGCCGTCGATGCCTGCGACGGTATGTATATCTTTATCACCACGACCCGATAGGTTTACAACAATCACTTGATCTGGACTCATCTCTTTTGCCATCTTCATGGCGTAAGCAACCGCGTGAGAGGATTCAAGTGCTGGCATGATACCTTCAACCTGCGTCAACGTACGGAATGCATCGAGTGCCTCGTCATCATTGATCGCAACGTACTCTGCACGGTTAATATCTTTCAAGTAGCTGTGCTCAGGACCTACACCTGGGTAATCAAGACCGGCCGAGACAGAGTGTGTACCGATAATCTGACCGTTATCATCTTCCATCAGGTAGGTACGCATTCCATGCAGTACGCCTGGACGACCATCACTTAGCGGTGCTGCGTGTTCACCCGTTTCAAGACCGTGACCACCCGCTTCAACACCGATCATACGAACCGACTCATCTTCAATGAATGGGTGGAACATACCGATGGCGTTCGAGCCACCGCCCACACAAGCCACAACAGCATCCGGTAGACGACCAATCTGATTCATACACTGCTGTTTTGTTTCACGCCCGATGACGCACTGAAAATCACGCACAAGCATTGGATAGGGGTGCGGACCTGCAGCAGTTCCAATGATGTAGAAGGTATTATCGACATTGGTTACCCAATCACGCATCGCTTCGTTCATCGCATCTTTAAGCGTTTTAGTGCCCGAAGTAACTGGAATCACTTCAGCACCCAACAGCTTCATGCGGTAGACGTTTAGCGCTTGTCGGCGAACATCCTCTTCACCCATGTAGACCTTACACTCAAGACCCAGACGAGCAGCAACCGTTGCCGAGGCAACACCGTGCTGACCAGCACCTGTCTCAGCGATAACACGCGGCTTACCCATAAACTTAGCCAGAAGTGCCTGACCAATGGTGTTGTTCACCTTGTGTGCACCCGTATGGTTAAGATCTTCACGTTTCAAATAGATCTTTGCACCGCCCACTTTGTCTGTGAGGCGCTCAGCAAAATAGAGTGGCGAGGGACGACCCACGTAGTGAGCGAGGTCTTTATCAAACTCCTCTTGAAAGTCAGGATCCTTAGAGAGCTTTCTGTAAACTTCTTCAAGCTCTTCCAAAGCACCCATTAACGTTTCAGAGACAAATCGACCACCGAACTGACCAAAGTGGCCATTCTCATCGGGTAGCTGTACCTGTGTATTATCTGTTGTTGGCACGGTAAACCTCGTTCATAAAATCTGTCATTTTATTTGAATCTTTAATCCCTTTAGATGCCTCAACACCCCCACTCACATCAACAGCGTAGGGAGACACCTGAGCGATGGCTTCAGCAACATTCTCTGCCGACAAGCCACCCGCCAAAATAATCTTGGTTGCCAGTTCAGTTGGTATTCTGGACCAGTCGAACATCTCACCAGTACCCCCAGGTATCCCAGGGGTATAAGCATCCAAAAGAATCCCTTGTGAGGATGCGTACGTCTCAAACTGAGCCGTTAGATCTAACTCCGGCTTCATGCGAAGCGCTTTGATGTAAGGTCGAGAGAATCTGGAACAAAACTTAGCACTCTCATCACCGTGAAACTGCAATAGATCAACACCTGCTGTGGCGATAACCTGATTAACGACCTCAGCAGATTCATTCACAAACAGAGCCACACTGGTAACGAACGCAGGCAGCTTGGAAATAATTTCAGCAGCCTGTTCAGGAGTAACAGCTCGCGGACTTTTAGCGTAAAAAACAAAGCCAAGCGCATCACACCCAGCATCAACGGCCGATAGCGCGTCATCTATATTGGTGATACCACAAATTTTTACACGAGTTCGCACAATAGAGGCTCTAAATTAGGTCGTTAAAGACAACTGAGTTGATCACTCAATTTATCGGTTGGAAAGTCTACCAAAACAGAGAGAGTTAGTCAGTCTAATGGCCCAAGAAATATGGCCCTGTACCACCCTTCGGCAGTGCAAACTCTTCAGGGTATTCAACATCACAAAAATAGAGTCCCCAAGGCGGAGCGGTCACCCCACCTTTGCGACGATCTTTGGCCTCTAGCACCTCAGCCGCCCACTCTACCTCAGCCTCTCCAGAACCAATTTTCATTAACACACCGGCAATATTTCGAACCATATGGTGTAAAAAAGCATTGGCTTGAATATCGATCACAATGATCTCACCGCTTTTATAAACCTGCAGATCATGCACCGTACGAACGGGACTGTTCGCCTGACAGGCAACCGCTCGATAAGAGCTGAAATCATGCTCACCGATCAGACAACGACTTGCCGATTGCATTCGCCCAACATCAAGACTCTTGTGAGTCCAAGTAACCCCTCTAGAGAGAATCGCCGGTTTAACAGGTGCCGAGTAGATCAGATAGCGGTAGCGTCTTGCTTGAGCAGAAAAACGGGCGTGAAATTGATCCGACACCGGTTTTGCCCAAAGCACCGCAATGTCATCAGGGAGGTGTCGATTCGTACCCATCACCCAGGCACGATCGATTCGCTGATTGGGTGTATCAAAGTGAACAACTTGATAACAGCCATTCACCCCGGTATCGGTGCGGCCAGCACAGACCAGATGCACATCGTGATTCGCAATCTTTGCTAACGCCTGCTGCAGACGTTCCTGAACCGTGACAACCCCTTCATCTGCCTGAATCTGCCAGCCATGATAGTTTGCACCAGCGTACTCAATCCCAAGGGCGTAACGAAAAAGGGCGACTTCCGTCGCCCCTTTGATGTTTTCAATATCGCTCATTAACTAAGCTTTATCCAATTGATCCAAGAGGTTTGCGACCTCCTGCTGCTGAGCAGAAGAGCCTTTGTCTTTCATACTGACAAGGATATCACGAGCAGCCTCATAATCATCCATTTCAATGTAAGCTCTTGCTAGATCTAATCGGGTTTCGTTTTCATCTGCACCACTGTAGAAGTGGGTATCAAAATCTTCTGACTCTGCGGTGTCATTAATCTCTTCTACCACCTCTAGATCGCCATCAACTTCATCGAAAATCTTTTCGATCTCCCCGTCCAGCGCCCCAGAATCACTCTCTTCTACGACAAATTCCCAATGATCGTCAGACTGTCCGTCAGCTTCAACATCTTGATCCACCTCGATATCAAATGCCTCATCGGGAACGCTGGCATCGCCCATCATTGCCTCTAGAGCGACCAGGTCCTCATCAATGGAGTCAGTGTGCGCTGGTTCATCCGTTGAGTCTGCTTGCGGCATATCAACGCCCGGAATTTGGCTCTCTTGTGGTTCTTCGTCAGATTCTGAATCAAACGGCTCGATAACAAAATCGAGGTCTTGCAGCTCTGCACTCTCCTCTTCTACAGGCTCCACAATCGATTCAACCGAATCGGCATCTGCCAGTGAGGCTTCTAGCTCAGAGTCAAGAAACTCCTCTAAATCATCATCTTCCGGCTGCGACTCATCGGCTTCGTTAACCATCGCCTCTTGCTCTTCAGGTGATGACATAGCTGCATTAGCTCTGGAGAGGAAATCATCAGCGTCAGAACTTGTTTCTGTTTCTGTTTCCAGTTCATTATCATCAATGACCTCAGGCTGAGGTTCAACTGAAGCGAGATCACCTGTATTTGATGATTCATCAACGGATTCATTTGGCGGTGACTCTTCAGCAACCTCATCGCTGATCGCTTCCATCTCAGCTTGGGCCGCCTGCTCACTGGCACGAGCTCGAAGCACCTCATCGATCATCGACTGAATCTCAGCTTCAGCCTTAGCGATACTCTCTGAATCAGAATCAGGCTTTGGATCGATGACTGGCTCAATCGACGTTTCCAAAGCGGGTTCAACAGCTGATGGCTCAACGACAGCCATAGTTGGGGTCGACGATGCTGAAGGTACTAGAGGCGCTTCAGAGATAACCTCATCCTCTTTTGCCGCACTGCTCGCGGGTTCACGATAAGGCGCAGGCTTTCTTGAAGATCGTATTAACAACAGCAGCAACAATAGAAAGGCTACAGCACTGCCACCAACGATTTCAGGATTCATTCGAACATAGTCGATCACAGCAGCGACTGGGTCCTCATTACGCTGTTGAGCTAGCTGCATCTGCTGTTCCAACTGCTGTTGCAGTTGCGCAACCTGTTGATCTTTTAGCTCAATTAGACGCTGCATGGTCTGTAGCTGCTCAGCTATAGAGTCCAATTTTGCAGAGAGATCAGCATTGTCACGTTCAACTTTCTCGACACTCTCCTGAGTTACAAGCAGCTGATTTTCCAAGTCTCGATTGAGTGCTTGAAGCTCCTGTTCGCGAGGCGTTGATTCAACGGGCGTAGCAACAGAATCTTGATCTAAAGAGAGAGAAGCTCCCTCCTCTTCAGTTTCAACCACAGAGTTAGAGGGTTCGCTATCAGCTCGGACCTCTACTGAATCTGATACCGTCTGACTAGCCTCAGCTTCTGAACTACTGGTTGATAGAGGTTGATCTTGTGTCTCGTCAACAGAGACCAACTTCAATTTAGCCTCTGATGGATTAACCACTTCAGAGGTTTGAGCCGAGGGAGCTTCACTCTCTGGTTTAGCAACTGGAGTAACGTCCGCTTTCTCAATAGCTGCAGAAGCGGAGGAACGTCTGCCATTTTTCCAATCTTCATACTGCTTGCGAACTTCGATAGCCGCTTGCCTAACTGATAGCTCATTCGCTTGCGCACTATTGGGCAGCGTGACGACCGTACCGGCTTTAAGAACATTGATATTGTTGGTCGGAAAGCTACTAGGGTTTAGACGCTGAATCGCCAGCATCATCTGGTTGACCGAGACGGATTCATCAGGAAGATTACTTTGAGCCAATGCAAACAGGGTATCATTTACATCGACATAAACCTGATTCGCTGATGAGGTCTCAGTTCTCAGTGTGGTTTGGACAGTTTGCGCCGGGTTCGCTTTTAAAACCTTTTCCGGTTCAGCCTTAAGACCCTCTTTCTGAAGTGAGTCAGTTACTGGAGTGGACGGCACGGATATGGGTGTCGGTTGAGCTGCAGCCTCTACAAACAGAGGAGGATCCAACAACAGGGTGTACTCTCGAACAAGACGACCATTGGGCCAATTCACTTCCATCAAGAAGCTGATAAAGGGCTCACGAACAGGGGTGTCCGAACTAATGACGACTTTAGCACCACCCTGGGCATTGAGCTCAACGTCAAAATCAACCGAACTCAACACGCCAGATCGGCTTAAGCCAGCCAGACTGAAGGCGTCATCATCAGCCAATTTAGGACGAATATCGGATGCTTTTAAATCACGAACTTGTAGCAGTTGAATTTCAGCCTGAAGCGGCTCGTTCAATGCAGATTTTACATTGAGTTCACCTAGGCCTAGGGCATTAGCCTGACTGGCTAACAATGCGGATGAAACGGCAATACTGAGTGCTAAACGACGCACAATAACTTCACTCCACTCTATTAATCCGAAAGGATTAATCTCTCTCTATTGAATGAAGTATTGTTGCTACCCGGTAATGGGTCAAGTTTACCGGGCAGATTTTTTAAATTAGTGCTTAGTTACCAATGTAGCAAGCAGCTCTAAAAGTGCTGAGGCACGGCCGAAACGGTTCTCATCAAACATCAGGGTAGCTTGAATCGTCTGGTCCACACGTGCATCGACACGCAGGCGCGATACCAAACACTCAGTCTGCCCAATCATCGATTGAGTAGAGGCGTTGGGGCTGTGACTGAAACGCAACGCATTATCTCGATCAATGAGCGCTACTAGATCAGAGACCGATTGGTCCGCTTGTGTCTCAACCATCAGCATTGCAGAGGTACCGTGGAACATCGGCACTTGAACGGTTGATACCGTTACTTCGGCATCGTCAAACAGTGCATCAGCACCCTCAGCAATACGACGCTCTAACCCTGATTCACCTTGTTCGTCCAATACAAACGGCTGAGCCAATGCATTAAAGGCTAGGGTTGCATCTAAAAACTGCTCTGTCGCTTCACGACCATTAAGCAGTGCGGCTGTTTCACGTGCTAAAGCCTCAGCGCCTTTGCGATCATGAACACTGGCAGGCAAAGTCGCGGCAATGTGCATACGAAGAGGCTCAACTTTAGCGCTAATCGCCTGGCAGAACTTGTAGACTGCTACTAGCACAGGCTCAGCGAGCTGATACCACTCGCCAGACTCCAGACGGTCACGACCCGCGACGGCCAACTGAGACGATTCAGCAGACAGGTTAGAGTAGAGATCGATCAATGTAGCACCCAAGGAAGCGCGCTCCAAAAGATCTGCACTCGCCTCAGGTTGAGCCAGAATAACCACAGACGCTTCAGCAAACGGAGCTTGATCAACGGGACGCACCAGTGTGGAGTGCCCGTTAATCATCAATGAACGACCCGCTTCGCTCTCGTCATCCCATAAAGAGAGCTCAATTTCGCTCGCTAGAGGGTGATCTTCGAAGAGTTCAAAAAACTGGTCGGCTACTAGAGATGAGACACCAACAAAAAATAGTTTCATAGCTTTTCCAAAAAGATCGGCCCGCAAATGAGCGGGCCGTTAATTGATTCGTTACGCTTATTGAGCCAGAAGTATACGAAGCATTCGGCGAAGAGGCTCTGCAGCACCCCAAAGCAACTGATCACCCACACTGAATGCGTTTAGGTACTGTTTGCCCATCTTCATTTTACGAAGACGACCCACAGGGATACTCAATGTACCGGTCACTTTGGTTGGTGATAGCTCTTCCATAGTGATCTGACGATCATTAGGCACCACTTTCACCCAGTCGTTCGCCTCAGCAACCATCTGCTCGATCTCATCCATTGGAAGATCTTTATTCAGTTTGATTGTAAATGCCTGGCTGTGACAGCGCATTGCACCGATACGAACACAGGTACCATCGATAGCAATCGGGTTAGAGTTACGGCCAAGAATCTTGTTTGTTTCAACATAGCCCTTCCACTCTTCCTTAGACTGACCATCGGCAACAGGTACATCGATCCAAGGGATCAACGAGCCCGCAAGCGGCACACCAAAGTTATCAACGGCTAGATCGTTACGCATGGTGCTAACAACCTGACGATCAATATCAAGAATTGCCGATGCAGGGTCATTCAGAAGCGCTTCTGAACCATCGCGAATCTGCCCCATTTGAGTGATCAACTCACGCATATTGCGTGCGCCAGCACCTGATGCAGCCTGATAAGTCATTGAAGAGACCCACTCAACGTGACCCGCTTTAAATAGACCACCTAGACCCATCAACATGAGAGAGACAGTACAGTTACCGCCAACGTAAGTTTTGATCCCTTTCGCTAGACCCTTCTCAATTACATCGCTATTGACTGGATCCAGAACAATGATCGCTTCATCATCCATTCGCAGAGCAGAAGCAGCGTCAATCCAGTAGCCATTCCAGCCAGCAGCACGAAGCTTAGGGTAAACCTCTTTCGTGTAGTCGCCACCTTGGCAGGTAATAATCGCGTCCATCTCTTTTAGCGCATCAATATCAGATGCATCTTTAAGTGGAGCAATCTCTTTACCAATGTCTGGACCAGCAGCACCTACCTGAGAAGTGGTGAAAAATACCGGTTCAACGATCTGATCGAAGTCACGCTCTTCCTGCATACGCTGCATAAGAACGGAACCCACCATACCGCGCCAGCCAACAAAACCTACACGATTCATATTTACCCTCAAAAAACTTTTTCGCTATTCAATAGCTCTATCAAAAAAGGCCGGATCTAACCGGCCTTCTCGGTTAACGTTTGATTATGCGCTTAGCGCAGCAATCACCGCGTCACCCATTTCAGTTGTCGAAACCTTCGTCATGCCTTCAGAGAAGATATCGGCAGTACGCAGGTTTTGATCCAAAACCTTACTTACCGCGGCTTCGATTCGATCCGCAGTTTCGCCCTTATCAAGCGAGTAGCGCAACATCATAGCGGCAGACAGGATGGTTGCCAATGGATTTGCAATGTTTTGACCCGCAATATCCGGAGCAGAACCGTGACAAGGTTCAAACATACCCTGACCCTTCACGTTCATAGACGATGAAGGCAGCATACCGATGGAACCCGTCAGCATTGCAGCAGCATCTGAAAGGATGTCGCCAAACATGTTACCTGTTACCACCACATCGAACTGCTTAGGTGCACGTACTAGCTGCATTGCAGCGTTATCTACGTACATGTGGCTTAGTTCAACTTCAGGGTACTCAGCGCTCAACTCTTCCATCACTTCACGCCAAAGCACCGTCACTTCTAGTACGTTTGCTTTGTCGACAGAGCAGAGTTTCTTACCACGTGCCATTGCCGCTTCAAAAGCGACACGACCGATACGCTTGATCTCATCTTCGTTGTATACGTAAGTGTTGTAACCTTCACGTAGGCCATCTTCAGTGGTGCGAATGCCGCGTGGCTGACCGAAGTAGATACCACCCGTTAGTTCACGAACGATAAGAATATCTAGATCTGAAACCACTTCTGGCTTCAAAGTAGACGCGTGAGCTAACTGTGGGTAAAGAATCGCTGGGCGCAGGTTACCGAACAATCCAAGCTGAGTACGAAGACCTAGAAGCCCCTTCTCTGGGCGAATCTGAAAATCAGGGTTTGTATCCCACTTAGGACCACCCACAGCACCCAAAAGGATGCCTTTGGAGTCATGCGCCTTAGCTAGGGTCTCTTCTGGAAGAGGTACACCTGTCGCATCGATCGCAGCACCACCAACGTGTGCTTCATCAAATTCAAGACCAAGGTTATCTTGATCGTTAACCAGTTCAAGCACACGACGCGCCTGAGCAACAATCTCAGGACCAATGCCATCACCTGGCAAAATCAAAACTTTGTTTTCGTTCATTTTTCTATTCCTTATTTACCGTGTCTGGCTTTCAGCCTGACACGACTCTCTCAGCGTCTTCCAGACTACCGAGCGTAAATTAATAGCGGATGACAGGCTAAAGCCAGTCACCATCAATAGCCGCGAACAAATCAATTATTTAATCGCGTCGAACAACCAAGGCGCTTCGGCACGGCGTTTCGCTTCGTACGCACGGATATCATCAGCATGCTCAAGCGTTAAGCCGATATCATCCAAACCGTTTAGCAGACAGTGCTTGCGGAAGTCATCAACTTCGAAGCTATACTCTTTGCCGTCTGGGCTAACCACTTTCTGATTTTCAAGATCAACCGTTAGGCTCATACCGGGTGCTGCTGCAACGGCTTGGAAAAGCTCTTCCACTTCATCCTCTGTAAGAATGATCGGTAATAGACCATTCTTGAAACAGTTATTGAAGAAGATATCGGCATAGCTTGGTGCAATCACTGCACGGAAACCGTAGTCATCTAATGCCCAAGGAGCGTGCTCGCGGCTAGAACCACAACCAAAGTTGTTGCGTGCTAACAGAATGCTAGAACCAGCGTACTCTGGTTTGTTTAGAACAAAGTCTGGGTTGATAGGACGTCCAGAACAGTCTTGATCTGGCTGACCTTCATCAAGGTAACGAAGTTCATCAAATAGATTAGGACCAAAGCCAGAGCGCTTAATCGATTTAAGGAACTGCTTTGGAATGATCATATCGGTATCAACGTTGACGCGATCAAGCGGAGCAACAACACCGGTGTGAGTCGTAAACTTTTTCATATCTCTATCTCCGCCCTAACTTAAGAGTTCAACTCAAAATCGCGCACATCAACGAAGTGGCCTGTAATCGCAGCAGCCGCCGCCATTGCTGGGCTCACTAGATGGGTACGACCACCGAAGCCCTGACGGCCTTCGAAGTTACGGTTAGAGGTTGATGCACAGTGCTCACCATTACCCAACTTATCTGGGTTCATCGCAAGACACATTGAACAGCCCGGTTCACGCCACTCAAGACCCGCTTCAACAAAGATCTTATCCAAACCTTCCGCTTCTGCCTGCGCTTTTACAAGACCAGAACCAGGAACAACAAGCGCCTGCTTCACTGTGCTTGCAACCTTACGGCCTTTAACAACTGCAGCGGCAGCGCGCATATCTTCGATACGGCTGTTAGTACAAGAACCGATAAAGACACGATCAAGTTTGATATCGGTAATCGCCTGGTCCGCGTTCAAGCCCATGTACTCAAGCGCACGAGTAATAGAGTTCGCTTCATCTGCATCTTTAGCGTTCGCTGGATTTGGCACAGTGCCATCGACAGCAACCACCATCTCTGGCGAGGTACCCCAAGTCACCTGAGGTTTGATATCAGCGGCGTTGATCTCAACGACCTTATCGAACTGAGCATCATCATCAGAGACTAGATTTTTCCAGTTTGCTACAGCCGCTTCCCACTGATCCGCAGTTGGTGAGAATGGACGACCTTTAAAGTACTCAATCGTCTTATCATCAACCGCTACAAGACCTACACGAGCACCCGCTTCGATCGCCATGTTACAGATAGTCATACGACCCTCAACAGAGAGCGAGCGTATTGCAGAACCCCCGAACTCCATCGCAAAACCTGTACCACCGGCCGTACCGATAACACCAATCACGTGAAGTACAACGTCTTTAGCGGTGACACCAACACCAAGATCACCGTCTACTTTAATCAGAAGGTTCTTCATCTTCTTAGCGATCAGACACTGAGTCGCAAGAACGTGCTCAACCTCAGAAGTACCAATACCATGCGCTAGCGCACCGAAAGCACCGTGGGTAGAGGTATGCGAGTCACCACAGACAACGGTAGAACCTGGCAGAGTCATACCCTGCTCTGGGCCCACAACGTGAACGATACCCTGACGCTCATCAAGCATCTTGAACTCGACAATGCCGTACTCGTCACAGTTCTCATCCAGTGTTTTTACCTGAATACGAGAAACAGGATCGACAATCTGATCGACGCCACCAGCACGTTCAGTGGTGGGTACGTTGTGATCAGGTGTTGCTAGGTTAGCGTCGATACGCCAAGGTTTACGACCCGCCATACGCAGGCCTTCAAAAGCCTGAGGTGAAGTGACCTCATGAAGAATTTGACGATCGATGTAGATTAATGAACTGCCATCTTCGTTCTGACGCACCAAATGGGCATCCCATAATTTGTCATAGAGTGTTTTACCAGCCATCTCTCTCTCCTGGTTGGTGACCTATCCGTAAGGATTTAAAAGTGGCTAAATTTTATCCACACCTCTTTCAATAGACAAACTCTTATTATTTATAATTTCCATTCCAAATAAGAATAGTTAAATTTTTTGAAAAAATTAATCTTTTTTTTGTAAAGTTCAAAATATGGTCTACATTTCATTGGTAACACAAAAAACAGATTAACTTTTCCTAAGAAGGGACTCTTATCCATGCTTGTACTTACACGTAACGTCGGCGAAAAATTGATTATTGATGGCAACATTGAAGTAATGGTGGTTGAAGCAGGTGGCGGCAGTGTTCGTCTCGGCATTGAAGCACCAAAAGATGTGCACATTGTTCGCGAAGAGCTACTAGAAGAAGACGAATCCTGAGATAAGTCTTTGATCAAAAAGCACCCTCTGTGGTGCTTTTTTTATGCCTATTTCAACCGCTCTCTTGTAAGCTTAGGCTTATGGATACCTCTACCCTACAGGCTTTTGTTGAAACCGCTCAGCTAGGCAGTTTCTCCCAAGCATCACAGCGACTGTTTATAACTCAATCAGCAGTCAGCAAACGCGTGGCTCAGCTAGAAGAGCAGGTTGGAGCTCGGCTGTTTGATCGAATTGGTCGAACCATAGCATTGACCGATGCCGGTAAAGCACTGCTCCCCCAGGCACGTCGCATTCTGGCGGAGTTAGAAGACGCCAAGCGCGTCGTTGAAAATATAAAGGGTGATATCTCAGGTCGCCTGTCGGTCGCAGCAAGCCACCATATTAGCCTTCACCGACTTCCCAACACACTGCGCACCTTCACCACCCAATTCCCTGACGTAGAGCTAGATCTGCGCTTTTATGAGTCAGAAGTGGCTTATGAGGCGGTATTGCATGGTGACATTGAACTGGCACTGATCACACTCTCGCCAGAGTCAGACCCACGTCTCCACTCAGAAGTATTGTGGTTAGATCGACTCTTTTACTGTGTCTCCAACGACCACCCTATCGCTAAACATGGCTCAACCGATTTTGAAACGTTGAACCAGTATCCAGGTATTCTGCCAGCACCTAATACCTTCACCTCTCTGATTGTGCACGAACAGTTAGCCCAGCGAGGTCTAACACCCAATTTAGGTATCAGCACCAACTACCTTGATACCATTCGTATGATGGTCAGTGTTGGTTTAGGCTGGAGCCTACTTCCAGAGTTGATGATTGATAACAGCCTGCATAAGGTGGTGATCGACAGTGACGCCATTGAACGCCCACTTGGGTTTATCTACCACCGTGACAGAACACTCTCTAATGCGGCGGGTAAACTGCTCAATCTACTAAAAGAGGATGCGCAGAAGGGTTCATAACTGAATCAGGGTGAATTACTATGATTCAAAGAGTAAATAAGGGCTTAGCGTGAACCATCCGCTTCTAGATCAGTTCAATCAATGGCTGCAGCAGTTCGAGCAGACGGGATCTGTTATCGATACCACTCGTTTAAATGAGTGGAACCATCTAATGGATCAGTTCCAAACGCACCCTGAACAACTCTCTAGTAATCATGCCCAGTGGATCAAAACGCTTGCTCAAAACTCCAAAGCGATGATGAGTGTGGTTGAAGCACTGCAGGATCAAGCGACCGACTCCAGCGAGCAACTGAAAAAGCTAAGAGAAGAGTTGCACCAATTCAACGTCCAACTTCTTCTGCAACAGGCGAGTTTGCCACAGCAGATGGCACCGCTCTTGTTCACTCACACCCACTTATCGACCCTGTTTAATGAGGAGCAACTCGCTAAATTTGAGCAGTTAAAATCCTCATTGAACACTCCTCAGTTTGAAAAACTTAACCAACTGATTGAATCCTTTATGCAGTGGCAGCAAGCAGGCCAAACACTGACCGAAGAGATGAATCAGATTACTGAGTTGGCAACGCAGACCTGGCAAGAGCAATTCGATGACTCACTCTCTGCCAAGGATCAGATTGAGCTCTGGGGGAAGATCTACGACAACACCTACCAGGTTCAATTCCAAGAGCCCTCGATGCAGCTAGCTCAAAGCGGGTGGCTGAATGGATGGGCCGATCTAAAACTGGCATGGAAACAACTTCTGACGCAACTTACAGAGCAAGCGGGACTCCCCTCACCTGAGCAACTCGATAGAATGATTGAACAGCTCGATCAACAACGCAGACGCATTCGACAGTTAGAGAAGCGACTCTCTGCCCTTGAATCAGGTGATCACAATGGCTAATCGCTATAACCAAGCCCTGCTCGATTCACAAAAAGAGCTGGCTAAGGCTATGGCGGTACTCAGTGAACTCCCCCCTTTGGAGGATAGCTCACTGAAAGCCGAGGTGGTGTTAACCCTCGATAAGATGAGACTGCTGCACTTTAAACAGTCTGGACGACGCAGACAGCCGCCGCTGATTATCTGTTACGCGCTGGTTAATCGACCCACTATTCTCGATTTAGCCCCCGACCGTTCACTGGTTCAAGATTTACGAGCCAAAGGGCGTGATATCTATCTGATCGATTGGGGTTATCCCGATCTGTGTGATCGACATATTGGACTTGATGACTACATTGGCGACTATCTAGATAGCGTCGTGCAGTGCGTTATAGAGCGTTCCGGTTTTGAACAGATTGACCTAATGGGCATATGCCAGGGTGGCGTATTCTCTCTCGCTTATGCGAGTTTAAAACCAGAGCGTGTTCGTAAACTGGTCACTTTGGTCACACCCGTGGATACTGATGTCGAGGGGTTTACGCTTAGCGAAATGGTCCGAGAGACGAACATTGAACAGCTGGTCAAATCCTATGGAAACCTTCCGGGTCAGTTTCTCAATCAGATCTACGCTGCGCTTAAACCACTGCAACTGGGTGTCGTAAAAGAGATGGGCCTGAGCCGCTCGATTCAAGACCCGACAAGCGCCGAGCTATTCTTGCGAATGGAGCAGTGGATCAATGACAGTCCTGATCTAGCAGGCCGGGCCACTATAGAGTTTGCAGAGACATTTTTTAAAGGGAATGGACTGATTCAAGGATCATTCTATGTCGACTCCAAAGCCGTTAAGCTAAGGTCCATTCGGTCTCCCATCTTGAATATCTTTGGCACTAAAGACCACTTGGTACCACCTACCTCAAGCCAAGCATTACACGCGGCAATGGATCCTAACACTCCCTACCAAGAGTTGGCTCTCCCTGCCGGCCACATCGGCGCCTTCATCAGTGATCGCTGTCGTGGCCAAGTGATTGAAGCCATCGAGTCGCATTTGAACCAAAAATAGGCTTAGTTTGAACACAAAAAAAGAGAGCGCAGGCTCTCTTTTCTAAAGTATGCAGAACGAAAGAAAGCGCTATTTCTCCTCTTTCTCACCCTCTTGCTTAGCCGCTGGATTGAACATATTCCAAAACGCCATGTTCTGATCCGTCAATTTGTTCATCATCGTTAATGGATTGGCAGCGCCCATCATCGTCTCCATCTGGTCTCGAATACGATCTTGGTGCTCTAGAAAGGCGCTGATGCTCTGTTCTAGGTACTGGCTCATCATGCCCTGCATACTATCACCGTAGAAGCGGATGAGTTGCTGAAGCACCTGATTGGTTAGCAAGGTACCGCCCCCATCAGCCTCTTGCTCAGAGATAATTTGCAGGAGAATGTTGCGCGTTAAATCTTGGCCTGTTTTAGAATCCTGAACCTGAAAGGTCTCACCGTTCATTACCAGCTGCTTCACATCTTCAAGGGTCACGTAGCAGCTGCGAGAGGTGTCGTAGAGACGGCGGTTTGTATATTTACGAAGAATGCGCACAAAAGTACCTCAACAATTATTTATCGTTTTTATCACTGGTATTGCTGGTCATCATTCCGAAGAAAGCCTTTTGCATGGCCTCCATCGAATTTAGGCCTGAATTTAGATAGGGCTGCATTAAAGAGAGAGCGTCATAACCATCTGCGCCATTAAGCATCTGCTGTCTAAACTGTTCAACTAACTCTTTTTGAATTTCGGACACATCGGGTAGACCTAGGGTGCGGCGAAACTCTTCTGGGGTTAAATCAACATCTACACTGATTTTCATAACGATCTCCATCCAGCACTTTTAAGAAGCCTGTAGGCTTGAGCATAACGCGTTTATTTTCGCACTGCAAAAAAACCTTTTTAGCTATTTTGCTGCACTTTTGCCGGCAACTTACCGAAGGATATCAACAACAGAGCTACGAGGCTGGCTGCCGCCGCAAAGATGAAACTAACGCCAGAACCGAAGTGGTGCCAAAGGTAGCCAGCAATGATGGAACCAAACAGACCACCTAAGCCAAAGCCGAGGCTAGAGTGCAGAGCCTGCGCCCTGCCCTCGCTTCCAGCGGGAAAGAGCTGCTGCACAATACGAATGCCACTGGCATGCAGCACCGCAAAACTGGCAGCATGTAGCAGTTGAGAGAGTATGATAATTAGCAGTGAGTCAGACAGGGTTGCCATCATTAACCAGCGCAGCACTGCCAGCATTAAACTCGCCATAAAGACACTTACGAGCGAAAAGCGTTGCCACAATTTGTGCAACACAGCGAACATCGCTATCTCAGCCAGAACGCCTAAAGACCACAATAAACCTATGGATAAGCCGCTATACCCCTCTTGCTGCAGCAAGAGGGTGTAAAAACCGTTGTAGGGGCCGTGAGCCAATTGTGCAAAAAAGATCAGTGCAAAGAACTGTATCACTTCAGGACGTCTCATCACCTTTGCAACAGAGACAGATTTGGCGGAATTGATCGGTGCGGCAGCCGGCTTGGGAACCGTCCAGGTTGCAAAGTAGATAGCAATTAATACCACCAACAACCCAATAGGCACCCACTCGATCTGATCGTCTATGAACAACTCACCACCGATCAAGGTAGCCGCAATGAACCCAACGGACCCCCACAAACGAATTTTCCCGTAGCGATCTCGCTTCTCACCTAGATGACTTAAGGTCACTACTTCAAATTGCGGCAAAATCGCATTCCAAAAAAATGAGAAGCAGAGCATCGCAAGCAGCAGCGGCCAAAACCCCTCAATGAACAGCACCGGAACAAAGGCTAATACGGCCAGCAGTGCACCCAGTTTAACAACCCGCATGCGCTCCATATGACGATCGGCCACATAGCCCCAAATACTTGGAGCATAAAGCCTAGAGAGGTGAAACGCGCCTAATAGAAGTCCAATCTCCTCAGCATTGAAACCTTCATGGCTAAGATAGGGAGCCCAAAATGGCATCACCACGCCTAACAGTGAAAAGAAGGTGTAGTAGAAGAGTGAAAGTCTTAGCTCAAGGCGCATCGTTAACTACGCTCACCAAGCAACAGGCGTAGTCCGAACAGCAGATAAACGCTTCCACTTAAGCCATCTAAAGCTCTGATCACACCTCTATTGAACAGAAGATGACGTACTCGATCGACACCCAATACCAAACCACCCTGCCAGACCATGGCGATACAAAAATGGATTAACGCCATCATCAGAGACTGCAGGAGTGGTGAATAGCCCGATACCAGAAATTGCGGTAACAGAGCCATATAGAAGAGTAAGGTTTTCGGGTTTAACAGATTGTTGAGAAAACCTTGATAGAAGGCCGAGCGTAAAGCTCTTTGCTCAGCAACAGATTCCAAAATCAATGCGCGTCCTATGAATAGATCTTTAAGCGCTTTCAGTGCAAGAAAGATCAAATAGCCTGCTCCTAACATCTGCATGTAAAAGAACAGTGTTTCTGAACTGGCCAGAATGGCAGCCACGCCTAATGCACTCAATGTTCCGTGCACAAACAGTCCCAGGCAGATACCAAGACTGGCCAAAAAGCCCTGGCTTCGACTGCCTACAGAGCGTCGCAATACCATCATCGTATCGACACCGGGGGTTAGTGTTAATAGGGTAATGGCCACAAGAAACGCGGCCCAAGGGAAGAGTTCAAGCATTAAAAAAGCCCAGTGGGATAACAAGTTTTCGTTATAACATCTGGGCTTGATGAGAGCTAGTCGATATTATGAGAAATCGAGCGGACGCTCTCCATTTTCATCACGGATCCATGTGGGTAGACCCATGTGGTTAAGATGATTCAGGAATGGACGTGGATCCAACTCCTCTACGTTAACCATCGTTTTACAATCCCATTCACCTGTCGCAATCAATAACGCGGCTGCAACCGGTGGAACACCAGCGGTGTAGGAGATACCCTGGCTACCGACCTCATTGTAGGCATCTTTATGGTCAGCAACGTTGTAGATGAACACTTCACGCTCTTGACCATCTTTGGTCCCTTTCACCTGATCACCAATACAGGTCTTACCGGAGTAGTTGGGTGCAAGTGACGCAGGATCTGGAAGACAAGCTTTAACCACTTTAAGAGGGACAACACTCTGCCCTTCAGCCGTTTCGATTGGCTGTTCAGAGAGAAGACCCAGATTCTTCAGAACCGTGAATACGGTGATGTAACGTTCCCCAAAGCCCATCCAGAAACGTACATTAGGACAACCTAGGTTGGCTGATAGAGAGTGGATCTCATCGTGACCCGTCATGTAGCTTGTGCGCTCACCGACTACAGGCAGATCGTCAGTACGACTGATCTCAAACATCTGGTTGGTTTGCCACTGATTGTTCTGCCAAGAGTAGACACGTCCGGTAAACTCACGGAAGTTGATCTCAGGGTCGAAGTTGGTGGCGAACCAGTGACCGTGATCGCCCGCATTGATGTCGATAATGTCAACTGACTCGAGCGTATCGAAGTACTCATTTTTAGCCAATGCAGCGTAAGCGTTTACGACACCTGGATCAAAGCCACAGCCCAAAATAGCCGTGGTGCCTGTCTCTTTACAGCGCTCGCGACGTTTCCACTCGTAGTTACCGTACCAAGGTGGGTTTTCACAAATCTTAAGTGGGTCTTCGTGAATAGCGGTGTCTAGATAAGCGACACCCGTTTCGATACAGGCTTCAAGTACCGACATATTGACGAAAGCTGAACCGACATTAAGCACGATCTCAGAGCCCGTCGCTTTGATCAATGCAACCGTCGCGGCTGTATCCATTGCATCCAGTGCATGAGCCGTTAACTTGCCATCCACCTTCATTGCACCCTTCTCATGGATGCTGTCGATGATCGCGTCACACTTCGATTTGGTTCTTGAAGCGATCGCTATATCACCGAGGATATCGTTGTGTTGGGCGCATTTATGCGCCACCACCTGGGCAACACCACCGCCGCCAATAATTAGTACATTCTTTTTCATAAGATCGCGCACTCCGATGCGTTACTTAACACTATTAAGAGAGGTTATCGACAAAGTCTTGATAACCAAATTCACGAACAAGTTTGATCGAACCATCAAACTCTTTAATGGCTATAGAGGGCATTTTCACACCATTGAACCAGTTTTTCTTAACCATGGTGTAGCCACCCGCATCCTCTATTGAGAGTCGATCACCGGCTTTAAGCTCATGATTAAAATTAAACTCACCAAAAATATCGCCTGCCAAGCAAGACTTACCGCACAGCTGATAGCTGTACTCACCATCACAAGGTGGCATACGAGCGTCCTCTCGATAGATCAAAAGATCGAGCATATGCGCTTCAATCGAGCTATCAACAATCGCTAGGTGCTTACCGTTGTAGAGTGTATCCAATACCGATACTTCGAGCGTTGTACTCTTGGTAATGGCCGCTTCACCAGGCTCTAAATAGACCTGAACACCATAGGTTTCAGAGAATGACTTCAAACGCTGACAGAATTGATCAAGCGGATAGTCATCCCCGGTAAAGTGGATACCACCACCTAAACTGATCCATTTCATTTTGGCAATCAGGTGGCCAAAGCGCGCTTCGATATCACTGAGCATGGCACTGAAACGCTCAAAATCGCCATTTTCACAGTTGTTGTGGAACATGAAACCGGAAATTTTATCGACTACCGTTTCGATACGCTCAGGGTCCCATTCACCCAGGCGGCTATACGGACGTGCTGGATCGGCAATGATGAACTCAGAGGTTGAAATACCCGGATTCACGCGCAAGCCACGCGTCTTGTCACGGCTCTGCTCTTCAAAGCGTTCAAACTGATTGATGGTGTTGAAGATGATCTTGTCACAGTTAGCGAGCACCTCCTCTATCTCATGATCGTCATAGGCGACCGAGTAAGCGTGTGTTTCACCGGGAAACTTGTCATGACCTAGCTTAACTTCATAGAGTGAGGATGAGGTTGTACCGTCCATATATTGCGACATTTGATCAAACACGGACCAGGTCGCGAAGCATTTCAGTGCTAGCAGAGATTTAGCACCCGAATGCTCACGTACGTAGGCGATCTTCTCCAGGTTCTTTTGGAGTTTCGATCGATCGATAAGGTAGTAAGGGGTCTTTAACATCTTAAAGCTGACCCAGCACCGGCGTATCAACCGATACATCCGCATTTTGGCCGCGATGACGCAGCAGATGATCAACCAAAGTCAGTGCCATCATCGCTTCTGCAATGGGTGTGGCACGAATACCGACACAGGGATCATGACGGCCTTTGGTTACCACCTCCACTTCATTACCAAACTTATCAATACTGCGACCAGGCAGACGCATGCTTGACGTTGGCTTAAGCGCGATGTGCGCAATGATATCTTGGCCACTGGAGATACCGCCTAAGATCCCACCCGCGTGATTCGAGAGAAAACCCTCTTTCGTCATCTCATCGCGATGCTCAGTCCCTTTTTGCGCAACCGATGCAAACCCATCACCAATCTCAACCCCTTTCACGGCATTAATACTCATCAGTGAGTGGGCCAGATCGGCATCCAACCGATCGAAAATAGGCTCACCCAGCCCGACAGGAATACCCGAAGCAACAACAGAGATCTTAGCGCCCACTGAGTTACCCTCTTTGCGTAGCTCGTCCATGTAGACTTCCATTTTGGCTGCAGCATCAGCATCAGGTGAGAAGAAGGGGTTATTACCCACTTCATTCCAATCAAACTGAGTGTGATCAATAGCGATAGGACCGAGCTGTGACAGGTAGCCACGAATTTCAATGCCCTGCTTCGCTAGTACTTTCTTCGCAATAGCACCGGCTGCTACACGCATCGCAGTCTCACGAGCCGAAGATCGACCACCACCACGGTAGTCACGGATACCGTACTTGTGATGATAGGTGTAGTCGGCGTGAGCAGGACGGAATTGATCTTTGATGTTGCCGTAATCTTTTGAACGTTGATCGGTATTCTCGATCAGCAAACCAATGGATGTACCGGTGGTCTTACCTTCAAAAACCCCAGACAGAATCTTCACTTGGTCCGGTTCGCGACGCTGCGTCGTGTGACGTGAGGTTCCTGGTTTACGACGATCAAGATCCAGCTGAAGATCCTCTTCACACAACTCAATCCCAGGAGGACAGCCATCGACAATGGCACCCAGTGCTGGGCCATGGCTCTCGCCAAAGGTGGTGATTGTGAAAAGCTTTCCGTATGTATTACCGGACATGGTCCTAATCCTTCTGTTTGAGCCTCAGCTCAGTCATTAAATAAATTCTTGGTGTGCACGAAGACTGGGAGCATCAATAACAAAGACACCATTACCGCCCTGATCGAGCTCAACCCATATTAGTGGAAGCTCAGGGTAAGCCTGCATTAGATGCACCTCTGAATTGCCCACTTCCACCACCAGGAGCCCCTGTTCACTCAGATGACGACCCGCCTCTCTCAAGATCCGGCGAGTAATATCCAAACCATCATCACCTGAACCTAACGCCATTTCAGGTTCATGCTGATATTCAGCAGGCATTGAGGCTACATCCGGAGCATCAACGTACGGGGGATTGGTGACGATTAGGTCGTAAACCTCACCTTCTAAATTGTTAAACAGATCACTGTGGACAACGCGCACACGCTCTTCCATCTCATGACGTGCCACATTGATATTAGCCACCGCAAGTGCATCGTCTGATAGATCGGCAAGATCTACCTCAGCTTGATCAAATGCATAAGCACAAGCGATACCGATACAACCACTTCCGGTGCAAAGATCCAGAACGCGCTCTACATCCACATCGCCAAGCCAGGGCTGGAACTGCTGTTCGATCAGCTGTGCGATCGGCGACCGCGGAACCAAGACACGCTCATCAACAGTGAATGGCAGTCCCATAAACCAAGCCTCACCGGTGATGTACGGTAGTGGTTTACGTTGCTGGCAGCGCTGCTGCACAAAATCGATGACACGCTCTCTTTCTGAAGGCAGAAGTTTTGCGTCTAACAGTTCAGCTGAACTATCCCACGGAAGATCCACCGCATTAAACACTAACTGCAGCGCCTCATCCCAAGCGTCTACATGGCCATGACCAAAATAGACTTGGTGACGGTTCATCTCACTGAGTGTCCAGCGAACGTAATCGCGAAGAGTGAGAAGTTGTTCGATCACTGCTTGATCTGAGCTCATGGCTAACCTGATAATATCCGAATCAAAAGTTGCCATAGTTTACCTGTAATCAACATGTCTGATAAGAGTGATAAGATCAGTGATTTCGCTTCTCTAAAGGAGCTTTTTAAGGATGTGACGCCGATTGAGCAGAATCGCGCTGATATTCAACGCCCCGTCAACAAACCCGATGAGGGATCGATTGAATATCGTCGACTGGCGGCCGCCGAAAAAGAGGAGCTTATCGTCGATGGGCTAAACTCTACTCATCACGAATTACTCAGTGCCGAAGAGAGCATTCTTTTTGCAGTACCCGGTGTTCAACTGAAGTTAATCAAACGGATGCAATCGGGTCACTTAGGTTGGGATGCTGGTCTTGATCTGCACGGATTTACCGTCGACCAAGCACGCAACGAGTTGCATCTGTTTATTAGGGATTGTCGTAAGCAGGGCCTCAAATCGATACTGATTGTTCATGGCAAATCCTATACTGACCCTAACAAACCTGCCCTTTTGAAGACTTACGTCAGCGAGTGGCTGCAACAGACAGAGGGCGTGCTAGCGTTCTGCTCTGCTCAGCCAAAAGATGGCGGAACCGGAGCACTCTACCTGCTTCTTAAATCGGATGAGCGTCATAAATCCAATCGGTAAACCTTTACCCAAGGGTGACATTGGCGTATGTTTGCCCGCTTAGTTGTTAACGGGCATAAATAGGCCCGAGAAAGGAATAGAGTCATGGAAAAAGCCTACGAAAACATCATTGAAGCGATTGGCGAAGATCTTAACCGCGAAGGTTTGTTAGATACGCCTAAACGCGCTGCAAAAGCGATGAAGTTTCTGACCAAAGGCTACGACCAGTCGCTTGAAGAGGTGGTTAACGGAGCGCTTTTCCCATCAGACAACTCTGAAATGGTGCTCGTGAAAAATATTGAGATCTACTCAATGTGTGAACACCACCTACTCCCTTTCATTGGCAAAGCCCACGTTGCATATATTCCACAGGGTAAAGTGATTGGTCTGTCGAAAATAGCGCGCATCGTAGACATGTACGCACGCCGTCTTCAGATCCAAGAGAACATGACCAAAGAGATTGCCGAAGCACTTCAAGAGGTGACCGGTGCTCTGGGTGTAGGCGTTGTGATTGAAGCGCAACACATGTGCATGATGATGCGCGGTGTCGAAAAGCAAAACGCGATGATGAAGACATCAATGATGCTGGGAAGCTTCCGATCTAATCCCGCAACACGTGCTGAATTCCTGTCACTGGTAAACTAGTCACCTCAGCTGTTTGGTGTCTGACTTCCAGTCTGACACCCAATCGGATCTTCTATTTAGCGATCACGACCACAGCAGATTGGTCGGCACCCAGCACACTGGGTGCTAATGCCCCTATTCCGTGTACTTCGAGTTGGCCAGTGGCTACGCCTGCCCTATCCAGGTAAGCCTTCACCTGTTCAACTAAGCGCATTGATTCCTGTTCAGCAATTCCTTGATCACTGCCCTGCTGATGACCGACCAATCGAATTGGCGAAAGATTTTGCTGCAGATGATCAGCTAACAGCTTAAGGGTTGGCTCTTCGATGTTGGGTAATTTAACCCAGCCACGTTCTTCTAGTAGCACCAACCAAGGCACCGCCTGTTCCGCTTCAGTGATCTGATCGAGGTGAAGATAAACACGTCGGTTACCCCGTCTTACCGCGTAAGCCGCAAGGTATTGATCATCCAGCTTAGCAGCAAAATAGCGTTGGTAGTCATCACGACCATAGAGGTCGGCATTATTAAATAGGTCATTCGCCCAGATATTACTGGTTCCGCAATCTCTACCATCACACTCAAACAGGATTTCACCTTTTTGGGTAATTACCTGATCACGAAGCACCTGCAGCAGTTCATGGGGATCAAATGATTTTGGCATCTCCCAGGTTGTACGCGTGAGTTGGCCCGACAGTTGCTGCTCTTTATCGATGCGAACATCTCGATTGATCTTAACGACAGCGCCTAAAGGAAAGCGATAATCTCGAACGGTTTGAGTGATCTGTTTATCGAGCTCAGCGGATGGGTCAATACTGATGCCATTGGGCAGAGGAGCAGCCCCATTCGCAAACGCCATGGAGGAGAATAGAAACAGGGGTAACAGTCGATGTAACACTAGCCTAATCATTCAACACACTCACTCAACCAAAAAACTCATTAAATGCCGCAGCCATCTGTGGCACGACCTCATCCTCTAAGTGTAGATGATGCCCACCCGGCATCCATCTAAATTCGATATTTTTTACGAAGGGTAAGCGTGCTTGGGTCAGCTCCTGGCTCAAACCTGACTGACCCGCAATCACCAAAACAGGTGACTCTATCTGAGCAAGAGTGCTGCGAACCTGATCTTCTGTTAAACGTACTGAAGAGCGCAATTTGAGTCTGGGATCCACTCGTATTCTGAGCTCTCCATTGGGCAGTTGTTCACTACTGCGCACCACTAAGCGCTCAGCCGCATCCACTGGCACAGGGAAGCGACCCGTTGCTCTTAACTTGGTCAGCAATGCTTTGGATTTAGCAGAAGCCTGTTTTTGAATCGACAAGTTATCCGTTATCGACTGGCTTAAATTCTCAGCAAATTGATCGGGGGCGTTTGTAAACGGAGCTAGGTTCTCTATCAAGCCAAGTGTTAACACCTGATCCGGAAATGTCCCGGCGTAGAGAGACGCCACACCAGCACCTAAAGAGTGAGCCAGTATTCGAATTGCCCCATCGGGTTGAAGTTGGCGCTTAACCGCATGAAGATCTTCTACATAACCCCAAACAGGATAGCCCGAATCCGCACTGCGCCAATCTGACTGACCATGCCCTGCCATATCGATAGCGACAACACGAAAACCCGCCAAGTGAGGCGCTAATTTGTAGTAACTCTCGGCATTATCTAGCCAACCGTGTAGTGCCAAAATCAACGGTTGGTCATCCTCACCCCACTGCAGTGCAGTAATGGTTCGACTGTGAACGGTAAACCTAATCTCTCTTGGATGAATCATGCTGTTTTCTATCAAATGTAAGCGGTAGGTTCAGGGGTAATGAGTAAACTGAGCAATGGAGCGACCCAGCCCCGCTGCAGGCAGATCACAATCGACCACCTCGATTTGAGCGGGCATAAACCCAACGCCAAAGCAACTTTCACCCTCAACGAGCGAGCTGAATAGACGACCCACCAAGGGCATGTGTGTCACTAATAGAACCCTGCTCTCATCGGGCAGAGATTGCAGATAGTTAAACACGGCTTCAGGCTCACCCTCAGGGGTAATCAGATCAAGAAGCAGAGCCTCCCGATTGGGCAGAAGGTTAGCTAATGTCTGCTGAGTACGCTGATAGGGGCTGACAAAGATGTGGGTCACTTCATCTAAGAAAGGTTGTAGACCTTCAGGGCGATTTTGCAGTGACGCCTCCCCATAAGGGGTTAAGCGACGTGATTCGTCCGGGAAGCCAGGGGCAGCCTCCGCATGACGCATCAATAGGATTCGCATGTTCAGGAACCCGACAGTGTAAACTCAACATCGGCACTGTGGGCACCTTCCATCATCTTACCGATGACCACTTTGACGGGCGCCTGATTAAAGACTACCTCGTAGAGGCCACGCACAAGAGGCATGTAGACATCTTGCTGCTCTGCGTGCTCGCTCACCAGTTTCAATGTATTGACACCCTCAGCGACCTCTCCCAGTTCAGCCACCGCTTGATCCAATGACTTACCCTGCCCCAACGCATAACCAACTCGGTAATTACGTGACAGAGGTGATAGACAGGTCACGACCAGATCTCCCACACCCGCTAAGCCAAGGAAGGTCAAAGGATTAGCACCCATGCTCACCGCAAGACGACTCATCTCTGCTAGAGAGCGCGTGATCAGCATGCTTTTAGTGTTTTCCCCCATACCCAATGCAGCACTCATGCCGGACGCAATGGCATAGATGTTCTTCAAGGTGCCACCGAGCTCCACACCGAAGGTATCAGCGCTGGCATAGACACGGAAATAGCTAGACTGAAGAAGCTCTTGAACCGTCTCTCGAAGATTCTCATCGTTACTGGCAATGACCGTAGCGGTCAGTTCACGCTTGGCGATCTCTTTGGCCAGGTTAGGGCCACTGATCACCCCAGATCGATGTGTTGGGCACTCCTGCTCCATGATTTGACTCATCAGACTGAAGCTAACGGCTTCAATGCCTTTGGTCGTGCTAACGATCAATTGTTCATCGTTGAGGTAGGGTTTAGCTTGATTCAGAACCGCTCGAAAGCCACTGCTTGGAATCGCAATAAAGACAACCTGAGCGTCTTTTAATGCGGACTCGATATCATCAGTCGCAACCAAGGAGTCGGCTAATGGGTAGTTGGGCACATAGCGATCGTTACAACGCTGCTGGTTAATATCATTAGCCAGTTCAGCTCGACGTACCCACAAGGAGGTCGGGATACCTTTTTCAGCCGTCATATTGGCGATGACGGTACCGAAACTCCCACCGCCTAACACGGCAACCTTAGTCACTGTCTGCATTACCTTTACCTAACTCAACCTAAGGAGTCTAAAATTCGTTCAACCAACTTGAACAGCATTCCAATCACATACCAAGAGATGATTGCTGCAACGAGAAAGAGGATCAGCTGAACCGGATCTCCACTATTGCTAAAGCCTAGCAAGCCAATCACTGCGAAGAACGCACTGACAATCATGGCCACTATTTTTTGAATACCCGCTAGGCCGTGACGATCACCACTCATTAACTGCGAGACTCCTTATCGTCGCTCTCTTCATTGATCTCTAAATCTAACTGCTCTTCGCTTGTCTCAGCAGCTGTTTCAAGGGGTAGCACATCAATCTCGCCAGCCGTCTCTTCTGATGAGACTTCCGTTAGGTCGACTGACTCATTTGCTAGAGGCTCTTCCGCCACTGGCGCGTCAACAACGGTTTCAGTTTCAGTCTCTGTCGCTTCCAATTCGGTCGACTCTGTTTCAACAGCCTCTTCCACTACAACACTGTTTGGATCAACCAGCAATTCAGCATCAGGGTGGATACAGTTCAATTTAACACCGGTCATCGACTCAATGTCTGGGATAAGGAACGAATCGTCTTCACAGGCAAAACAGATTGATTCACCGGTAGCGCCTGCACGGCCGGTTCGACCAATACGGTGAACATAGTCATCCGCATCTTCAGGAAGCTGATAGTTCACAACATGGCTCACACCATCAATGTGTATACCGCGACCAGCAACGTCGGTAGCCACTAGGACTTCGATCTTGCCACTGCGGAAACCCTCTAGGGTTTTGATGCGTTTGTTCTGTGGGATCTCACCCGACATCATGGCCGCTTTGACACCGTCTTTCTCTAGACGCTCTGCCAACTTACGCGTCTCATGACGACGGTTACAGAATACGATCGCTTTCTCGACGCCATTGATACGTAAGTAGTTACGCAGCAAGTTGTACTTCTCATCACTTGAGACAAGAAATACCGTTTGAGAAACGTTATCCGTAGTTTGATGCTCTGATTCGATCTCAATCGTGACCGGATCACGCGTCCACTGCGCCGCTAAACGCATAATCTCATCGGTGAAGGTTGCACTGTAGAGCAGTGTTTGACGCTCAGCGCCCTTACGCGGTGTTGAACGAATGATGGTACGCACATCGGGAATGAAGCCCATGCTCAACATACGATCAGCCTCATCCAGCACCAACACCTCTACGTTGTAGAGATCGATATCCTGATTTCTGACGAAGTCGATCAAGCGACCCGGTGTCGCGACCAAAATATCGACAGGCGCTTTGGCGAGTGCTGCACGCTGCACGTCATAATCCATGCCACCTACCAGCGAGACGATACTTAAACCAGTGTATTTACATAGGCCTTCTGCATCGGCTGCAATCTGCAGAGCCAACTCTCGTGTCGGTGCAATGATCAATGCACGGGGTTCACCCTTGCGCGGTTCAACATCCAACTTGAAGTCGAGAAGATCGGTAATGATCCCGATTAGAAAAGCTGCAGTTTTACCGGTACCGGTCTGAGCCTTACCAATGATGTCACGGCCTTGAAGTGCCGGCTTAATCGTTGCCGCTTGAATCGGTGTTGCGTACTCAAAGCCAAGCTCATGAATACCACGCATCAATGAGTCTGGCAGATAGAAATCGTGGAAACGATCCTTACCCTTTTGAGGCTCTACAACAAACTGATCAAGGCTCCACTCTTGCGAGCGACGAGGTTTGTCGTCACGGCTTTTGCGGGGACGACGACGCTGGGTGCGACGCCGCTTTTCATTTGAATCTTGATTACCTTGTTGCTGTTCAGGGTTGGTATCTGTAGTCAAAATCGGGATCTCTCAATCAATAGATCATTCAAAATGGCGCGCAAAAGGAGGAAGCGCATCGATCAACTGCTGTCCATAACGACGTGTCACGACACGCCTATCAAGTAAAACAACACGACCGGAATCATTCTCCGTACGCAGTAATCTGCCTGCCGCTTGAGTTAGTTTGATAGAGGCTGCGGGTACACTTATCTCCATGAAAGGGTTACCACCGCGGGCTTCTATCCACTCAGCCAAGGTCGCATCCACAGGATCATCTGGAACACTAAAAGGCAACTTGGTAATGATAACATCTTTTAGGTAGTGACCGGGTAGATCTACACCCTCTGCAAACGACGCCAAACCAAAAATAACACTGGGTTCGTCACGGTCGATTCTCGCTTTGTGCTCTATCAGCATCGCTTGCTTACTGAGTTCACCTTGAACCGTTAAACGCGACAGCAGTTTGGTATCCATTAACTCTTCGACTCGACGCATTTGGCGCCAAGAGGTAAACAGAACCAATACAGAGGTTAAATTGGGTAACTCTCGGTTAAGCCAATCAGCAACCTCTTCGGTATGAAGATCCGCTTTTGAAGGATCGAACTTCATTTTCGGGACATGCAAAACGGCCTTATTGGCGTAGTCAAAAGGACTAGGCATTCGCAGTGCTGGCGTATCCAAAGGGAGACCCAATTGAGTAAAGAGGGAATCAAACCGCCCAAGGGCCGTTAGCGTTGCTGAGGTTAAAACCGCACCGTAACACTGATCCCAGAGCAGATCTTGAAGATGGTTTTGAGCGGAGACAGGGGCGCTGTGAAGTTCAATATCGCGACCCGCTTCAGACTCATGACGAACCAACCACCTTGCAACTTTATCCTCTTCATTTTCAATATCTTGCGAAAAACTTCTACACAGCCACATCATCTTCTGGACACGGCTAAACTGGGTACTTAGCGGTGGCAACCAGCGCTCCCCTACACCCTTATCGAGTGCAGACTCTTCATCTTCCATCGCCCCTTTAAGGGCATTAATAATCTTCTCTAACTGAGGATCAACCTGTGATAAAAACTGAGCCAATTCACGTGTCAGGCTAGCCAAACTGTCGGGTACCCTGCCTTGCGGGTAGCGCAACCTGCGCTCATCCACCGGGAGTGGCAAAAACTGTTCAGAGACTAGATCGTCCAGACGCTGCAAATGCCCCTGAACCACATTGAGACTGGATTGAATACGACTGATTGGATCTTGCAAAACCAATGCAGAATCCGCTTCATCCAACAGCCCTTTTAACTGACGCTCCAGGGTTTTGAAGGCCTTTTCACTCGCTTTAACTCGCATAGAGAGCGCGAAGTGGTTAGTCGCCTTATCACCCAGATGATGCGCCTCATCAAATATGTAGATTGAATCGGCCGGTTCAGGAAGAATCGCACCACCGCCTAACGCCAAGTCAGCCAGTACAAGATCGTGGTTGACCACCAAGAGATCGGTTGTCTCAATATCGGCCCTAGCACGATAAAACGGACAGGCGTTGAAATGCGCACAGCGACGATTAGTACACTGCATATGGTCTGAGGTAAGCGGCATCCAGGTCTCATCATCCAGGTTGCGCTCTAGCTCATCACGATCACCCTTCCAACGACCACTGGCAAACTCATCCAACAGGCCGCTGTACTCTTTGATCTGTTCAGGCCCCAAAACTTGGGCCAACTCATCTTCAAACAGGGCTGACTGTGAAAGATCCTGCTGATTACTAAGAAGAGACTCTAATCGGCTAACACAGAGGTAGCGCCGACGCCCTTTAGCAATTTCGTACTTAAATTCAATACCGGCGTGCTCAGCCAACTCAGGAAGATCTTTTAATAAAAGCTGCTCCTGAAGCGCAACGGTAGCGGTCGAAATGATCAGCGTTTTACCTTTAGCCTGCGCTATTGGAAGTGCGGCCAGCAGGTAAGCAATGGTTTTACCGGTGCCCGTTCCAGCCTCTACGGCGACCAGATGATTTTCACCCAGACGCTGACCCGCATCGTCCGACAAGATACCACCCAACTGCCGTGCGACCGCTGCAATCATATGCTTTTGTGCATAACGAGCCTTTAAATCGCGAGCATTTAGAAATGCGCGATAAGCTGTCTGTATGGTGGTTTGGGTCTCTTTGTTAAGCACATCGCCTCCGAATTAGTTGGCCATCATACAAAAATACTGGATATACAAACAGAAAAAACTTGACGACATTTAAAATACTGTATAAAAATACAAATACTGAATAAACAGACAGTCATTTAAATTCCAATCAGTACTGTCATAGGGGGCGTTTATGAAGCTTACAAATCGTCAAGAAGAGGTGCTTGATTGCATCCGTCGCCATATTGATGAAACAGGATTTCCACCTACACGCGTCGATATTGCTCGCGATCTAGGGTTTAAATCTGCCAATGCAGCAGAGGAGCACCTAAAGGCCTTAGCACGTAAAGGGGCCATTGAGATGATCCCTGGCACCTCTCGCGGTATCCGTATCGTCGGTGAAGAGGAGGAGCAGGAGGGCCTAGCGATCATCGGTCAAGTTGCCGCAGGTGAACCCATCCTCGCAGAACAACACATCGATGATTACTGCACCATCAGTTCAGACTTCTTTCGCCCAAGAGCAGACTACCTACTCCGTGTCCGCGGCATGAGTATGAAAGACATCGGCATTATGGATGGTGATCTTTTAGCAGTTCACCAAACACGTGAAGCACGTGAGGGTCAGATAGTCGTTGCTCGTGTCGGTGAAGATGTCACGGTAAAACGATTCCACCGCGATGGTCACATGGTCTACTTGATAGCAGAGAACGAAGAGTTCGACCCGATTAAAGTTGATCTTCGTGAAGAGCAGTTAACCATCGAAGGCTTGGGTGTTGGCGTAATTCGTCAACAGAATGACTTTTAAAGGTAATCACCATGATTGCTTACAATCAATTTGCACAGAATGATGCGGGTCTTAAACCACTGGTTTTGACTGAGCTGGTTCAGCACACCTCAGAGGTAAATCTGAACACCATGCTTCTGCCGATGCTTGCCGCATTAAGTCAAAAAGAGAGCTGGCTGGTTATGTTAGAGCCGCCAAAATCTTTGACTAAGCAGGTGCTGGCGGATGCAGGTGTCGACCTCAAAAAAGTGTGGATACTTCGTCGTGATAAGCGCCATGGTTTAGACAAACTGGCTCAGCGCGCACTGCAAGCGGGAACCTGTCACACACTGATCTGCTGGCACAATGACCCTGCCGATGACGCGTTAGTCAGCCAACTGAAACGCACTCAGATCTCTAGCGAAACAGAGTGTCTATTGGTACGTAAAAAAATTTAGCCTCCCCCTTTGCTGCGTTGTAGCAAAGACCCCCATAGCCGCTCTTTGAGCGGCTTTTTTATTTAGCTTGAATCAGACCCTGAACCATCATAGGCTCAATAGAGGAGTACCACTTACAAGGAGAATAGTGTGGGATCGCACAAGCCAAATCAGCAGCCGTATCAGTTAACCGACTTCCCTATCCAAACATTTGATAAGATCCGTTATGCCGATACCGATCGTCAGGGCCACGTGAACAATGCCGCATTCAGTACCTACCTAGAGACAGGCCGTGTCGAATTTCTCTACGATCCAAAAGACCCACTGGCCAATGACAATTGCGAATTTGTCATTGCCAGTCTGCATTTGAACTTTCTAGGTGAGATCACCTGGCCAGGACGTCTGGATATTGGCACCGGTGTAACTCGGGTGGGTACCAGCTCATTTGGGCTCTACCAGGTGCTGTTCCAAGATGACGTCTGTGTCGCGACGGCAGAGACGACCATTGTTCAGATGGATGTGAGCAGTCGCAAATCAGCCCCACTTGCGGATGCGACAAGACACTATCTGAATGATCATCTCTTTGTGAAGGGTGTTGAAACAAAAGGAATGAACTGAGTTTACCACTCTTGCGCGTTAGAGCGATGCCTCAGGATCATCGCTCGTAACTGCTCATACCAACCCTGCAACTGAGTCTCAAGTTGCTCCTCAAGGCTCGCTTCTTTCGCTAAATCTATAATTGCTATGTCAGATTGGCTAGCGCTCTCTTGCGAGGGAGGTAGGGGTTTATGAATAGCTTTGATGGCACTGATCAACTTAGACAACCAACTACCGGAATCCTGACAGAGCAGCTCCATCTCATCCAACTCACTGGAATGGATTCCCTGTTGCTTAAAAGCCTTGCTCAATTCAGAGGGTGTCGACTGGGTCAGCAGGACACGCTCACGTTCAGCCAACTCATTAAGATAGGCTTTATAGGCGCTGTCTAAATGAAACAGCGCAGCCTCTTGCAGGCCACGAAGCTTCATACGATTGGTCGATTCACCGGTCAACTCAGTGTTGATACCCACCAGCGCATATTGTGCAAACGCGAGTGTTTGATTCACACGCTGGGAGTATAGGTCAGCCATTAACGCTTCTTAGCTTTGGCTGCTTCAATTTGCCACATACCATTGGTGAAGTAAGCTCTCCAACCAGTCGCCTTACCGTCAACTTCCGTCATAAGGTACTGCTCTTTGGTTTTGCGGCTGTAACGTATTTGAGCGGGGTTACCCTGCTCATCTTGCTGAGGCCCTTCCATTAAGAAGTGATATTTAGGGTCAATCGCATTTTTATGTGGAATCAACTCTTTGACCAGAGGTGCACGGGTCTCACGATTACGTGGGAATTGGCTTGCTGCCAGGAATAGACCACTGGCTCCATCACGCAGGATGTAGGTATCGTCAACCTTCTGACACTTAAGCTCCGGCATCGGAACTGGATCCATCTTAGGCGGAGCCACTTCACCATTCTTGAGCAGCTTACGTGTGTTTTTACACTCTGAGTTGGTACAACCAAAGAACTTACCGAAACGGCCCGTTTTAAGGTGCATCTCAGCGCTACACTTATCACACTCGACTACAGGGCCTTCATAGCCCTTGATACGGTAGTTACCCTCTTCGACCTCAAAGCCGTCACAATCTGGGTTGTTACCACAGATGTGTAACTTGCGCTTCTCATCGATCAAGTAGGAGTCCATAGAGGAGCCACATTTACCACAACGGTGCTTCTCTAGAAGCAGACGTGACTCTGCCTCATCGTCTGCATCCACTGCGACAACCTCATCACCAGGAATCAGGTTGATGGTCGTTTTACAACGCTCTTTAGGTGGCAAAGCATAACCAGAGCAACCCAAGAAGACGCCCGTCGTTGCCGTACGAATCATCATTGGGCGCTGACATGCTGGACAGCTGATATCGGTCTCGGTTGGATCATTGGCACGCATGCCACCATCCGCTGATTGAGCCGCTTCCAGTTCGCCTTCGAACTGTGTGTAGAAGTTGTTAAGAAGATCCTTCCAGTTGATGTCACCATCTGCCACATCATCCAGCTTCTCTTCCATACGCGCGGTAAAGCTGAAGTCCATAAGGTCTGGGAAACTTTCAGCCAGACGATCCGTAACGATATCGCCCATTTTTTGTGCATAGAAGCGACGGTTTTGAACTTCGACGTAACCACGATCTTGAATTGTCGAGATAATCGCTGCGTAGGTGGACGGACGACCAATACCGCGCTTCTCAAGCTCTTTAACCAAACTCGCTTCTGTGTAGCGCGGTGCCGGTTTCGTAAAGTGCTGGCTAGGGTCCAAGGCTTTAAGTTTTAGTGATTCACCCACCTGCATGTCAGGTAGGATCTGATCTTCATCCGATTTACCGCGGAAGTTCATCACACGGGTGTAACCGTCGAACTGCAAGACACGACCTTTAGTGGTCAGCTCATAGGCACCCGCTTTCACTGTGACACGGGTACTTAGGTAACGAGCGGGTGTCATTTGACAGGCTAGGAATTGGTTACGAATCAGGTCGTAGAGTCGAACTGCGTCGGCATCGACACCGTTCAATGAGTCAGAGGTAACATTGACATCCGATGGACGGATCGCCTCGTGCGCCTCTTGTGCGCCCTCTTTAGAGCTATAACGAATCGGCTGAGGTGGCAAGTATTCACCACCAAACTGAGAACCAATAAACTCTCGTGCCGCTTCAACCGCCTCGTTACTTAAGTTAGTCGAGTCGGTACGCATGTAGGTAATGTAACCCGCTTCATAGAGACGCTGAGCGAGCATCATGGTCTTCTTAACACCGAAACCTAAACGGGTGCTGGCGGCCTGCTGCAAGGTAGAGGTAATAAAGGGTGCAGAGGGCTTGCTGCTGGTTGGACGATCTTCACGATTAACGACCTCATAAGAGGCACTTTGCAGCGCTTTGACTGCCGCCATCGCCTGATCTTCATTGGTCGGTTTAAATGCCGCACCGGCCTGTTTAACGACCTCTAGACGAACCGCCTTATCACCTTGAGTCTGCGCATCCGCATGCAACTCCCAATACTCATCGGGAATAAAGGCACGAATTTCACGTTCACGCTCAACGACCAGACGTACCGCAACGGATTGAACACGACCCGCCGACAGACCACGAGCCACCTTCTCCCAAAGAAGTGGAGAGACCATATAACCAACAACGCGGTCAAGAAAACGGCGCGCTTGCTGCGCATTAACACGATTTAGGTCTAGATCGCTCGGTTTTTCGAACGCTTCATTGATCGCTTTCTTGGTAATCTCGTTAAAGACAACACGACGGTAGCGTGAATCATCACCGCCAATCGCTTCGCGAAGGTGCCATGCAATGGCCTCCCCTTCACGGTCCAAATCGGTTGCGAGATAGATCTGATCAGCGCTCTTAGCCAGTTTGCGCAGTTCATCAACGACCTTCTCTTTACCGGGAAGGATCTCATAATGAGCTGCCCAATCCTTGTTGGGATCAATCCCCATACGGGCAATAAGCTGCTCTTTCTGTTTGCGCTTTTTATGCTCAACCTTCTGCTCTGGCGAGAGTTTGCGTGTCAAAGCAGCCTGTTTAGCGCGCTCTTTAGGATCAGACTTCTGGGCACTACCACTGGTCGGCAGATCACGGATGTGACCAACGCTGGACTTAACCACGTACTGGTTACCAAGATACTTATTGATCGTCTTGGCCTTGGCTGGTGACTCCACAATTACCAGGGTTTTACCCATCTTTATCTACCTATTCAAAACTCTGTCTATTTTTACAAATACGTGGAAACTGACTTCAGCGTCAAGTGAGCATTGCAAAAAATTTATCGGCGCAACAATACAGCGCTAAAAAATAAATGCAAATAAACGCCTTAATAATAAGTGCTAAGAGAGCTGTTTAGATCAGTGAAAATCGATCAACCTCTTCCCCAGACTCTAAACGCACTTTTTCAACAAACATCTCATAGGGACGCACCCAGAGATCGAAGTTGCCATAGAGTGTTCGATAGACCACCATCAACTCTTCTGTCTCTGAGTGTCTGGCGGTTCCAATCACTTCGTAGTCATTGCCTTTATAGTGTCTGTAAATCCCTGGGGTTAACTCGCCGCTCATTAAATCATCTCCGTTAACAGTTGATTGGCCTTTTCACCTAGCTCATCCAGTGCGCCAGCCCGCTCGGGTTCGCGCCAATAGAGCGTCAGGTGAATGGCGGTTGATTCAACCGCAACGACCTCTTCAGGCAACTGATCAAGCCAATCACTGAGCGCTTTCAGCTTAGTAGGACTCAAAGATCTTTCACCCTTTGCCCAGGACCAGCCCTCAGGAAGGCCATCAGCGGCCATGGCGTCGACTCGAGCCACCATCCACTCAACCCACTGCTCTTTTGCTGATCGATCCAATTTGCCACGCAGCATACGGTAAGCCGCCATATTGATAATTTCTGACTCCATCTCGCCCTTGGCTCTGGGTATCTCTAGACGCGATAGCTGCACCTGAAAACCGAGCTTGCGTGCCTCTAGTCTGAGCTTAGATTGGAAGCGCTGACGAGGACTTGGCATGACCCACATCATAGAACCGATCAAAGAGAGCATGATCAGAACAATAATTGCCCACTTCATATGTTAAAAACCTTCTTGTCTGCTATTAATAGTAGTAGGGACTAAACAGGGAGAATCACCATGAGTCACTACAATCGTATTCTTGTTGCCATCGACCTTTCTGAAGAGTCTGGTGTTGTGCTTGAAAGAGCCAAACTGCTAGCCGAACAGAATCAAGCTGAGCTCAATCTGATTCATGTGGTCGAGATTGTCAGCTACGCCTATGGCGGTGAGATCCCTGTCGACATTGCCGACATCCAAACTCAAATTGAGAACCACGCCGAGTCTAAACTGAGCGCCCTTGCCACCAGCCTTGGCTACCCTATTAATAAAGCGATTGTCGCAACGGGCAACACTGGTTCAGAGATTCATGCCGTCGCGAAAGATCTTAAAACTGATCTCATCGTGATTGGCTCTCACGGTCGCCATGGTCTATCGCTGTTACTTGGGTCCACCTCCAATGGCGTTCTGCACGGCGCAGAGTGCGATATTCTGGCCGTACGATTGGGGCATTAACCCTCAGCCATCGCCTCTAACTCCATCCAGCGCTCCATCTGCGTCTCCAACTGGGCTTCTAGAGTGCTTAACTTTTCAAGTTCAGCGGTGACCTCTTCATGAGGTCGCTGATAAAAGTCCGCTGAACCACAAACGGCCTGCTGCGCTTCAACGGCCGCTTCAGTCTGCTCCATCTGTTCTGGAAGCATGTCCAACTCTCGCTGCAGTTTATAGGAGAGTTTAACGGGCTTTTTAGCCTCTGCAGCCTCTTTTTTAGCCGGTTTAGCTGGCTCAGATTTTGGTACAACACTCTGAGTCACTACATTTTTAGGTCGCTGACGTAACCAGTCGTGGTAACCGCCCACATATTCACGAATGACACCCTCACCCTCAAACGCAAGCGTGCTGGTGACGATGTTATCGAGGAATTGACGATCATGGCTCACCAACAAAAGAGTCCCTTGATAGTCGAGCAGAATCTCTTCGAGCAGCTCCAGTGTCTCGACATCCAAGTCATTGGTCGGCTCATCGAGCACCAACAGGTTCGAGGGCTGACTGAACAACTTAGCCAACATCACGCGGTTAGTCTCGCCGCCGGACAGGGCTTTAACCGGTGTGCGCGCACGCTCTGGTGTGAACAGGAAATCTTGAAGATAACTGATGATATGACGTGATCGACCGTTAATATCGATACTTTCACGACCGCCTGAGACGTTATCGATGATGCTCTTCTCGGGGTCCACTTGGCCACGCAGCTGATCGAAATAACCCACCACCAGTTGGCTACCAAGGCGCACATCCCCCTGATCCGGAGCCTGCTCCCCTAAAATCAACTTAAGCAGCGAACTCTTACCAATACCGTTCGGACCAATCAGACCGATGCGATCGCCTCGCTGAATACGCACTGACAGATCCTTAACGACTGGCTGTCCCGCATAACTCAGAGAGACATTCTGCAGCTCGGCCACCAACTTACCCGAGCGAACCGCCTCTTCCACATCGAACTTGGCTTTACCCTGACGTTCACGGCGTTCGGATCGCTCAACACGCAGCTGCTTCAGAGCACGAACACGTCCCTCGTTACGGGTACGACGAGCTTTGATACCTTGACGTATCCACGCCTCTTCCTGCGCCAATTTTTTATCAAACAGAGCAGCCTGCTTGGCCTCCTCCTCGAGCAATTTCTCTTTTTGCGTAAGGTAGGTTGCATAACTGCCTGGAAAGTCGACCAACTGACCTCGGTCTAACTCAATAATACGGGTTGCTAAACGCTCGACTAGAGCACGGTCGTGCGAGATAAATAGAAGCCCGCCTTTGTAAGCGGCTAATACCTCTTCTAACCACTCGATGGTCTCAATATCCAAGTGGTTGGTTGGCTCATCCAGCAGCAACAGATCAGGGCTTTGAACCAGTGCAGCCCCTAAGGCAGCTCGACGGCGCCAGCCACCTGAGAGTTCAGACATCAGCTTTTCGCCAGGTAGCTGAAGTTGACTAAGAATGCGATCCACACGCGTCTCAAGTGACCAAGCATCACGGGCTTCCAGATCATGCTGAAGACGCTCCAACTCATCGAGCGAAGCATTACTGTTAGCCAGTAATGTCTCGTAGCGATCTCGCAACTCAACCAGATCAGCCAAACCTGCTTCTACAACACTGCGAACCGATCGTTCATCGGCCGCGGGTAGGCTCTGTGGTAACTGAGCAATTCGAGCGGTTGGGCTGCGCCAAATGACACCGCTATCAACGTCCATTTCACCCGAAACGATTTTTAGTAGGGTTGATTTACCCGTACCGTTAATACCGACCAGCGCTACTCGCTCACCCGCCTCAATTTGCAGGTTTGCGTTGTCTAAAATTGCTCGGGTACCAAAGGCCAGAGAGACCTGATCAAATCGAATAAATGCCATGTGAGTCGCTTAATTGTAAAACTGGTCGCGTAGTTTAACTCAGTTGCTAAAAATTAACCTGACAAGGGGTGAAATTTTTGCAGATTTAAACCATAGTTAGTGCAGAGACTTATTTGAGTGCGAGCTTTGTTAACAACGAATAAATTGAATAAATACTTAGCCCCCATTCTCTTTAGCACTTTTGCCATCAGCATAGAATCCGTGGCCAAAGGTAAAGAGAGTGCAGAGCAACTCGCATTTCTAAAAGCCGAGAGACTCGCCAAACTGGGTCGCTTAGATCTTGATGACCCCGCCGCTAAACAGCTCGAGTCTTACCCCCTCTACCCCTACCTAGTCTTCAATCAGTACAGTGCCGAACTGAATCGACTCAAGCCAGTGGATATTCAACAGTTTACCAACCAGTACCCTGATTCACACTTAGAGGGGCTATTGCGTTTCAACTACACAGAGCATCTAGGGGAAAAGAGAGATTGGGGGGCATTCCTCAGCCACTACACTGAGATCGATTCCCCTAATACTGAGATGCAGTGTCGCTATGCCGAAGCTCTCTATCGACAAAAGCGCACAACTGAAGCCTCTAAACTTGCGGCATCACTCTGGAGTGTGGGCCGCTCTCAGCCAGACAGTTGTGATGATCTATTCAGACTGTTTAGAGCCAATGGTGATCTGACCAGCGATGTCGCACTCAAACGGGTTCTCAATGCGTTGGATGCCAACAAATGGGGACTGTCGGGTTATGCGCTGCGCTTTGTTAAGTCAGAGTCTGATCGTCGCATTGCTGATGCGGCTCGATCGGTCTATCGATCACCCTTTAAAGTCCTTCGAATGGGCAGCGGTTACTCAGCTAAGCAGCTCGCCAAAATTCAACGCATTGCGATTGAACGTGCGTATCGTCACGACCCATATGAAGCGTTAAATCTGTTGCTAAAACTGGGCAAAGGATTTGATCTGAGTCTGGCGGATAATTTACAAGAGCTCACGCGTGTTGGTGTAAGGGTCGCTAAGGAGCTTGATGCACATGATCGAATCAAACTCGCCAAGCTTGATCCAACCTTTGCCAGTGCTGAACTCACTGAATGGCGCATACGCTTAGCCCTGCTTGAACAGGACTGGCAGGAGGTCGCCACCCTGATTGCCAAGCTCCCTAAAGAGCTGCAAGACTCCCCTCGTTGGCAATATTGGCTAGCCGCACTCCCCAATAATCCAATGCGAACAGAGATATTAGATACACTTCGTACCAAACGCAGTTTTTACGGATTTCTAGCAGCTGATCATCTTGGGCAACCCGCTGATTTGAATCATGAACCGATCACGCTTGATCCAACCCTGCTAGCTAAATTAAGAGACTCCAAACACTATCTGCGCATTAAAGAGCTGACAGCGCTTGATCGCTATACAGTTTCACGATCTGAGTTTAATCGTTGGATAGAGACGATGTCTTCGAATGAGATCCAACACGCCGCGCACTTGATGAATGAGCTAGGTTGGTACCAACAGGGAATTCTAGCCGCCGCTTACCATGAGTTTTGGAATGATATGGACCTTCGCTTCCCAGAGGGGTTTGAGAGTCTCTTTATCAAACATGCCAATAAGCGAAATATAGACCCTATCTGGGCACAGGCTCTTGCTAGACAGGAGAGCGCCCTATTCCCCTGGGCTCGATCCAGTGTTGGTGCTAGAGGGCTCATGCAGTTGATGCCCAGAACGGCTAAGCGCACTGCCAAATCTATCAAGGTGAAGTATAAAAGTAGTAACCGCCTCTACGATCCTGATTTCAATGTACAGCTAGGTACAGCTTACCTAGCGCAGATGTATCGTCAATTTGATAAAAATCGAATCTATGCAACGGCGGCCTATAATGCGGGGCCTCACCGTGTCAGCCGTTGGCTGAAGGGCCGTGAGAATTTGCCGTTGGAGATATTCATAGAGCTCATCCCCTTTGATGAGACCCGTACCTATGTGCAGAATGTTCTCAGCTTTTCTGTCATCTACGCACAGCGTAAGGGCCAAACACGACAGATGCTAACACCGACCGAACAGGCCCTACTGGCCCTCAACTGATCTGATAAACTGTGCCAACTGCTCAGCATCAAACGGCCAATCCAGTGACTGCTTAGATTGAGGATCGACCAAGACCGGTATCCGGGTGGCATATTGATTCATCAACTCGTCATCAAAGGCTATATCGACCAGATCCACTTCATACTTTGACGGATCAATACCAGAGACCAACAGAGGGAGTGCTTGATCACACAGATGGCAACCCTCTGTCGTCATTAATTCCAACAATTTCACGATTTAAAAATCCCTTAACATTAAAGCCATAGAGTAAGACTAACCTCTAACTTGTTCCCTACGAATCTTGGGGTTATTCTACGATAATATTTTGCGGTGCAACATTGACTGCATTAAACGTCATTCACACTGGAGTTTTACCATGGCGACTAAAGGTAACGGACCTACTGATCCTCAAGAGTTCATCAACTACGTAAGTCAAGAGACAAGCAAGATGCTTGAAAACTTCTCTGGCAACGGTGCTGAGGATATGTTCTCTCAATTCACCAAGTCATGGACTGAACTTGCGACGCGTTCACTGCAAGATCCAACACTGTGGATGCGAGCAATCGCCGACTACCAGACTGCGCAGTTTAACCTATGGCGCAACTTGTTAACCGGTAATACTACTGAAGCACCGGTTGCTGAGCCAGAGCGTGGCGATCGTCGTTTCCAGGCTGAAGAGTGGTCAACTAATCCTATTTACGACTACATCAAGCAGTCTTACCTACTGAGCTCTAAGATGCTGACTCAGATGGCTGAGAGCGCGAACCTATCGGATCAAGATCAGAACAAATTGGAGTTCTACACTCGCCAGTTCATCGATGCGATGTCGCCAACTAACTTTGCAGCAACCAACCCTGAAGTCCTGCAACAGGCACTTGATACTAAGGGTCAGTCACTGCTCGATGGTATGAAAAACCTGCTAGCCGACTTTGAGAAAGGTCGCATCTCAATGACTGACGAGAGCGCGTTTACGCTGGGCGAGAACCTTGCGACAACCGAAGGCTCTGTTATCTTCCAGAACGATGTCATTCAGCTGATTCACTACAAGCCAGAGGGTGAACAGGTTTACACTCGCCCGACTCTGATCATTCCACCGAGCATCAACAAGTTCTACATCCTTGATCTTCAGCCACACAACTCATTTGTTAAGTACTGTATTGAACAGGGCCAAAACACCTTCCTAGTCTCTTGGCGCAACCCAACCTCTGAACAGTCAAACCTTAGCTGGGATGATCTTGTGTCAGAAGGTATCTTCGAAGCCGTTCGTGTGACCAAAGAGGTCTCTGGCAGCGATAAGATCAATACGGTGAGCTGGTGTGTCGGTGGCACATTAACAGCAACTGCACTAGCAGTAATGGCGAAGCGTAAAGATACCAGCATCGCAAGCGCAACCTTCCTTACAACGCTGACAGACTTCTCTGATCCAGGTGATCTCTGCGTCTTCATTGATGACTACCAAGTCAAACAGCTGGAGCAGAAAGTGAGCCAAGCAGGCTTCCTGAACGGACGCGAACTGGCGACGTCGTTCAACATGTTGCGCTCGAACGATCTCATCTGGTCATACGTTGTTAACAACTACCTAAAAGGTCAGACTCCACCGCCGTTTGATATCCTCTACTGGAACTCGGACAGCACCAATCTGCCAGCGGCCATGTACACCTACTACATCAATAAGATGTACCTAGAGAACAAACTGGTTGAGCCGAATGCACTGGAGATCTGTGGTGAAAAGATCGATCTTGGCGAGATCAAGATCCCTTGTTACTTCCTATCGACCATTGAAGACCACATTGCACCTTGGAAAGCGACCTTCAAAGCGACAGAGACCTTTGGTTCAGAGATCGAGTTCGTCCTTGGCGCAAGCGGTCACGTTGCCGGCGTAATCAACCCAGCTTCTAAAAACCGTCGCAACTACTGGGTTAAAGGTGAGCAGGGCCAAGGCGCTGACCACTGGTTTGAAACCTCTGAAAAAGTTGAAGGTTCTTGGTGGCCAAACTGGGCTGAGTGGGTTCGTCGTCGTGCTGGTAAAAAAGTGGATGCACCGAAAACTCTGGGTAGCAAAGAGAACAAACCGCTTGAAGCCGCACCTGGTAGCTATGTAAAAGTTCGTATCGATTAATCTTCCAAATCGATGTAAAAAACCGGACACTGTGTGCCCGGTTTTTTTATGTGTGACTGAAACGATCAGGAGATCAACATGGATAACTTTTTTGATAAGGGTTTAGAGATGCGTCGCAGCACACTGGGTGCTGAATACGTTGATAAAAACCTAGCCGCTGCTGATGACTTTAACCGCCCCTTTCAGGAGGCGATGACCGCTTGGTGCTGGGGATTTGGTTGGGGCGATGATGCCATTGATCCCAAAACACGTTCGTTAATGAATCTAGCGATGCTTGGCGCCATGGGCAAAAGTCACGAATGGGCAACCCACTGCAAGGGCGCATTGAATAATGGTTGCAGTGTTGACGAGATTCGAGCAGCTATTCATGCCGTCGGCATCTATGCCGGTGTGCCTGCAGCCGTTGAGTGCTTTCGTATTGCACGGACAGTGCTTGAGGAGGCAGGAGAGCTTTAAGCGCCCCTGATACAAGAAATAGCATGTCATTTTTTCCGCCCAACTCCAGAGTAGAGATCAAGCAGCTACTACACCTTGCCTGGCCCATGCTGCTGGCTCAGTCCTCGCAAACAGCGATGAGTCTATCCGATACTCTGATGGCCTCTTGGGCGGGCGCTGAAGAGCTGGCAGCTATCGCTCTGGGCTCCAGTATATGGACGCCACTCTCGCTATCCTTAGCAGGCGCTATGATGGCATTGACTCCGATCGTGGCACATCATGTTGGTGGAAAACGTGAAGAGGAGACCGCCTCAGAATTGTTTAACAATCTTCTGATCACACTTGCGATCGGCGTGCTCAGCTGGCTTTTCATCAATGGCGCCTCTGACTGGATTCTTACCCTACTGTCTGTAGAACCGGCTCTGAAATCCACAGCCAATGACTATCTGTTTGCGATCAGCTGGGGCATACCAGGCATGCTGCTCTATCAATCGATCAGGGCTTTTGCTGAGGGACATGGGCAGACAAAGATCGTCATGAAAATAGGCATCAGCGCTGTACTGCTCAATCTACCTCTTAACTATATTTTCATCTTCGGCAAACTGGGAATGCCTGAAATGGGCGGTGTAGGCTGTGGATGGGCGACAACAATTGTATTCTGGTACATGTTCATAGCCGGTGCTGCTTATCTGATCTACAGCCGCTATTTCAAACCGTTGAACCTCTTCAAACAGACGCTCAAACCGAACAGAGAGAAGATCAAACATCAGCTCTCTATTGGCATACCGATTGCCGCGAGCCTTGGCGTTGAGACCACCATGTTCTGCCTGATTGCGCTCTTTTTGGCCGATTACGGTGCAACGGTAATCTCTGCTCACCAGATTACACTCTCGATATCGAGCCTGATCTTTATGATGCCGCTCTCGCTCTGTTTAGCCGTCACCATCAGGGTGGGCCAACTGAATGGCGCTAAACGCTTTGCTGACGCCCAGCAAGTAGGTTTCCTAGGACTGCGCATCGCCCTTTTGATCGCCTGCTTCAGCTCAACGATTTTGTTTATACTGTCCGACGGAATCGCTGCACTCTTCTCTAAAGATGTTGAGTTAATCGCCATCGCCTCAACCCTGATTGGCTACGCCGCACTCTACCAGTTCTCCGATGCGCTTCAGCTGACCGCGAATGGCGCACTGCGCGGATACAAGGATACTCGAATCCCACTGCTGATCGCGTTTATCGCTTACTGGGTGGTTGGGCTACCCAGTGGGTATGTCATTGCCGAACATTTAGAGATGGGGGCTATCGGTTACTGGTTAGGCATACTCATCGGCTTAAGCTTTGCCGCCGTATTACTGATAAAACGACTCTATAAGCTATCCAATGAAGCACTGGTTAACCCTCCTACTTTCAACTAGTTTTATCACGGGCTGTATCAATACCGATCCAGCCCAATCTCTGGTTGAGACCTATGCCGAGCGTACCAGTCGAGCCATAGATATCGATTTTGATCTTCAACTGAACAAAACCTCTAAGCTCTACCCCATTCTTCCCGATCGAAGAGAGCGAACTGAAACCCTGAGACCCATTACCGAAGGCCTGATCGATGTTCTCGATCTTAAGCAGTGCGGGCTGATCGATCTAATCGCACAGAGAAACACCAGCCTTGGCAAATTGGCCGGTGGCTCACAACGACTGATTTACGAACTGGGGTTCATCCCAAAATTACGCAGCTGTCAGAAGCTGCTCACAGGTGACAGTAGTCAAACTGATGTGTTAGCGCGTGTTCAAGAGATCAATCAGATCAAGAGCGATAACTGGCCAAAGCAGATATGGAACAGCCTATACAGCAGCCCAGAGATGGAACAACACTTCTCACTGGGGGCTGCACCACTGTTACCCGATGCAGACTACTCAACCTCAGAGTTAATGCTGACAATGCAGCGCTTTGCTGAGATCGCTGAAACCCAAAACAATACAGACTGGCAAACACCCTCTTTTGCCAATGAGCTAGAGCGTGACTACGAAACGCTCTATCGATCCAATTTCGGATCAGAGTGGCTCGCCAGCATGGCACTGTTAACTCAGGTTTTAGAGCAGACCTCAGAAGCGATTAACCAAAGACTCAATGACAGACCGATCTGCTTTAATCAGAGGCAAAACCAGAAGTCAGAGATACTCTGGAACGTCTTTATGAAGTTTTACGTCAACAGTTTGCAACCCTACATCGCTCAGGTTGAACGTACAGGCCGCCAATGGAGTAACCTTCATCAAGCCATCATCGCGTCACTCAACCTCCCTCAAAGCCGATGGCTAGACACCTATACCCATCCCGAAGGAGAGGTCTGGTCTAGGTATCTAAAAGCTCGAGAGAACCACACCCAATCTTGGCAGAATATTTTGGATCAGTGTGGACTTCGTCCGGGTAATCAGAACTGAATTAACCCACCCACTGCTGCAGCTGGCTGATGTTCATTGCGCCCGACTGACGCTTAACCTCTTTACCGCCCTCAAAACGGACAACGGTTGGAAGGCTTCTGATGTTATAGCGAGCGGCCAGCTGTTGATTGGCTTCGGTATCAACTTTAACGAAGCGCATCTCAGGCTCAGTGCGTTTTGCCACTTCGGCAAAGGCGGGTGCCATCATTCGACAGGGTCCACACCAACCTGCCCAGAAATCAACAATAACCGGAATATCCGTATTGCGAATAAACTTAGCGAAATTCTCTTCGCTCAGGGCGATCGGTTGCTGAGTAAAGATCGCTTTTCGGCATTTACCGCAGGCAGGCCCTTTATCGAGCTTATCTTTGGGCACTCGATTGGTTGCTAAACAGTGGGGGCAGCTGAGATTAACTGATTGACTCATAACATCTCCTATATCATTAACTACTAATATATAGGCAGAAATTCAGAGTTCAAGGGGAGAACAAGACAGAGCAGCGAGAACCGTTGCCCTGCCTAAGCGATTAGAACTTCTTAACTAGGGCTTCTAGTTTAGAGGTAAGACGCTCCTCTTTTTGAGCAACGCGTTGTTGTTTACGAGCCTCTTGGTGGCGCTCTTTACGGCGCTGCTTGTACTCGTCTAGCTTAGCTTTAGCGTGCTTTTCATCTTCAGCAGTCACTTCAGCCACTTCAGCACCGGTCAAATCAACACGCTGAGCGCCAACAACCATTGACTGAAGGTAACGTGGGTTACGAACATAAGTCGCTAGCGCACGCTTAATCTTACCGCGACTGACCTTTTCATCCGCCACTAAGTCCTCTTGAATACCAATTTTCAGAGGCTTGGGTTCTTCAAGGTTGAATGTATTGGGGTAAGCGGCAATCAGCAGTTCGACTGCGGCTTGGTTAGCTTCACGGTTTTTATTGCGAGGCTTAGCTGTGTTCTGTTCTGTCACTGTTTTATTCTCTTGAAGTTGACGAGGTTCAGTTCGATCAACTTGTTGTTCAACTCTGATTAAAATTTCTTCTGCCTCTTGCAGAAGACGCTCTGTATCAGAGGCTATCTGTTGAATGATTTTACTCATCCACCTTTCCGTATTCGATAGATGAAAAGATCATCGTTCACTTCATGACTGACCAACTCGTGCCCTAAGAAGTTACAAAACTTAGGGATATCACGCTCTGTAGAGGGGTCCGTGGCAATCACCTCAAAGAGATCACCCACTTGAAGTTGAGCAATTTTACCATGCAACATCATCACTGGCTCTGGGCAGTAGAGACCGCGCGCATCCAGCTGTTCAATGGGTTTTTCAATGCTCATGGCACTATCCTTTCAATCAAGTCGCGCATTGTCGCAAATAGTTTTTAAAAACTCCAACGAGTTTAAGCCCGATTCACCTTTACCTAGACAAATCCGAGCGCTATTCTCAAGGTATAACAAGTAGTTAGAGGACAAATCGATGATCAAGGTTTTTATAAACCGCAAGGTTCCTGCCGAACTAGAGCCACAATACACGGCCATTGCTAAAGAGACTCTGCAAGCGTCTATGCGCTCACCAGGCTTTATCAAAGGTGAGGTCATGCATGACATCAATGACCCAGAGCACCGCTTAGTCATTGCCACTTACAGCACACTGGCTGACTGGGAGCGTTGGTATCAATCTCAAGAACGTCTTGAACTGATGAACAAACTCCGCCCTATGTTAGAGCGTGACGAGCTGATCAAAATCTACGAGCACTGATTAGACGTCTAACTCCAGGTAGCAAGTGATCTCTTCACGGTCGTGGTAGAGATGCTTGCTGACGAGACGGTAGGCTTTTTCATGCTCCTGAAGAATCATCTCCAACTGCTCTATTCGATCTGATACTTCAATGTAGCGCTTTTTCATTGGCAACTTTAAGTTGAAGATCAAACGATCAGCCCAGCCATTAATGGCCCACTTTGCCATCAACTCAATGACACGTGTCGGTTTATCAACGACATCACACACCATCAGATCCACTGGCTTGGCAGGCGCAAAGGTAAAGGCATCCTCGCGTTGGTGATCAACCTGACCGGTCTCCATTAGATCACCCTTCATGGGCCCATTATCAACCGCTGTGACAAACATGCCGCGTTTAACCAGCTGATAGGTCCAGCCACCGGGGGCCGCCCCCAAATCGACTGCTTTCATACCGCGCTGCAACCGCTCATCCCAGGCTTTTTGTGGGATAAAGTAGTGCCACGCCTCTTCAAGTTTTAATGTAGAGCGGCTCGGTGCATCGGCTGGGAATTTAAGTCGCTTAATCCCCTGCTCCCATTTGGAACTGTTATTGATCGGACTGACACCGACCCAAATCTGATTATTTTCGAGCAGGAAGATATGTAGCCGATATTCAGCCTTTGATTTTCTTGGAAGTAAAAGATCCTGCTGTCGTAAAAAGCCTGCTGCAGCACTACCGAGTTTTTTAGCCAAACCATTAAGGTTGCGGCCATCAGTAGTATCCGCACTCTCAACCAACAACTCAGAGGCTTTGGGCAGCTTAGCAACCGCTTCACTTATGGGTGTTAGGCGATCTTTTGACGAAACGCCCTGCAGCATTGGCTCACAGGCGATCCATTGGCGCGCAAAGATGAGATCGCGAAAGCGCAGCTTACTCATCAACTGCAGCGCGTTGTGAGGAGGGTTGATCACAAACTCTATATAACCCGCCAAATCATCAAACTTCGGATAACCGTAAACTCCAGCCTCCGCCGCTTTTACTGATATTTCACTGGCGGCCTCACTCTCAAAGCCACTGCGACAATAGATAATAATGTGATTCAAAGGAACCTCTCCCTAAAACAGAGGCGACAGTTTAACGAGTTAGCCGTCGTAATAGCAAAAATCAGTCACTTTTATGAAAATTGATACATATCAAAAAAGCGTTATTTTTGATGAATCAAAAAATTGACTAAAATCGAACAAATAATAAACAGATATATAGTTTGAACCAATCGTAATAAATGATTAAGTCATTTAATATCAGTAACTTACACCATTAACAAATCGTATCCGCCTTTTTAAAATTCACGACAACCGACTTATTAGATAATACTAATGGATAGCTACAACGCCCTATTTAGGGGCGTTTTGCATTGAAAAATCTTGCCCCATAACTGATAATTCGCAACGGTTTCAAAAACTATCAATTCACTTAGCTTTGATGAGAGCATGAAATGAGCACTGCAACAGCAAACACGACTTACAACTACAAAGTTGTACGCCAGTTCGCCATCATGACTGTAGTCTGGGGCATAGTTGGTATGACGATGGGTGTACTCATCGCCGCACAACTAGTCTGGCCGGCACTTAACTTCGACACTGCATGGTTCTCTTTCGGACGTCTTCGTCCGTTGCACACCAACGCAGTAATCTTCGCCTTTGGCGGATGTGCACTATTTGCAACGTCTTACTACGTTGTACAGCGCACCTGTCAGACGCGTCTAATCTCTGACGGTTTAGCATCGTTCACTTTCTGGGGTTGGCAAGCAGTCATCGTCGCAGCAGCAATCACGCTGCCGATGGGTCTGACAACCACTAAAGAGTACGCTGAACTTGAATGGCCTATCGATATCTTGATCGCGGTTGTATGGATCTCATACGCAATCGTCTTCCTAGGTACCGTTAAGAACCGTAAAACGTCGCACATCTACGTGGGCAACTGGTTCTACATGGCATTTATTATCACTGTTGCAGTGCTTCACATCGTTAACAGCATCTCTATGCCTGTTACACTGTGGAAGTCTTACTCTGTCTACCCTGGCGTTGTCGACGCGATGGTTCAGTGGTGGTACGGACACAACGCTGTAGGCTTCTTCCTAACGGCAGGCTTCCTAGGCATGATGTACTACTTCGTACCTAAGCAAGCAGAGCGTCCAATCTACTCATACCGTCTATCGATCGTTCACTTCTGGGCACTGATCGCGACGTACATGTGGGCTGGTGGTCACCACCTACACTACTCTGCGCTTCCAGACTGGACTCAGTCAGTCGGCATGGTCATGTCTTTGATCCTTCTTGCACCTTCTTGGGGCGGTATGATCAATGGTATGATGACGCTATCTGGCGCTTGGCATAAGCTTCGCACAGACCCAGTTCTTCGCTTCCTTGTTGTCTCTCTATCCTTCTACGGTATGTCAACATTCGAAGGCCCAATGATGGCAATCAAGACAGTCAACGCACTGTCACACAACACTGACTGGACTATCGGCCACGTACACGCTGGTGCTCTAGGTTGGGTTGCAATGATCTCTATCGGCGCGGTTTACCACATGATTCCTAAGCTGTTTGGTAAGGCTCAGATGTACAGCGTCGGCCTAATCAACACTCACTTCTGGTTGGCAACAATCGGTACAGTTCTTTACATCTGTGCAATGTGGGTTAACGGTATCCTACAGGGTCTAATGTGGCGCGCAGTTAACGAAGACGGCACGCTTACTTACAGCTTCGTAGAAGCCCTAGAAGCGAGCCACCCAGGTTACTTTGTACGTTTCCTAGGCGGTGTCTTCTTCGTAACCGGTATGCTTCTAATGGCTTACAACGTATGGCAGACCGTACGTGCAGGCAGCACAGTAGCTAAAGCTGAAAACCCAGATCCATCAGCAGCTACTGCGTAATTAGTACCGGAGACATTAAGATGATTAAACACGATACTATTGAAAAGAACGTCGGCCTCCTTGCCCTACTGATCATCATCGTGATCAGTGGTGGTGGTTTGGCTGAGATCGTACCTCTGTTCTTCCAGAGCTCTACGACTAAGCCAATCGAAGGTCTTCGCACCTACTCAGCTCTAGAGCTTGAAGGTCGCGATATCTACATCCGTGAAGGCTGTCACGTATGTCACACTCAGATGATCCGTCCTTTCCGTGCGGAGACTGAGCGTTACGGTCACTTCTCTACTGCTAACGAGCACGTTTACGAGCACCCATTCCTTTGGGGTTCTAAGCGTACAGGTCCAGACCTAGCTCGTGTCGGCGGTCGTTACTCAGATGACTGGCAGCGTGCTCACCTATACAACCCACGTGACGTTGTACCTGAATCAAAAATGCCATCTTACCCTTGGTTGTTCGAACAGAAGCTAACGGGTAAAGACACAGCTGCGAAGATGGAAGCTCTTCGTAAGTTAGGCGTTCCATTTGACGATGCAACAATCGCTTCAGCGCGTGAAAACGTAGAAGGCAAATATGAGATCGATGCTCTAGTTGCTTACCTACAAGCGCTAGGCAAGATGCATACTGTGTACAACAACAAGCGGTAATTAATAGTGAGCTACGACGTCTACGGTCCATACATCCCAGTAGTAATGCTGGTAACGTTTCTGGCCCTGTTCATCTGGGTACTGAATCCGAAAAACCGCAAACGGTTTGACGATGCAGCCAACCTCCCCTTCCAGGATGAGGAGATTGATGAACGCACCAGAAAAACTGACAAAGACGTCGAGTAAGGAGTAGAAAGATGAGTGCTTTTTGGAGCGCATGGATCACAGTCATCACTCTAGCCGTTATTATCGGCTGTACTTGGCTGCTTCTAGCAACGCGCAAAAGTGAAACACACAAAGAAACAACTGAAGCGACTACGGGCCACGAATTCGATGGCATCGAAGAGCTTGATAACCCACTACCACGCTGGTGGTTCCAACTATTCATTGGTACGGTTATCTTCTCTCTTGGTTACCTAGCGCTTTACCCAGGTCTTGGTAACTTCAAAGGCCTTCTTGGTTGGACGTCGGCTAACCAGTGGGAAGAGGAAGTGGCACACGCAGAAGAGGTCTACAAACCTGTTTTCGCTAAATACGCTTCGCTATCAATTGAAGAGCTAAACCAACCAGGTAACGAAGCAGGCCTTAAAATGGGTCAGCGTATGTTTGCCAACAACTGTTCTGTTTGTCACGGTACTGGCGGTCAGGGTGCTTACGGCTTCCCTAACCTAACCGACAAAGATTGGTTGTACGGTGGCGAGCCACAAACCATTATGATGTCTATCGTCAATGGTCGTCGTGGTGCGATGCCTGCTTGGGGTGCGGTACTGGGTGAAGATGGTGTTCAAGACGTGACTAACTACGTGCTTAGCATCAGCGGCAACGAACACGACGCAGCAGCAGCTGAACGTGGTCAAGCACAATACAACACTCTGTGTGCGGCATGTCACATGCCAACAGGTAAAGGTATGGCGGCACTGGGTGCACCAAACCTAACTGATGACACTTGGCTATACGGCGGCAAGTTTGAGCAGATCGCTCACACTATCCGTGCTGGCCGTGCAGGCGTAATGCCAGCGCACAAAGATCTTCTTTCAGAAGATAAGATCAAACTGATCTCTGCATACGTCTACAGCTTGTCTAACAACTAATAGACCCCCTGCAGAAGAAAAGGCGACCTGATATATATCAAGTCGCCTTTTTTTTATTCCATTTATAATAGACAATCAAATCAAGTCATATAAGCACAGGCGAGTTGCATGTCTAATATCCCAGTTAAAGATGTCACCCCAAAAAAAGGCTCTGGCGCTGCTGAAACCTACGATCTATACGCTAAACGTGAAGAGATCTACGTCAAGTACACGACCGGCCTATTCAAGAATCTACGAAACATCTCAAGTGCGATCATGTTGCTGATGTTCTACGGTTTCTCTTGGATCCAATACGATGGCAAACAGGCCGTACTATTTGATCTACCAAACCGCCAGTTCCATGTCTTTAACTTCACGTTTTGGCCACAAGATTTCATGCTGCTTTCGTGGCTGCTGATCATTCTCGCCTTTACCCTCTTCTTTGTAACAGTGTTTGCCGGTCGCCTCTGGTGTGGCTATGCCTGCCCACAGTTTGTCTGGACTTGGTTGTTCATACGCATCGAACAGCTGACCGAGGGTGATCGCAACGCTCGCATGAAGCTGGATAAAGCGCCTTGGAGTGCAAATAAGCTTCTGCGCAAACTGGCTAAGCACCTTATCTGGCTTGCTATAGGTGCCGTATCAGCCGTTGCGTTTGTTGGCTACTTCTCGCCGGTACGCGAATTGGTTCCAAACATCCTAAGTTTCAATCTTGGACCCTGGGAGCTTTGGTGGTTGGCCTTCTTTACGGTAGGCACCTACGGTGCGGCTGGCTGGTTGCGCGAACAGGTCTGTATCTACATGTGCCCATACGCTCGTTTCCAGAGCGTTATGTTTGACCAAGATACCTTGATCATCTCTTACGATGAGAAACGCGGGGAGAACCGTGGTGCTCGTAAGCGCCATATCGATCACAAGGCTGAAGGCTTAGGTGACTGTATCGACTGTGGTCACTGTGTGCACGTCTGCCCTGTCGGTATCGATATCCGTGATGGTCTTCAATATGAGTGTGTCGCTTGTGGTGCCTGTGTCGATGCCTGTGACAACATCATGGAGAAGATGGGCTATGAGAAAGGTCTGGTTCGCTACACCACCGAGCATGAGCTTAACGGTAAAAAAACCCATATCTTCCGCCCTCGCTTGATCGGTTACTTCGTCGCGATCTGTGCCATGTTCATCGCCTTCAGTTATGTACTCTTTACACGAGTGCCGCTTGAGGTGGACGTTATTCGTGAACGCGGTCAGCTCTACAGCACCACCAATGAGGGTTTAATTCGTAACACCTACACACTAAAACTGGCAAACAAATCACAACGTGATTACCAGTACGAGATCCGTGTTGAAGGGTTAGAGGATGCCATCATCAAAGGTGATACCGTAGTAAACGTAGCCGTTGGTGAACTACTCGATCACAACCTGTCGATCATTCTGGATCCTCGCGCTATGGAGCGAGCAAACTATGAGATCGATTTTATCGTAACAGCGACTGATGGCTCAGGCGTTGAAGCTGAATCAGAAAGTCGTTTTATAGGTCCTGCGCCGAAGCGTTAAGACAGTGTCACAGAGAATCTGTGATATACTCGCGCGCGGATATTCTTAGGGGTATCCGCGCTTTATTTTAGTCACTATTTTGAGGTTTACATGACTGAACAGACTCACGACATTGGCCCTTGGTACAAGCAGAAATGGCTATGGTTTGTATTGGCGCCGTTGATCGCTGTGGTTATCTATGGAACAACCTTCCTCTATCTTGCTATTACGACTATGGATGGCGTGGTTAAAGACGATTACTACAAAGAGGCACGTGGTACTAATGTCGACACCAGCCGTTCAGATGAAGCGGATCGCTTAGGCATTCACGGTGAAGTATTGCTGGACACACTGACCGGTGACATTCGCTTGGATCTTAAATCGAACAGTTTTTTGGGTGATCAACTCTCTGTTGATCTGGTTCACCCTACCCACCAGAAGTATGATCAAAGCCTTACGGTTCGTTCAGTGGGTGGTACAGGTGTCTACGTTGGCAACTTACAGAGCACACTTACCGGCAAACGCTACCTGATCATTACCAACACTGAGGGTAACTGGCGTCTACGTCGCGAAATATTGCCCCCTTACGATCAAAATACCTTCAAGGTGGGTAAGTTCTAACAGACCAAAATGAGTAATCCAAAAGACTCTTGTTTTCACTGTGCCACCCCTATTCCTAAGGGGGTGAAGGTTGAGCTTTCAATTGATGGAAAGCAAGAGTCATTTTGTTGCCCCGCCTGCCGTGCGGTCACTCAAACAATACTGGGCTCAGGTCTAGAGAAGTACTACCAGCACCGCGGCAGTCAACAGCAAGAACGCCCCACTGAAATAGAGTCCGAAGATCAACTCGCACTCTATGATAATGAATCCATTCAAGCACCCTTCGTCAGAACCATAGACTCCGATCGCAAAGAGGCCCTCTTTGTCATTGAAGGGATCCACTGTGCTGCCTGTGTTTGGCTTTTAGAGAAGCATCTGACCGAACAGGTTGGTGTCACTAGCTTTACCGTTAACCTAACCAACCACCGCGCTCGACTCGTTTGGAACCCGTCAGAGAAACCCTTAAGTGAACTGATGGCCGCCATCATTTCGATCGGTTACACACCTCACCCGTTTACGCCCAACCAAGAAGAGAAGCTCTACGAACAGGAGCAGAAAAAGGCGATGCGCCGACTGGGTGTTGCCGGTGTCGGCATGATGCAGGTGATGATGATGTCATCGGCACTCTACCTAGGTGACGCCTTCTTCATGGAGGAGCACATCCAGAACTTTATTCGCTGGACCAGCTTCATTGTTGCCACCCCTGTTGTATTTTATGCCGCGCGCCCCTTCTTCAACGCGGCCCGACGGGATCTTCGCACCCGACACCTCAGTATGGATGTGCCGGTATCTATCGCTATAGGTGGCGCTTATATAGCCAGCGTATGGGCTACGATCACGCAGAGCGGCGAGGTCTACTACGACTCGGTCTCGATGTTCACCTTCTTCCTATTGATTGGCCGCTTCTTCGAGATGAAAGCGCGCCACAGAACCGGTATGGCCGGCAATGAGTTGGCCAATATTCTTCCAGCCAGCGCTACGCGATTGACCGAGACAGGCGAACAGCTTGTCCCGGTATCGGAACTCAACCCAGGCGATCGCGTACTGGTTAAGCCCGGTCACTCCATACCAGCTGATGGCATACTCTTTACGCAACACACCAGCATTGATGAGTCGGCCCTCACCGGTGAGCCTCTGCCCGTCAGCAAAGCGCTTGGCGACCCTTTAGTAGGCGGTACCATCAATATGGAGCAAGCGATTGAGATGGAGATCACCAGCAGTGCTGAACAGTCTCGCATGTCCTCCATTTTGAATCTATTGGATCGTGCTCAGGCTGATAAACCCAAGGCGGCTCAGATTGCCGACAAGGTTGCGAGCTATTTTGTCGCTGGCGTTCTTCTAACGGCTGTCGTTGTCAGTCTTATCTGGTGGCAGATATCCCCTTCAGACGCTTTCTGGGTGACACTCTCCGTCCTAGTAGTCACCTGCCCTTGCGCACTCTCCTTGGCTACACCGACGGCTTTAACAGCAGCCATAGGTTCTCTGCGTAAAATGGGACTGCTGGTTACTCGCGGGCATGTATTAGAGAGTTTGGCACAGTGCACGGCCGTCTACTTTGATAAAACCGGCACACTGACCACCGGCAAACTGACGTTGCGTGAGACCACCCCTCTCTGTGAGCAGTCCGTTGATGAGCTCAATCAACTAGCGGCAGCAATTGAGAGCCGCTCAGAGCACCCCATCGCGTCCGCTTTTGCTCCCTACTTTGAATACTCTGTTGAAGAGGCCACTAACCATGTGGGTAGAGGCGTAGAGGGAACGATTAACGGAAACACCTATCGTATTGGTAAACCCGGGTTTGTATCCGAACTCTTTGGAAACCAACCTCCCACTCACCCAGAAGGGACAGGGATTTTTCTTCTGATGGGTAATAGCTCCGGCCCTCTCGCCTGGTTTTCGATTGACGATCAACTTCGACCTGAGGCTATTGAAGCGGTTAAGCAGATCCAAGCATTGGGATTACCTGTTGGCATGCTAACCGGTGATCGCGAAGCGAATGCACAACGCATCGCCTCTGAGTTAGGGATCGATCATGTTGAAGCGCACTTGTCGCCAGAAGATAAGCTAGCTCGTGTAAAGGCGATGCAAAACAACGGTGAACGCATCCTGATGATTGGCGATGGTATCAACGACATTCCCGTTCTGTCCGGTGCGCAGACCTCTATTGCGATGAACGGCGCGACAGACCTTGCCAAAACATCCTCTGATGCTGTGTTGGTCAGCTCTGATCTAAGACGCATCCCTGGCTCCCTTAACATGGCTCGTAAAACACGAAACATCATTCGTCAAAATATTGGCTGGGCTTTGTTATACAACCTAATCGCGCTACCCTTAGCAGCAAGTGGTTTTATTGCCCCCTGGATGGCGGCTATTGGCATGTCCCTTAGCTCGCTGATTGTTGTCGGCAATGCCCTTCGTCTAACCAAACAGCTGTAGGTTTTTATGGAAATCGTCTATTTACTTATCCCTGTCGCGATCATCTTGGTAGCCTTTGCGACCTGGGCTTTCTTCTACAGCGTTAATTCTGGTCAATTTGATGACCTAGAGTCCCCTGCTCATCGCATTCTATACGACGATGATGAAGATATGATTCCTGAAGACGCGCGCGTCAAAAAAGAGCCTGAAGCTCCATCCTCTGAAACACCAAAAGATTGAGCATGCTGCCCGCCTCTCTTAGCTTCACCTCGGCATTCATCATTGGCCTTCTTGGCACAACACACTGCCTAGCCATGTGTGGTGGACTTGCCTCGAGTCTCAGTATAGGTGGAACAGGTCGAGCCAACTCCCTATTAGGTCTGTTTAGCTACAATCTTGGACGTATCGCTAGCTACTGTGCAGCGGGTGCCATTCTTGGTCTGTTAGGTGCAACCCTACAACAGACAGAGATAGCCTTTGCGCTACGCTGGATTGCAGGCCTTCTACTGATCAGCATGGGCCTCTACATCGCACAGTGGTGGTTTGGCCTAACGAAACTGGAACAGGCTGGCTCGCTATTGTGGAAACAGATAGCGCCTCTTCTTAAACCCTTTATGCCTGCCGACACCCCGTTTAAAGCCTTAGTACTGGGCATTGGCTGGGGCTGGCTACCTTGCGGTCTGGTCTACAGCACCTTAATCTGGTCATCGGCCGCCGGTAGCGTTGCAGAGAGCACTCTACTCATGCTGGGCTTTGGCTTGGGCACTTTGCCAGCCATGCTCGCCACTGGGCTACTGGCTAAACAACTACGCGAGCTGGTCGCCCACACATTGGTGCGCAAACTCTCGGGGCTACTGTTGATACTGATGGGCATTTGGACACTGCTAAGCGCGTAGCGGTTGACCCGTATCAACACATAACTCCCTATTATTGCATAATATTCTGACATCTGAAGATTAAGGAATATTACTGTGCTGCAACAGACCAACATCCAGTGGGATACCGACCTGATTCGCCGTTATGATTTAGCAGGTCCTCGCTACACCTCTTACCCAACCGCACTGCAATTTACTGACACCCCAGACAGTGTCAAAACGCTCTCTAAAGCGATCAGTGAGCGCGACAGTCGTAAGCCTTTATCACTCTATATTCACATCCCCTTCTGTGCGCACGTCTGCTACTACTGCGGATGCAACAAGGTGGTCACAAAAGATCGCTCCCGTGCAGAACCCTACCTTCAGACGCTGTTAAAAGAGATTAAACTGCGTAGCACTGAACTGGGCAGTGACGTTCAAGTGGATCAGCTTCACTGGGGCGGCGGCACACCCACCTTCATTGATGATGAGCAGACCGCTCGTTTAATGCAGGCGCTAAAAGAGGCCTTTAAACTGCGTGATGACGATCAAGGTGACTACGCCATTGAGATCGATCCTCGTGAAATGACTAAAGACCGCTTAAAGCTGCTGCGTGAATTGGGTTTCAACCGCATCAGCATAGGGGTTCAGGATGTTAACGAAGCGGTTCAAATCAAGGTAAACCGCGTGCAATCCCTAGAGATGACAACGGACCTGCTTAAAGAGGCGCGTGAACTGGGCTTTCGCTCAATCAACGTTGATCTAATCTATGGCTTGCCGCTGCAAACTGAAGAGAGCTTTGCCGAGACCTTGGACCGAATTCTAGAGCTACGACCCGATCGTCTCTCGGTATTTAACTATGCTCACCTACCCGAGCGCTTTAAACCACAGCGTCGTATCAATGCCGATGAGTTACCCGACGCGCTCACTAAACTTGCGATTCACCATCAAAGTATTGAGAAGCTGACGGCAGCGGGCTACCGCAACATTGGTATGGATCACTTTGCTCTGCCAGACGACACACTGACACAACACCAAGATGATGGAACGCTGCACCGTAACTTCCAGGGCTATACCACTCACTCACAGTGTGACTTGATTGGTTTGGGCGTCTCATCGATTAGTCAGATTGGCGATTACTACCTACAGAACAGCCCTAACATTGAGCGCTACACGCAAGATATTGAATCTCAGGGCTCAGCATTAACCAAAGAGTACTGCCTCAATGAGGATGACAAAATTCGCAGAGCGGTGATTACCCGCCTGATCTGTGACTTCCAACTCGATTTTGCCGATCAATCCAAAGCGCTCAATATCGACTTTAAAGAGTATTTTGCTAACGAATTAAAACTGCTTGAGCCGATGGCACAGGATGGCCTGATTCATTTAAGAGAGGATGGAATGGATGTCACCGCCGCTGGGCGTTTGTTGATTCGTCGAATCTGCATGACCTTTGATGCCTATATCGATCACTCAGAACAGCGATTTTCTAAAATCATCTAATCCGATTTTGCACAGTAAATTTCACTAAAAGTGGACCGTTAAAAAGTCCACTTTTTTATCTAAATTGACTTGGGTCAATAAAGCGCTTTTGGATATACTGTCAGGCAACTAAGGAGCCCTTATGTCTGACACCAAAAACATCAAACTCGCCAGCATCGGCCAGGTAAGCTGTAACACCTGCAGCTTGAGTACACTCTGCTTGCCTGTCTCTCTAAACGACGAAGAGGCGCTTCGCCTCGACGATATCGTTGATAAGAGCAAACCACTTCACAAGGGCGACTTCCTGTTTAGACAGGGTGAAGAGTTCACGTCACTGTTCGCCATTCGTGCGGGGTCGTTAAAAACTTACTCTGTAAACCCTGAGGGAGAAGAGCAGATCAACGGTTTCTACTTCCCAGGTGAACTGGTTGGCCTAGCCGGATTCGATTCAGGCAGCTACCCAATGTCGGCTAAGATGCTTGAGACGACCACTGTCTGTGAGATCCCTTTCTCACGCTTGGACGATCTGGCAGGTCAAATGCCAGAGCTGCGTCGTTCTGTGATGCGCTCTATGAGCCACGAGATCAGCGATGACCAACAGATGATGATGCTGCTCTCTAAAAAGACGGCTGAACAACGTATCGCAACCTTTATTTTCAAGCTGTCGCAACGTTATGCCCTGCGTGGCTACTCTGCACAATCCTTCCGACTTTCGATGTCACGTAACGAAATAGGCAACTACCTTGGCCTAGCGGTCGAGACGGTCAGTCGAATCTTTACACGCTTCTCTTCACAAGAGCTGATTCGTGTTGAAGGTAAAGAGCTGGAAATTCTTGATCAAGCAGCGCTGCTGGATGCGGCTGGTGAAGCACCCAGCCCAGAGTGCAATCAACACCACGGTTAAATAAGGATCTTTAATGTCTTACGACGAGCACTATGTAAAATCGGTTGTCCGCTCTATTCCAGATTGGCCAGAGCCTGGCATTCTGTTCCGTGATATTACGCCGATTTTTCAAGATCCACGTGCCTCTCGCATGGTCGCAAACGCCTTTATTGATCGTTACATGCAGATGGATATTACCCACATAGCCTGTATCGATGCTCGAGGTTTTCTATTTGGTGCGATTATTGCGCACCAGCTGAACAAGCCTCTGATTTTGGTTCGTAAAAAAGGCAAGTTGCCCGGTGAAACGATTCACCAAGACTATACGCTAGAGTACGGCACAGCCTCCGTGGAGATTCAGAAGGATGCCGTTACCGCTGGCGACAAAGTGGTATTGATCGATGACCTTATTGCCACTGGGGGCACAGCACTGGCGGCCTGCACACTGATCAACGGTCTAGGGGCTAGCGTTGTTGAGGTAGCAGCGCTGATTGACCTGCCAGACCTTAACGGATCACAAAAAATCCAAGACACCGGCGTCCCCGTATACTGCTTACTGGCCTACGACGGTCTCTAATAGAAACCGAGGTTTAGCCACCTCGGTTTTTTTATACCTAGAAACGATAAAAATTTTAAGTTTAATGGAGTTTTAAATGCTTCGACTATCGACCACCCTACTCGCTGCATCACTTATGGCAGCAACTGCACAGGCTGAACAGGTTCAGATTCCTTTTGAGGGTTTAACACTCAACGGCAATCTTGAACTGGCTGCTGATAAATCCTTAGCAGACGGTGTCCTAATGCTGACGCACGGCACCCTGGCTCACAACGAGATGGAGATCATCAGCTACGTGCAGGAACAGATGGTCGATTACGGCATCTCTACTTTAGCCATCAACCTAAGTTATGGATTGGATAACCGCGAATCAGCGATGTACGACTGTACCGTTCCGGCTCAACACACCATGCAGCAAGCACTGGCTGAAATGGATGCTTGGCAGACTTGGCTGGATGGACAGGGCGCAGGCGATCGTTGGGTAATGGGTCACTCACGTGGCGGCAACCAGACGGCTCAATTTGCTGCAGCTAACCAAGATAAGATCAAAGGCCAAGTTCTATTAGCACCTGCAACTTGGGACTACGGCAAGACGTTAGAGGGTTATGGCAAACGCTATGAAACGCCCATCGAGCCGATTCTAGAGAAAGCTAAGGGCATGGACCCTAAAGCGATAATCGATGGCATCAGCGTCATCTACTGTGAGAACAGCGGTGCGTCGGCTGAAGCCGTCCTAAGCTACTACGGCAACTACCCAGAGTACGACACACCCACAGTGTTAAAAGAGACGAACATCCCTACTCTAGTCATCGCAGGCAGCTTGGATACCGTGGTTGCAGATCTTCCTGAAAAGATGGAAAGTATCGACAAAGAGAACATTGAACTAGTAGTCGTTGAGGATGCAGATCACTTCTTCTTAGATCTGTTTGCCGACGAGGCGGTGGAATATGCGGTCGATTTTATCGAAAACCTGTAGCGCACTTCTTCTCAGCTTGGGCCTTATGATAAGCGCCCAAGCCGAGGTAAAGCTTGAGACAGCTACGGATCTTCAGTCGCTTGGTAAAGCGAACCCTAACGAAGTAATTGTTCTGTTGGTCTCTCAGGATGGCTGTGCCTTCTGTGTTACCGTCAAAGAGGATTTCCTAAAACCTCTTTTACAAACGAACGATGCACCCCCTATTCAGGTACTGGATCTGAGCAACCCTACTCCCGTTATCAACTTTGATGGCTCAACGGGCTCGGCTGAACAGGTTGCTAAAAGCTTGGGTGGACGCTTCACCCCGACCATTCTATTTGTCGATGCAAAGGGCGAGACTCGCGCTAAAAAGATCGTCGGTGTGAACACGCCAGAGTTCTACGGTTACTACATCGATGAAGCGATTAAATCGGCTCGTAACAGTTTTTAAGCTCAGAAACTAACCGCAAGCAGAGGGCTCTCTGCTTGCATCCCTTCTATCAGAGCAACATAATAGCGCCCCTTCACCTAATCCGCATTTAGAGGTTTTATGCTCTGGTTTCGTAACGCTATTTGGTACCGTTTTTCTCCCAGTGATTCATTCAATGAAGCCGCACTGATGGAGGCGCTAGAAGCCAGACCCTTCGTACCCTGCAAAGGCGCAGAACCACGTTCAGTGGGTTGGGGTAAAGTGGCGCCAGGTGTCATCGATCTACCGGTACTGACCAGTCACGGCTTTCACCTTATCTCACTGCGAGAAGAGGAGAAGATCCTACCCTCGAGCGTGATCAAAGATCAGCTCAACGAGAAGGTAGAACAGATAGAGGCGACCGAAGATCGTAAGGTCTACCGTAAAGAGAAGGTGCAGCTTAAGGACGAGATCACTCTGACACTGCTACCACGCGCATTTACACGCCGTAAAACCACACGTGCTCTTATTGCGCCTCACCATAAACTACTGATTGTGGAAGGCAGCAGCTTTAAGCGCGCAGAAGAGCTGCTAAGCACACTGCGTGAAGATCTAGGGTCACTATCGGTAAAACTGACCTCGACCGCGCTTCCTGCCAACAAAGTATTCAGCGACTGGCTACTAGAGAACCGTGATCTACCCCGTGCACTTGAACTGGGTGCTGTCACCGAGTTTACCGATCCTCTAGAGACCAGCAGCCAGATCAAGATTAAAGGCCAAAACCTGACAGATAAAGAGATCCAAGCGCACCTTAGCGGAGGCATGTTAGCAGAGCGCCTAGAACTGGTGTGGCGTGATCAATTGCAGTTTGTCATGCACTCGGATCTAACCCTGCACTCGATTAAAATGACGGATCAGTACCAAGAGCAACAGAGCGACCGCGAGCAAGAGGACGAAGCACTGGCACTGGATGCTGATCTAGCCCTGTTGGGCATTGAATTTACCCGCCTACTCCCTGAGCTTTTGGAAGCCCTGGGCGGTGAGGCAGAAGAGGCTTAATTTTGGCAAAGACCTACTCCGTAAAAGAGATCTTCTACACCCTACAAGGCGAAGGCTTTCACGCAGGACGCCCTGCGGTGTTCTGTCGCTTTACCGGTTGTAATCTTTGGAGTGGTCGTGAAGCCGATCGAGTGGCTGCAGTCTGCCAATTCTGTGATACCGATTTCGTGGGTACGGATGGTCAAAACGGCGGCAAGTTCACCTCCGCCGAAGCCCTGGCACAAAGGATCGCTAGCTTCTGGCCAGATCCTAAGCAAGGACAACCCTTTGTCGTCATCACCGGGGGCGAGCCTGCCCTGCAGATGGACAGCGATCTGATCGATGCTCTACATAACCAAGGGTTTGAGATCGCCATTGAGACCAACGGCACCCTACCGCTTCCAAACGGAATCGATTGGGTCTGTGTCAGCCCCAAAGGGAGCTCCGAGATTCTTCTTTTAGAGGGCCACGAGTTGAAGCTGGTCTACCCGCAAAAAGAGCTCAGAGCACAGCCAGAACAGTTCCAAAATCTAAGCTTCGAACACTTCTACATCCAACCCCTGGATGACCAAAACGCGCTTGAAAATCGTGCACGTTGTATCGAATATTGTATGCAAAATCCTCAATGGAAATTGAGCATTCAGACCCACAAAATCCTTGACATCGACTGATCGTTTTTAACCTTTAATTCTCTAAAATCGACCACCCCAGTAACCATGGGGGCTAGCAAAGTGTGCTCACATTATCTGTGGATAACCCTGTGCACAGAGTCATCAAAGGTGAACTAAAGCGTCATTAAAAGGTAAAAGCAGAAAATTGGTTAAAATTTAACCAATACCATTAAGCCTATAATAAACAATAACTTACATTGGCAATGTAATCTTAAATTGTCTATTTTGGGCCTAACTTGATCATAATGTCGAAAATAGAACTTAAGTTAGTACTTTGGCGACACTGATGCAGAATTATGTTATTTCAAACTAAGTTTGATACTGGTATCAACATGATTTGAATTTAAAACTGTGCATTGGAGAAGGCTGTGGATATATATTAGTGCAATCTAATATTTAAATTCAAATTAAGCTTGATATTCAAATTATAATGACAAGGATCTGGGGTTTACTGATACGGACTTACTCTTCCTAGAACTAAACTAAAGCCTTGATGAATCCCTTTGCTCTCATACTAGTAACATCACTTAGATTTATCGATCCACTATTCTTAGCAAACGATCAAGCTGATACTTCGGAAGCAACTTTTCTAACCAGTAAAGGGCCTTTGTAGGAGGGGTAATAAAGTAATTCGCTTTGGGTTTTCGTGCATTGATGGCATGGTCTAGCGCTTTAAAAACGTATTCTTGTGGGTAGTTTCCAGTGCTCTCATGATCAGGCTTATTTAGGCGTGGTAACACAGTTTCATTGTAAATATCTTTGTTAACAGAGTGCTCGACATTCACATACTTCAATAAGGCTTTTAAAGCATTCGCTCTGAATCGACTCTCTACTGGACCTGTATTAAGGAGACTGAACTCTATTCCGCTGCCTTTCATCTCAACTCGCATCGACTGAACCATGCCTTTGACCTTTCCCCTTAGTTAGTACCACTTCTTCGATGAGATTTTGCTAAGCAGCACGCTTAGCGAATTCCTCTGGTGGCACATAGCCAAGTGCACTATGTGGTCTTACTTTATTGTAATGATCTCGCCATAAATCGATCTCATATCTTGCTTCATCCAGCGTTCTAAACCAATGCTGATTTAGGCATTCGTTTCTAAATTTGCCATTCAAGCTCTCAACAAAAGCGTTTTGAGTGGGTTTGCCTGGCTGAATAAATCCTAGCTGCACAGCTGTCTCTTTGCTCCAAAAGAACATCGCCTTGCTAGTAAACTCTGTTCCGTTGTCACAAATAATCTTTTTAGGCTTGCTACGTGACTCAATCAGCTCCGATAGGAATCTGGCAACTTGTCGTCCACTGATTGATATAGAGACCAACTGCCCAACCATCTCTCTTGAATAGTCATCGACAACATTCAAAACCCTAAATCTGCGTCCGCCAGCTAATTGGTCGGCTACAAAATCCATGGACCAACGCTGATTTACTTCAGTAGGCACCTCTAGAGGCTGTCTAGGACGAGTTAGCTTCTTACGCTTCTTAGTTCTGACCTGAAGTCCTTCTTCCGTATAGAGGCGATATGTACGCTTCTTGTTAATGACTAGTCCCTCAGTCTTAAGAAGACTGTGCAACATCAAATAACCGTAAGCTGACTGCTTTGCAGCCAGTTCTTTTAGCCGATCCCGAAGTGCTGAATCATCAGTTGGCGTGGCCACATATCGAAAGCTCGATCTGCCTAAACAAGCCAGTCTGCAAGCAGCTCTTTCACTTAAGTTATGATGTTCAATCAGATGTGTGACCACCTCTTTACGCTGAGCGGTCTTTACCACTTTTTTGAGAGAACATCCTTCATAGCATCGACCTCAAGTAACTTCTCCGCTAGAAGCTTCTTGAGTTTATTATTTTCAGCTTCAAGCTCACGAAGGCGTTTGGCTTCGTTAACCTCAAGACCAGCATATTTACTTCGCCAGTTGTAAAAGGTTCCAGCTGATACATTTAGCCTACGGCAGATGTCATCTACCTTGGCTCCTGCCTCATGCTCTTTGATCGCCTTAATGATCTGTTCTTCGGTGTAACGCTTCTTCATATCGAGATCTCCATCCCTTTAGGTTAAATGGAAATCTCATCGAGGTCATGGTCTAGTTTTTGGGGGAGAGGTCACCTTCAAGGGCGTACTTACTGGCGACATAGGCTCCACGACACGCCATACCAACAAACCCTAGTACAGAACTGTGAATGACAATTCGCCCCTCTCCTTGTTGTCTCATGTGAGGGATGGCAAGCGTATTGAGATGGTGCAATCCGAAAACATTTACTTTGAACTGTTCTTCAAACGCTTCGACGGGTAGGTCTTCTACGAAGCCTGCTTGGCCAAACCCTGCATTTTGAAATAGAACGTCGATACGATTATCCAAGAGTTCTAACGCTGCATTAAAGCCACTCTGAATGCTTCTATAATCAGACATCTCGATGAAGACTGTAGGAATACCTTTTAATGCTAACTCTTCAGCATCTTCATTGTTTCGTATGGTCCCAACAACGTTATGACCCAGCTCTCTTAAACGTAAAGCACAGTAGTAACCGATTCCACCAGGGGATACACCGGTGATTAAAATATGTTTCATGAATTATCATCAATTAGCTGGTATGTAGCGCTTCTGGGGCCACCAATGCGCTTTATAAGACCAATATCTTCAAGCTTTTTAAGTGATTTAAAGAATTGAGAGCGAGAAACCTCTATTTCCTGCTTTCTTGTTAACTCTTCAAACTTTTCATGACTGAGCGTCGCTTGAGAACTCTTTTGATCAAGGGCATCCCATAACTTAACGAGCACTATTCGATCGGAGTCGGTCAAACTGCCTAACCCAAGGTCATTTGCAGCTGAATCCATTTGGCGGATTAGTTGAAGAAAAAAATTAAGCTTACCCAAAAATTACTCCAAAGTATGAAATTTCTGTAAGTGTACTTATTCTAGGGAAGCTGCGAATAGGTCCTGCGATTTAGGTATCGAGCGAAGCTTTGAGCTGACCGCCTAACTTTTGAACACCAAATTTCCAATTCTCCCCAATTTTCGGCCGGATTTCGACCCTATTTCGGGCGATTCCCGGATTTCAGACAGATCTTGGCTGTCGTCGCAACATTTGGTCTACTTTAAACAGGTTTGCCAAGGTGAATAGCATGGCTAACTGAGAGTCATTTTTCATCAGTCCTTTATAGCGTGCTTTGATAAAGCCAAACTGACATTTGATGATCCGAAACGGATGCTCTACCTTTGCCCGGATGCTGGCTTTTAAGTATTCGATGTTAATAATGGTTTTGTTCTTACGAGGATGCTTTTTCAGGGCTCGCACCTTGCCGGGACGCTCGGCAATTAGCCATTCTACATTCGAGTCTTTCAGTTCTTCCCGCTTCTCTGCGCCCTGATAACCAGCATCACCAGAGATGAATTCCTCGTCGCCGTGCAACAGGTTTTTCAACTGATTCAGATCATGTTCATTGGCGGCAGTAGTCACCAGCGTATGGGTTAAGCCGCTCTTGGCATCCACGCCAATATGGGCTTTCATGCCGAAGTGCCATTCGTTGCCTTTCTTGGTCTGATGCATATCCGGGTCACGTTGCTTGTCTTTGTTCTTGGTGGAGCTAGGCGCTTCAATAATCGTCGCATCCACCAACGTGCCCTGTGTCATCATCACACCACAATCCGACAGCCATTGGTTGACGGTTTTAAATAACTTGCGCGTGAGTGTGTGTTTTTCCAGTAAGTGCCGGAAATTCATGATGGTGGTGCGGTCAGGAATGGCCTTATCCAGTGACAGTTGTGCAAACTGGCGCATTGAAGTAATCTCGTACAGCGCGTCCTCCATGGCTTCATCACCAAGACTGTACCACTGCTGCATACAGTGAATGCGGAACATGGTTTCCAGCGGATACGGACGGCGACCATTACCCGCCTTGGGGTAGAAAGGGTCTATTACATCCAGCAATTGAGACCACGGTAGCAGGTTATCCATTCGGGATAAAAATATCTCTTTACGAGTCTGACGGCGTTTGCTGGAAAACTCGCTATCGGCAAAGGTGAACTGGTGGCTCATGGAACATTGGTTCCTGCTGGATTGCTATGTCACTATGATCTCACATCAGGAACTTATTCGCATCTTCCTTAGATGGCACTGTGTTGAGTTAGATTGAATTTAACCAGTTCAATGCTTCAAGTTCATCTGAAAACTGTTTTACTCTATATTGAGTAAGTTGGACATTATCTTTGATTGCAGGATAGATACCATTTTGAGGTTCATTATCGAGTATTGCAATTGCAGCGTGTTTGAATTTTAGTTCTGATGTTACAAATCTCGCGAAAATAGTTTGTTCAACTTTTGAAGCTTTTAAATTGGCTAATCGATAATCAATGAGTAACTTATAAATGGCTTTTTGTTTGTAATCAGTAATTATTGTTTGAAAGATTTGAGTGCGTTCATCGAAGTCTATCTCTCCTTCATATACCACCATTATAATGTGAGAATTATCAATTTTTGATATATGGTGTGGCATAACAAAGTTTACTCTATACAAGGCTCATTCATAGGGTTGATTATAGATTAATATGCCAGTGAATCGCTACCAATAACTTAGACACTTCCCAGCCTTTCTTGGTAACGGTTTTCATACTCTACTGGTGACAGCAGATTATTGGAACCATGTTTTCTTTTGCAGTTATAAAACATCTCGATGTATTCAAAGATATCGCTTCTGGCATCGTCTCTTGTTGAGTAGATTTTTCGCTTGATGCGTTCACGTTTCAGTAGTTGGAAGAAACTCTCAGCAACAGCATTGTCGTGACAGTTTCCTCGTCTGCTCATGCTACCTTCCAGGCCATTAGCTTTGAGGAATGCTTGCCAATCATGGCTGGTGTACTGGCTTCCCTGGTCGGAATGCACCATCACTTGTTGTTTAGGATTACGCCGCCAGACAGCCATCAGCAGCGCATTCAGCACAATGTCTTTGGTAATGCGTGACTGCATTGACCAGCCAATCACTTTGCGTGAGAACAAATCCACGACCACTGCCAGATATAACCAACCTTCGTGAGTGCGGATATGTGTAATATCCGTTACCCAGGCTTCATCTGGCGCCGTAGGATTAAACTGACGCTGCAACCGGTTGGGAACAACAATGTGACTCTCACCACCACGATGACGTGGCCTGCGATAGCCCACCTGAGCCTTCAGATCTTCTGAGCATTACTTCAAACAGCTACGTATGATAATAGATTCCCCGTTTAACACGCTATTTACTCTCTATTGCATATCGACTCAAAATTAGTGCAACAATGTTCTTGGCAATATTCTTTTTAGCCTCGTCACTTAGCGCATCTTCAATTTTAAAAAGCTGTGGCCAGAAACACTGCCCTTTTACCAAACTGTCTATTTCATTCACCACGTATTTAACATCATCAAAAGCCAATCTGCCATCAGCCTTTGCATCATTGAGCCATCGATGCTTGGCCGTTTCCTGAGCTTTTAACTGCGCTACTTCGTCTTTGAGTTTATCAGGTTCATAAAAGAAGTAGCCAATCGCTACACGGGCTAAATCAAGATGACTTTCACTTACCATAAACTCGATGTCTTTGAGAATGATGCTTTGCAGCTGTGTATCGAGAGGTTCGTTAGGTAAGTAATGCGCTGTGATATTCATTATGGCACTTTGCCACTGCTCGGTGACAAGATGCATAACTAAATCTTCTTTCGTAGAAAAGTGATTATACACAGTACGCTTAGACACATTAGCCAACTCAGCAAGCTTATCCATGCTAGTACCTTTCACGCCAAATTCTTGAAACGCTTGCGTCGCTGCTTGAATAATCGCTTCGCGTTTTAAGTCGCTAAGGGTTCGTGTATTGCCAGCCATTGGTCTACTCTCTTAATCATATAAAACTTCTTTTTACACCGACCAGTTTACTTTTCAATGCAGATGAACCATAATGCACTCGCCAGTTTACTTTTGTATTAGCATAGTATAAGGCGCACAATGTTTGCAACGTAGGTTGTTTTTAAATGCAACGATACTGGTTATCTATGTTCAACATATTACTAATGGATGGCATACGACTATGTCCTTGAAACACTACTCACATACTCTAGCGCTAAGTCTCTTTTCTATTTTTATTTTCACCGCTTGCTCACCTGAAAAAGCTCAGCAGCAACAATCGGAGGTAGTGCGGCATGTGAAGTTTGCTGAAGTCTCACCTATTCCCAATTTTGACGAATTTACGTTTCCTGCCGTCGTATCTGCTGTGAAAACTGTTGATTTGAGTTTTGAAGTCTCTGGCCGATTAATACAAACCGATTTAGTTACCGGCAGTGATATCACTAAAGGCAAGCTGCTTGCCACAATAGACAGAAAGCCCTTTGAGCGCAGAGTTGAAGAGTCTAAAACCAGATTAGAACAAGCAAAACGAGAACTCGATAGAATTGAAAAAATGTTCGCACAAAATTTGGTATCTCAAAGCGCACTGGATTCGGCAAAAACATCCTATGAATTATCTGTTATTGACCTTAAAAACGCAGAACAAGACTTAAGTTATACTCGGCTTTACGCGCCATTTGATGCGAAAGTATCCCAACGTCTTGTAGAAAATAACAGTTTTGTAAAATCAGGGACTGCTATCGCCCGTTTGCAAGATGTGTCGAAAATCTACTTTAATATCAATGTGCCAGAGCGCTTACTTACCGCCAACATAGGGCGTGGCATTAAGCAAGCGAGTGCCACATTGGCGACAAACCGCAGTCAGTGGTACCCAGTAACTTATGTTGAGCATTCCACACAACCGGACCCCGTATCTCAAACCTACGAAGTAGTATTCGCCATGGAGCCTCGAAAAGAATTACCACTCACTCCTGGTGCTCGAGCAGTGGTTAAAGTAAGCCTTCAAGGTAGTTTATATTCCGACGGCTTAGTCGTGCCAGTGAAAGCTCTAGTCGGTGATGAGAACGATGGCTTTGCCGTTTGGGTACTTGATGACAGTCTACAAACAGTGAAACAACACAGCGTTGATGTCAAACATATCGAGGGGGATATTGCTGTAGTAGAAGGGCCAATTTCACTTGGTCAAAAGGTGGTTGCCGCTGGAGCAGCACAAATGCGAGAAAACATGAAAGTGCTTCCGTATAAGGGAGAAAAATAAACCATGGATATCGCCCGCTTTTCAATCGACAAACCCGTAAATGTTTGGCTGATGGTCATCATACTGCTACTAGGTGGTGTGCTGGCTATGACCAAAATTGGTCGACTTGAAGACCCTGCTTTTACCATCAAACAAGTTAAGATATACACTGCTTATCCTGGCGCTAGCGCGGAAAAAGTTGAACGTGAAATCACAGAACGTTTAGAAATCGCTATTCAACAAATGCCCCAATTAAAAGAAGTGACTTCAATATCTTCTCCAGGGCGTTCTGAAATTACCGTAGAGGTAAAGAGTACTTACGATAGTGATGTGTTACCTCAAATTTGGGACGAATTGAGGAAGCGCCTTCACGACACCGCCAGTTCGCTGCCCACGGGCGCTCAAGACCCCGTAGTATTTGATGACTTCGGTGATGTTTATGGGCTTTATTACGCTCTCAGCGCTCCAGATTTCGACACCCATGAGTTACGTGAGTTTGCCCGAATTATTCGTCGAGATTTACTTACCACTGAAGGTGTGGCAAAGGTCAACGTAACCGGTATTCAAAAAGAGCAAATTGTTGCTTACATCAACCCATATCAACTCGCTGGGTTGGGTATTTCTTTCCCAGATTTGACCTCATTGTTCCAAGACAATCTTCGACCATTCAATGGTGGGCGCGTAAAGGTGGATGAAAAAAACGTGCGCTTGATTGTCAAGCGTGCACCAGACAGATTAGATGAAATTTCAAATCTATCACTGGTGATCCCTGGTACAAACCGTTCTTTGCGTGTTGCTGATGTTGCGACCTTAAAACTCGAACCTGCTGATATTCAGCCTGTATTAGTGCGATATAACGGTGCAGAAGCCCTTACGCTAAGTGTGTCAGCATTAACGGATGTGAACATCGTAGATGTCGGCGAGCGAGTAAATGCAAAAGTGGAGGCCCTGCTCAAACAACTTCCAGTTGGTATTACCCTGACTCCCATTTACGATCAAGCCTCAGTAGTTGATGATTCGGTGGACGGCTTTATCAATAACCTTGTGATGTCTGTGGCCGTGGTAACATTAACCTTGTGTTTATTCATGGGATGGCGCTCTGGGGTTGTGGTAGGCACTGTATTACTTGTTACCGTACTCGGTACCATCCTCATCATGTGGTTGATGGATATTCAGCTTCAGCGTATTTCATTAGGGGCAATGGTCATCGCCATGGGTATGCTGGTCGATAATGCAATAGTGGTAGCAGAAGGCATGATGCTGCGAATGGCAACAGGTGCCTCAGCAAAAGATGCAGCCAGCTTCATTGTTAAGCGCACACAATGGCCGTTATTAGGCGCAACCATAATAGGTATTGCCGCCTTCTCTGGCATTGGTTTATCTAACGATGCAACCGGCGAGTTCCTTTATTCATTGTTTGCCGTAGTGTTGGTTTCATTGATGATCAGCTGGATACTTGCCGTAACGTTGGTCCCCGTATTAGGCGCACATTTTTATCGCAAGGGCATGTCGCAATCACAAAGTGATGCGCCCTCCGCTGCACAACAGTGGTTTAAACACACACTTATCGGCGCACTGAAACTGCGTTGGGTAACCATTGCAGCACTCCTCGTTATTACCATTGTTGCCTATGGCAGTTTTGGTATGGTCAAACAAGGGTTCTTTCCACCATCAAATGCACCGGTATTTTTTGTGCACTATTGGGGGCCCCAAGACCGCGACATTCGCGCGACAGAGCAAATTGCCAAAGAAGCAGAGAAACGTATTTTAGCGCTGGATAATGTCAGTGCCGTAACCACATTTATTGGGCAAGGTGCTGATAGATTTACGCTGACATACGCGCCAAAAAGCGCTAATGAAAACTATGCATTCTTTATGGTCCGTGCCAGCGAATTAGAGCACATTCCTGCCATTCAACGTGCATTAACCAGCAAGCTAAGTGATTTGGATTTAGATGCCAATTTCTATATGGAGCGCATGCAATTTGGTCCAGGCTCAGGCGCTAAACTCGAAGCGCGTTTCTCAGGTCCAGATACTGAAGTGTTACGCCAACTAGCAGAAGAAGCCAAAGCCCGTTTATTTGAAGATGGTCAGGTGATTGATGTTCGTCATAACTGGCGAGAGAAAGGGTTTGCAATAAACACACAGTTCGACAACTACAATGCGGGAATTGCTGGGGTTTCGCATTCAGATTTTAGTCAAACCGTACAGTACGCAAGCAGTGGTGTGAAACTGGGCACCGTGCAAGATGGTGATTATGCCTATAATATCATGGCAAAAATGGGGAACGCCGATGACACGGCTCTTCAGTCTATTCGCGAGTCTCAAGTATGGTCTTCTCAGCAACGTCAGTATATTCCTTTTACCCAGGTATCACATGGCTTAGACCTTATGACTGAAGAGCTGCGCATTCATCGCAAAGATCGCCTGCGCACCATAACCGTTGAAGCAGAGCCTGGCGAACATGAAACCGCAGGCAAAGCGCTGGCGCGTATTCGCCCGTTAATTGAAGATATTGATTTGCCTGCGGGCTACAACCTTGAATGGGGTGGTGAGTTTGAAAGCGCTAGCGAAGCTCAACAGGCCTTAGGTGCAGGTTTACCCGCTGGTTTCTTAGTGATGTTCATTATCTCGGTGTTATTGTTTGGCCACGTACGCCAACCGCTTATTATATGGCTGGTTGTCCCCATGGCGGTAGTAGGTGTAGTCACGGGCTTGTTGTCTACTGATATGCCATTCGGCTTTATGTCGCTACTGGGCTTTTTGAGTTTATTCGGGATGCTGATTAAAAATGCCATAGTACTTATTGAAGAAATTGATCTTCAAATTGAAGAAGGATTGGCAATAAAAAGCGCCATCGTTGAAGCCACACTAAGCCGCGTCAGACCCGTAGCACTTGCGGCCGTGACAACTATATTGGGGATGGCTCCATTGTTGTTTGATGCTTTTTTTGCCGATATGGCTGTGACCATAATGGGCGGACTCACATTCGCGACAATTCTAACGCTTATTGCCGTTCCCGTTTTATATAGCCTGCTATTTAAAGTAAGTTATAGAAAAGCCTAGCAGCTTCTGAATAAATGTAACGTTAATTTGGCGCTTGCTCGATACGCTCTATCACCTTTGATAAAACGCTCGTCAAAGGTGCTAGCGCCATTTTAGCGTTTTGCTTCTACCCTTTTCTGCATAAACTTCATCACATTTCGCCACGACACTATACCCACTGGGTGATAATGTATGTCGACTATGGGTATGCACGATATCTTATTGTTATTGAACAATTCGATGGCAGTAAAAACGGAATCCTCCGGGGTTAAGGTGATGACTTCTCGGGTCATGATTTGATGGGCGTAGACTTCCCCTAAAAGTGCACAAGTCAAAACTAGAGATTTCTGACATCATAAGTCGATGGAGGAGATCCAATGAGAAAGTCAAAATTCAGCGAGAGCAAAATCGTCACTCTGCTTAAAGAAGCTGAGGCTGGTCGCAAGGTGAGTGACATATGCCGTGAACATGGCATCAGCAGCGCAACCTTTTATCAGTGGCGTAGCAAATATGGCGGTATGGAAGCCTCGGACATTAAGAAGCTAAAAGAGCTTCAGGAAGAGAACGAGAAGCTTAAGCGTATGTACGCGGATATGGCATTGGAGAACCAAGCCATCAAGGATCTGCTGGGAAAGCTGTAAAGCCTCCTCAGCGCCGCTGGGCGGCTAATCAGCTAATTGTTGCTGGTAAGTTATCGATCTCAAAAGCGTGCGCTGCAGTCGGGTTGTCACGCAGGGCTTGGTACCGTGAAGACCCTGCGCAGAAGCAACTCGACCGAGATGCTCCGGTTATCGATGCTTTGAACAAGTTGCTCGAGAAACATCCTCGGTGGGGCTTTTGGAAGTACTTCTATAGGCTCCGGAGGCTAGGTTTCGGCTGGAATCACAAACGTGTATGGCGGATCTATTGTGCAATGAACTTGAACCAGAAGAGACGCGCTAAGCGTCGATTGCCAGAGCGGCTTAAAACACCGTTACAAGTACCGTCTATGCCCAATCATACTTGGTCATTCGATTTCATGAGTGACACCTTATATAGCGGACACCGCTACCGAGTTCTCAACGTGATCGATGAAGGTACTCGCGAATGTCTCGACATCACGGTCGGGACATCACTAACCGCCGCGAGGGTTGTTCGGGTGTTGAGTGAGCTAGTGGCAGAGCATAGCTGCCCTCGCAGAATCCGAGTAGATAATGGCGCGGAAATGACATCGTCAATCTTCACGGAGTGGTGCGCCGAGCATGGGATAGAGATCGTCTATATTCAACCTGGAAAACCGAACCAGAATGCCTACATCGAACGATTCAATCGTTCATTTAGGACGGAGATACTAGACGCTAATCTATTCCATTCACTTAATCAGGTTAGAGAGTTGTCATGGGCTTGGCGAATCACTTACAACGAAGAGCGACCACACGAATCGCTTGGAAACGTAACGCCAGCAGAATTTAAAGAATTAGTAACAACAGAAATTTCTAGTAACGAACTGTGCGCTTGACGGGAAGTCTACGGAGCGGCATCGAACTCACTGTCATGGACTTGTTTCAGGATATCAGCGTAGCCCGCTTCATCGATTTTGAAAGCCGTATCGCAATGTGGGCAGATGATTTCGTTCATAAAAACTCCAAGGTTTCTGAGTAAACAGTCCCAGTGGGTAAACGCTACAATCAGCACAAGTACAAATATTGAGACACTTTATTTTGTCATTTCAACGACTCAATAACTACCAGTATCCCAATTAAATCCTCATTAGATTGATGGTTGAACTTACATTTTAAAATCGTTTAACCTCATATAGCTGAATCCTAAAAATAAAAGAGAGGCAATATGTTCGAGAACGATAACAAGATTTTACTAACCGAAGATGAAATGCCCACGCAATGGTATAACATTCTTCCCGACCTCCCAGAACCAATGGCTCCACCGCTTCATCCAGGCACGATGCAACCAGCAACGGCTGAGGACTTTGCACCATTATTTCCGATGGCGTTAATAGAGCAAGAGATGAGCCAAGAGCGCTTCATTGACATTCCTGGTGAGGTTCTAGACGTTTACAAACTATGGCGCCCTTCGCCTCTCTTCCGTGCTCGTCGTCTAGAGAAACTGCTAGATACACCGGCTAAGATTTATTATAAATATGAAGGTGTTAGCCCAGCAGGCTCTCATAAACCTAATACAGCCGTACCTCAGGCTTATTACAACTACAAAGAGGGCATCAAAAAACTCACTACTGAGACGGGTGCAGGGCAATGGGGTACCTCTTTAGCGTTTGCCTGCTCGCAATTTGGTATGGAGTGTGAGATCTGGCAAGTGGCTGCCTCTTACCGTTCAAAGCCTTACCGTAAAACAATGATGGAGATATATGGTGGAATACTTCATCCAAGCCCATCAGATCGAACGGAATACGGCCGAAGCTTATTGGCTGAGGATCCAAACCACCCTGGCTCTCTAGGTATAGCGATCTCTGAAGCGGTGGGTGAAGCTGCGGCTAACCCAGAAGCACGCTATGCACTTGGCTCCGTTCTTAATCACGTGTTGATGCACCAAACTATTATTGGCGAAGAGGCACTGTTACAGCTGGCTAAAGTGGGTGAGACACCAGACGTATTAGTAGGCTGTACCGGTGGCGGCTCTAACTTTGGTGGCTTAGCATTCCCGTTCTTGAGAGAGAAAATGGCCGGTAAGATGAATCCGACCATACGCTGTGTTGAGCCCTCTGCATGCCCTACCCTGACACGTGGCGAGTTCCGTTATGACTTTGGCGATACAGCCGGCATGACACCGTTAATGAAGATGCACACGCTTGGACATGATTTCATTCCAGATACCATTCACGCGGGTGGTCTTCGTTATCACGGTATGGCGCCTTTGGTCTCTCACCTCTATGAGTTGGGTATGGTCGAAGCGATTAATATTCCTCAAACGGAATGTTTTGAAGGAGCGCTGAAATTCGCTCGCACTGAAGGCATTGTTCCTGCGCCAGAGCCTACTCATGCGATTGCCGCTGCTATTCGTGAGGCACTGGCGTGTAAAGAATCAGGTGAAGAGAAGGTCATTCTGACTGCACTGTGTGGCCATGGTCACTTAGATTTAGCCGCTTATGAGAACTTCTTGGCGGGTCAAATGGTTGATGCGGATCTAGAACAATCCGTTATCGATAAATCGATGGAAACCGTACCAAACCTTTAATAGCCGTTTGGTAATCCTACTCCAAAAGCCGCACTAAATATTGGTGCGGTTTTTTTTTAGTAAATGCTTGGCTTATCTGGAATGGAATGCTTCGGAGACATCAGGCAAGGATCCAATGGGGTCATTAACTCTTTACCTGTAAACTTCATTATCGCAAACAAGCATTCACTGCAGCTTGTGCATGAATCTCTGTCGTGTCGAAAAGATCGACCTCTGTATCTTCTTGTTTTACTAGCAAGCCAATTTCTGTGCAGCCCAGGATAACTGCCTCCGCACCTTCTGCTGCAAGTCGATCAATGACAAGTAAATATCCATCCTTCGCCTCAGCAGTGACTGTGCCTAGACAAAGTTCCTCGTAGATAACTCGGTGAATAAAGGAGCGGTCATTAGCATCGGGCACAATGACATCGAGCCCGTATTTATCTGTGAGACGCCCTTTATAAAAGTCCTGCTCCATTGTGAAAGCAGTTCCGAGCAAACCGACCTTTTGGATACCTCTGGATACCAGTGTTTCCGCTGTTGCATCTGCGATATGGATGAGCGGAATATTGATGCCGCTTTCAATTTGTGGCGCCACTTTGTGCATTGTGTTGGTGCAGATAAGTAAGAAATCAGCGCCTGCTGCTTCAACTCTCTGAGCAGCCTCTGTCAGAATTTCAGCTGTACCGTCCCAGTTACCCTCGTGCTGGAGTTTCTCAATCGGATCGAAGTCGACGCTATAAAGTGCAATTTGAGCGGAGTGAAGACCACCGAGTCTTTTCTTAACGCCTTCATTGATGGCTTTGTAGTAGCTAAGCGTACTTTCCCAGCTCATGCCGCCCAGTAGACCGATAGTGTTCATGTAAACCTCTCTGACATCTCTATCTCTTCAAGTAGTCATCCAATGCTGATAAGTGTGCACGGTATACGTCAGGTTTCTGGTTTTTAAAATTTTGTAGATTTAGTAACTTCCACTTGATGGCGGGGAATACCTGAAAATTGTAATGAGACCAGTCCGGCTCGAGTCGGTTAACACCCAGTAAGAACTCTCGATCAACATCATTCAGTAGTGATTTGACTCTGGCAATGAGCAGAGCTCGTGTCTCTTCGAAATCTGTATAAGAGAAAGTGACGTCACTCATGCCTCTGAATTGATTTTCATAAGCCGCACGTTGATCGCTCAAGCGAGGATTCAACATTTCATGAGTCGGGCGATTAGAGCAGAGCAGTCCGTAGATGATGCCTAATTTCACATTATCACCGATTCCCTCTTCATCACTGAGAAGGCGGACATCAAACAGATCCCTCGGGTGTTGGCGGTCTAATGCTGCACATATCTTTCCACCATAGAGTTGAGATAGAGGTACAACGGGTATAGCGCAAAACACATCGAACTCTTCTTGCGCCCTGTCACACAGCGGCATCCGGTTAGCTTCGTGGAGCAGTCCTCGTCCAATTGTGTTGACCTCAAGTTTGATCTTTACACCCTGATCATCGACTAAGAGCTTACAAACATCACTACGATGCTGAACCTTGATCGAACTACGCAAACCTTCGATTCGAGTTTTGATTCGCTCTAACCCCGCGTTAATGCCTTGCAGGGCGGTATTTCGATCGTCAAATCCAATATAAGTGAGATCGATATCTACGGACAACCGCGGCATATCCCGAATAAAAAGGTTGATAGCCGTGCCACCATGAAGCGCAAAGCTGGACTCTCTGGCAACCTCCGGGAGCACGTCTAACAGCAGCTTTACCTGGCGTTTGTAACCGTTATTCATTGGGCACGCTCCAGCTCTGGTGGAACTGTTATTTGGTATTTGGGGACATAGACGCCCTCGTTCACTAAGGCGCGCTTGCCCTTCCCAAGGTCGATCTTTTCGACGTTCAGATGGTTGAACCACTCGTGACCTGCTTTGTCAGCTAAGTATAAAAACAAGCGCTTCACTTTTACTGAGGTACAACTCTCCAATAATTCTTGAACACGGCTTGGACGCAGATTATTGAGCCCTTCCATTAGTTCATAAACTTCGAGCAGTGACTGTTCAGCGGGAGCCAAATACAGACATTCAAGGATGGCTCTCACAGCGGAAGATATTTTTACAGAGAAACCTTCATACGTATGTTCGATTAACCCTATGCTGGGCGGAAGAAAGTCAGAACGGGTGTATTGAGGTCGAACACCCCAGTCGTATTTCTGAAACCATGAGGGGAGTGTTTCTCCCACTCTGCCAAATAGACGCACCTCATCCAGGGCAAGTTCCAGATAGTGCGCCTTGCCCTGTAGGGTAAGCGCTGTTCGTCCGCCGGGATGAACGGATAAGTTTAGCTGCGTTTGTAGTGCGTAGATTGCGCCGAGATAGCTTACACAGTCATTGTGACGAACCAAGGCACCACGTCCGATCGAATCAAACCATCGGCTTTTCCGATACTGTTTCTGCAGATCAAGACTGTAGCCTTGTGTCGTCAGCCAGGCAGATGCGATCACAACCCCATCGGGTTGTGATGTCAGAAGGCGGTTTAATTTACTTCGATTATCGGTATTCATGATGCCAATATATTAAACAATGTAAACTAAAGCAAGAAGAAGGTTTAATATTATTTTATTATAGGTATTTAAAATACCTATATATTTGAAAATATAAACTCAAGTTCGGGTGCTAGGTGATACAAAAACGAACTAGAGCATCTAGGTCATGGGTCTTTCTCAGTGCCACAGTTTTACCCATCTCAGCAGGTATAAGCTGCGACTCGATTAAACCAAAATACTCCATAAAACGATCGAAACTGCGCACGGTGTAGCAGCTTTCGAAACGAGCGTTCGCCTCTCGGTGATCACTGTCATCGATCTCCATCAAACCCATTGGAAAGGCCTCTAGAAACAGCTGCGTGTAGAACGATTCTGGTTTAGGATAATCACCGTACGACTGCACGAGAAAGAGTGTGTAGGCGAACCCTTGCTGGATAATAGGGACATCAGGGTAACCGTCAAAATAGCCCCAGTTGAAGCGCGAAGCTGCCAGTTTGAAAAGTTCAAGATAACAATGCCCCGCAGAGTGACCGATAAAGTCTCTGCCTTTTTTCGTCCAGTTAAACCGCCCTTTCGTTTTCTTTAAGTAGCCACCAATGCCCAACAGAAGTCGAACCAAAAGCAAGGGCATCAAATCTTCTTCGTTCCGAAACTTCTCGTAGCGATAGCGGCCACGCTCAGGTGTTTGCTCAAGCAGTTTGGCGGCTACTGGACGACAGATAGCCATTGGTAAATTTCCCTTTGTCGTGGCTTTCACACCATCCGTGGGGATGCCTTCAATCAGTTCGGTTAGCGCGATCATGACTGGAGAGTTCATCGGCGGCGAGATGGACTCGTTGAATACGATCGTACTGTCAGACGTAAACGGCTCGTACAACAAGTAACCCATTTGGCTGGCGGAGAAGCCGCAGAACTCCTGCAAGGGCACGTTGTTCTTGCCTTTCATGAATTCATCCGCTGACCGCTGCAGGTCATCTATCGAATTGTGAGATCGCGCGTTTAAATACGCTTCGAGGTCCTCATAGTCTGCTGCGTAATCCTTGATCGCACAGCAGTGGTGTTCAAACTTACCGCTACTGCAAGGGCACAAAACCCCGTTCACATTCTTCATAGCTACTTTGACCGCTCTTTATGCATATCAACTAAATCTAACCGACAGCCAGCTTTGCGGCTTGATGCCACATAAAGTTCGGCATCGGCTCTTTCAACCGCCAAGTAATATTCATTGGCTGCGAACCCGTATGTGACACGTATTCAACTTCCCCATAGTTAACAAATCCCATAGTGCGCCCTATCGCGTCTTTCGAGTTCTCACGCACAAAAAGGAACAGCCGCTTGCCGATCTCCCGGTGACGGATGTAATCGAGGCCACGCCCTCGATCGGGTCTTGCTGAGTTTTGTGACTGCCAATGGAATAACTCTTCATTTATGGCGTAATCATGGAACATCGTTGTGGGCGAAAACTGCTTTTCGTTCTTGTCGAGCGTGACGAACAAGAGCTCGATGTTCTCAGTTTGAATCACAAAGACGCCCTCTCGTGCGGGAGGCTGGCGCTCAAAGGTTGTTGCTCCAAAGGCGACTAAGATCTGCTCACGGGCATAACGCGCATGCAATCTCAACGGAACTATACTGAGTCCAGCTATCATGGGTTGCTGATGCTTTATTCTTGAAATCTGCCAATTCAGTACGTCGATTAATTCATTTCTTAGGGGATCAATATTCAATGCCCCTAAACTTTCTGAGAGTGTGCTGAATCCACTCTCTGGTCCTGTTTTTTGCCAGAAATCATAGTGGGCCATAAGCCCATGCCGGCCTGGGTCGTCTGGGGGTGTAAAACCGTTTTGACACAGCTGTTGCAAGTATTTTAAGTAGGCATGATCGTCGCACGTCAGAATACGATTGTGTATGGCTTTACGGAGCATACTCAGTTGGCTTGATTCCACATTTTCCGGAAAAGATTTGTCTTGTGCTTGCTGCACAAGATCAGTCCAGCAGCCGCGTTTGTATAGGTCAGCAAGGTCAATATGAGGGTTATGGATCAGGAAATTGCCAAGCGTTAACGGTAGAGAAGAATGCTGTGGGAATTGCCGAATCATTCCTAAAAGACGCTGTGTTGTGAGTGTGGCCTGACGAATATTGGTCAGAACCATTTCCTGAGTTCGTTTGCTTAGCTCTATACGGCAACCGAGTGGAGCATGTGGGAAGCCCTGTTTAATTTCGTCTGAAATCGCACTGCTACTTTTACCTACTAGGGCGCGGAACTTGTTTGCAAAATCATATTCAGGTCGAGAATTACCTACGAAGTCGAGCACAGTACAACAGTCCTTTCCATCCGAGAGTCGCAAACCTCGGCCCAGCTGTTGTAGGAAAATGGTCAAACTTTCGGTAGGTCGCAAAAATAGAAGCGTATCAATTTCGGGAATGTCGATACCCTCGTTAAATATATCAACTACGCAAAGAACGTTGATCGATCCCGATCGAATTGCCTGCTGCTTCTGTTGACGTTCATGGCTGTTATCACTGGTTAAGACATCAGCTTTGATGCCCTTTAGCAAAAACTGTTTCGCCATATAGTCAGCGTGATCTTTGCTAACACAGAATGCCAGCGCTCTCATGTTCCTGAGGTCAGTAATAATTTCCTGCAGACTCAGTAAAATTCTCGCGAATCGCGCATGATTATGGGTGTACAGGTTCGTTAGCTGCGCGATGTCGTAGCGTCCTCGACTCCAAGGAATCGTTCGAAGATCGGTATCATCATCGATGCCAAAGTATTGAAATGGACACAAGTGCCGGCGGTTAATGGCTTCTGGCAATCGAATTTCAGCGGCTATGACACCACAAAAATCTCCGAGGATATCACCACCATCGTGACGCTCGGGTGTGGCAGTAAGACCTAGTAAAATTGAAGGGGCGAAGTGTTCAAGTAGTGTTCGGTAACTCCCAGCTGAGATGTGATGTACCTCATCGACCACGATATAGTCATAGTAGTCAGAAGTGAGCTGTAAATTAGAAATTTGGTTGTTGAGGGTTTGGATCGACACGAACAACTGGCGATAGTGTTCCGGGGTGTGACCGCCGACCCATAACTCCCCGAAATTTCCGTTGCGCAGAACACCCCGATAGGCCCACCGCGCCTGCTTCAGTATTTCTTCTCTATGGGCAACAAACAAAAACTTGGCGTCTGGCTTTGATTTCAAGAATCTGTCGAAGTCAAAAGCTGAGATTAGAGTTTTGCCTGTCCCGGTTGCGGCAACTACCAGATTGCGATAGCGGTTGTGAATCTCGCGTTCAACCGTCAGTTGTTCCAATATGTCTCGCTGATGCGGAAACGGTGTTATATCGAAAAAATGATTCGGACTTGATTCTTCAGTACCACGTTCCCGGCGCAGTGCTGTTTTAAGCTTTTGCACACTTTCAAGATCGCCGGTGAATATCTCGAATTCGTTAGAGGCCCAGTAGGTTTCAAACATACTCATCGATTTATGGATGATATGGGGTATTTCTTGAGAGGTGATTTTTAGGTTCCATTCAAGGCCATTGGTCAGCGCTGAGCGCGACAGGTTTGAAGACCCTATGTATCCAGTGTGAAAGCCAGTATTGCGTAGAAATAGATAGCTTTTTGCATGTAGGCGTTCTCGATCAGTGTTGTAGCTTAATTTGATCTTGGTATTTGGCAACCCAGCTAGATACTCAATTGCTTTAGCGTCTGTCGCGCCCATGTACGAAGTAGTTATGATGTTGAGCTCCCGACTGCTAGCAGTGAACGCCTCCAGCTCCTTACGGAAAATACGAATCCCAGCCCACTTGATGAACGAAACGAGCCAATAAATTTTATCGGCTGAAAGAATCTCTCTTTTCAATTCAGATTCTAGCGACAGCCCTGCATTACTGCCGCTGAACAGCTCACTTTGTGTAAGTCCAGTCACTGGGAATATGTCGTCAACATAGCTTCTCAAGTCCGCGGCAACAGGATTATCGAGTTCGTAAAGAGCAGTCAGGATCTTCCCTTGGCTTGCCAATAAATTATCATCTAAGAAACCATCATCCTGAATCTGCTTTTTTAGCCAAAGCAATAACTCATTTGATAGATTAATCTGCTGCTGGAGACGATCGTCACCCGAGGGCACCGCTTCAATCGCATATTCTAGTATCTGGCCCAGAAACCGCGACAACCACAGAGATGCTTCGTCTCCACTTAGAGTGCGTTCACCTACGTAGTAATGATCTCTATCTAGACGACTGGAGACCAATTGAGTAATTAACTGTTCATAAATACCAACTTGCTGCATTGTGTCATTCATAGGTGAGTCCAAATTTTGATAAGCTGACTTGATCTTATAATATCGATTAGAGATTTTTTTAGTACACAGTACCTATTGGCCACCTAATTAAAAGCCACGCTTCAATCAGCATCCACTCCAGATTCAAATCAAATAAGCCTCAAAAGCTCTTTATTACAATGGCACAAACCAATATACTGTATAAATATACACATTAGAGCTTATGTATGATTAAAGTAAAACCACATAGCTACATCGAGTCCCTTAGGTCTTACGCGGAACAGTGGACGCCTGAACAGCTTCGCGAAGCGATCAGAGACGAGAAAGTCATTATGGCTAAGGAAAGTTTGACTGATGTTGCAAGAGAACATAGCCAAACAATCCTTGAACTCTACGAGGAGGTCCTTGCAAAAAAGAGTATTGGCCGAGACTTTATGTAAGGTTGTGGTGGTGATTGTTACTCACTCGCCTCTTTAAAAAAGCGTTCGATATCGTCTCTTAACACCCTGCCAATGGGGCGGCCCTTTCTAGTGACAAGCAACTCATCTTGGCCACTCGATTGCATCAACTCCATCGCTTGTAACAGGGTCGCTTTGGACTCAATCACTACCTGATTATCTGTAGCAAAATCAGCATCACTTTCACTCAGTTGAATCATCAACTCTTTAACGCTGTGGCTGGTCATGACGCGTCTGTAAATCTGAGTGTTTCGACTTAGGCCTTGAAGCAACAGCAGTCGCTCAAAGATCGAGGGGCGGTTAAACAGCGATCGCATGATCAGGTCTGAGAGTACGATTACCGTGAGGGCTAGCGTTAGGGTGTGGACATTGCCGCTGAGTTCAAATACGGCCAGTAGAGCTGCCAGTGGTGCATGTATGACCGCTGATAACATCGCAGCCATCGCGATCAGCGATAGGCTGGCCTGATCAATCTCAAAATCGGTGCCGATTAATTGATAACCAAGGATAGAACCGATCAACGCGCCTAAGGTAAGCGAGGGCCCTATCATTCCTCCAGGTATGCCTAGGCCGATTACCAGAGGCGGTATAAATAGGTAGAAGAGAAGTAATAGATAGAGGGCTTGTTCCGCATAGGCTTGATCAAGGGTACCCAGCATCACTTCGTGTACAGGGGTGAACAGGATCGGCTCATAAGCAACCAGCGCACCAACTAACAGGCCTGAGAAGATCAATTTCGCTGGCCAATATTGCCCACGCTGTTTTGCTAATCGCGTGACGATCTCGTGAAACAGAAACGCCGCGACACCGATGAGTACTGCCAACAGCACCAGAACTGGCAGGTGAGCAAACAGGTCACTGCTTTTCAGGCTGTGACCCAACAGTTCTGGAGAACCAAATAGGGCTCTGGAGATGGCATCGGCACTGATGGAAGCGACAATAATGGCGGTAAAGCCGACCAGGCTGTATTCAAGAAGAATGACCTCCATCGCAAACAGAACACCGGCTAACGGGGTATTAAAGAGCGCAGCGATGGCGGCCGCAGAGCCGCAGCCTATCAGCAGCCTTTGATAACTGTTAGAGACGCCCACTTTGGTGCCCAACCAACTACTGAACGCCGCACCAATGTGAACCCCAGGCCCTTCACGACCTACGGGTTGTCCGGTGCCTATGGCCAAGGTCGCACCCACGATCTGATTCAATAAGTTTTTAAAGGGTAAGGCGCCATGTTGGTAAGAGAGGTGCTCAAAAAGATGCGGTATGCCCACTCGGCGGCTGTCTTTAGATTGACCACTCCAAAAGAGCCATAAGAGCACAGAACCCGTTACAGGCAGAGCAAACAGAACCCAAGGATCAGATGTCGACAACCCAAGCCCGCTAACCAGTTCAGTCGGTAGCGTAATGAGCCAACGGAACAGCCCCATCACCAATGCGGTGACGACGCCGACGGCGATACCTAATAGCACAAGCTGGGGTAACTTATTAAACGACGCTCTACTTGAGTTAGGTGTCGTATCTGACGGCTTTGAAGACATGTCGCTAGACCAATAGTCATGAATGAAAGGACAAAATTTTATCACATTCATTGTACAGAGACTCTGGCCCTGAATGCCTTAGTCACTTATCCTTATCAGAGTTAACTCTGGGAGCTTTCATGCAAAACGAATTGGATACCCGCCGTAAAGAGGCCGAAAAAGTCACACTCATTGGTTCAGCCGTCGACCTCTTTTTAGGGGTGACTAAAATTGTGGTTGGTTTTTTTGCCAACTCGGCTGCCCTGATTGCTGACGGTGTTCATTCGCTCTCAGATCTTGCCACCGATTTTATGGTGATTGCGGTTCTGCGCATTTCCCATCAAGAGCCCGACGAAGATCACCCTTGGGGGCATGGTCGTTTTGAGACGGTGGGTACCACGGCGCTGGGTGTTGTCTTGATTCTGGTGGGTCTTGGTATGGCCTATGAGTTAATCAGCAATCTATTCTCAGGTGTCCCTGCCGAGGTGCCTACCTGGCCGGCTCTGGTTGTTGCTGCTATCTCAATCATCTCTAAGGAGTGGATCTTCCGTTATAGCCTTGCGGTGGGCAAGCGCCTTAAATCGGATCTATTGATTGCGAACGCCTGGCACTCACGAACTGATGCGCTGTCATCGATTGTGGTGTTCGTTGCACTCATTGGGGCCATGCTCGGTTGGGTTTGGCTTGATGCAGTGGCGGCAGTATTGGTAGCAGGCCTAGTCACTAAGATCGGTTGGGGACTGGTTAAACGCAGTCTTACGGAGTTGGTTGATACCGCCCTACCCGAGGAGCAAGCCGCCGAGTTTCGTGCTGTTGTAAATGAGGTTGAAGGCATCATTAACGTTCACGACTTCAAATCACGTCCCATGGGAAGCCAGATCATTCTAGAGATGCACCTTCAGGTTGCACCACATTTGAGCGCCAGCGAAGGCCACTATTTAGGGGACCAAGCGGTCTGCGCGTTGACCGAGGCGTTTCCGGAGATCAGCCAAGTGATCTTCCACATCGATACCTACAATGATGAGCATTTAGATGAGTTGAGCTGCCCGATCATGCCGACTCGTGGCACCATTCGAGAAGCGGTTGATGCTGCATTGAACGATGCCGTTGGCAGCAGCAGTGGTTATCAACTGCAGCTCTACTATTCGCCGAAGAAGGTTGATTTAGAGATTCGTCTACTACCGGCTATGCAGCCGTTGTTGGATGAGAAATCACTGACGCCCAGCCAGTTGAAGCAGGCGCTTAAAGAGACGTTAAGCAAACACAGTTGGCTTCACCATCTAGAGGTGCTGGTTGTTGCACAATAAGAAGTAACACACTGGTATCGGCCATTAAACATACCGATACCAGTGGCTTAGAACTTAACGGGTTTTCTGCCTCATTGTGACAAACTCTTCAGCAGCCGTTGGGTGAATGCCGATCGTTCGATCAAAATCACGTTTAGTCGCGCCAGCGATCACTGCAACAGCAAGACCTTGCAAGATTTCTCCAGCATCCGCACCGACCATATGAATGCCCACGATTTTATCAGTGGCAGACTCCACGATCAGTTTCATCAGTGTGCGCTCTTCACTACCCGAGATGGTGTGGCGCATCGCTCTGAAATCTGAGACGTAAACATCCACGCTGTCAAAACGTTCACGCGCCTGCTCTTCCGTTAGTCCCAAAGTACCAATATTGGGCTGGCAGAAGACCGCCGTTGGGATTAACTCATAGTTAGGCAGTTCGCCCTCACCGCTGCCATAGAGGTGATCAACCAACGACATCGCCTCAGCGAGCGCGACAGGCGTTAACTGAACACGATCGATCACATCACCTAAGGCGTAAATTGATGGTACTGAACTTTGGAAATGATCATTAACCTCAATGGCACCTTTGCTATTCATCGCAACGCCTGCTGATTCGAGCCCAAGGTTGGCCGTTTTAGGCACACGACCTGTGGCATACAGAATCTGATCAACAACACGGACTTCACCGTTAGACAGGGTTACATCGAGTGCACCGTCAGAACGCTTCTCGATGCTAGCGACATCGGTATTAAAGCTTAATTTAATCCCTTTGCGAGCCACTTCAGTTGCCGTGAACTCGCGCACCTCTTGGTCAAAGCCACGCAAGAATAGATCGCCTCGGTAGACCAGTTCCGTTTGTGCTTGCAGACCGGCAAAAATACCGGCGAACTCAATGGCAATGTAACCACCACCGACCACCATGACGCGCTGTGGGAAGCTGTCTAGATCAAAGACTTCGTTTGATGTGATGGCGTGCTCTTTACCGGGAATATCGGGCACAAATGGCCAACCACCGACTGCCACTAAAATACGCTCAGCCGTTATTGTCTCACCATTCACGCTGACTGAATTAGGGCCTGTCACCGTCGCACGTCCATTGATACGGGTACAACCCGAGTTATCCAACAATTTACCGTAGATACCATTGAGGCGAGCGATCTCGTGCTTTTTGTTGTCACGCAGTGTCGCCCAATCAAAGCTGACGGAGTCTGCATTGACACCAAAGCCGCGACTCTCTTCGATCTCTTGCATGTACTCCGATGCATAGACGTAGAGTTTTTTAGGCACACAACCGACGTTGACACAGGTACCGCCCAAATGGAGATCCTCTGCCACGGCCACTTTAACCCCTTTCGCCGCCGCCATACGCGCCGCACGCACACCACCAGACCCTGCACCAATAACAAAAAGATCGTAATCGTAACCGCTCATGCTCTACCTATCTGAGATCATTAATATTCAATCACTTAAGCTTACCCTGTGTGAGAGGCTGCATCCAATTAAGAAGCGCAAATGATGTGATTGAGTAGGGCTATTGGCACCGGTGTCTGGCCTTCAGCCTGACATCCACTATCTCAGCGTTTTCCAGGTAAGTAGTAAAGCATACTTGCGGATGACAGGCTGAAGCCAGTCACCGAAAAGATCGCCTCATCTTTGATAAGGCTCCAACAATAATTGGGTTATTCTTTTAACCCTCCCCCATTTTCGGTAGCATCCAAGCCACTAGACTTTGGAGGTTGTTATGTTTGTTGTCTCGTTTAATACCAATGGCATTCGTGCGCGTTTTCATCAGTTGCAGGCTTTGGTGGATAGCCACTCGCCCGATGTCATCGGTATTCAAGAGACCAAGGTGCATGATGATCAGTTCCCGATTGAAGAGATGGAGAAGCTGGGTTACCACGCCTATTTCCATGGTCAAAAGACCCACTACGGGGTTTGCCTTCTCTCCAAAGAGCCGGCTTTGTCGATTCAAAAAGGGTTTGTCACCGATGAAGAGGATGCTCAACGTCGCATGATCATCGGGGATTTCAAAACAGCCAAGGGAGAGACACTGCGTATCATTAATGGCTATTTCCCACAGGGTGAAAACATAGCTCACGAGACAAAATACCCTGCTAAACGCAAATTCTACGCGGATCTCAGTGACTACCTACAAAATGATAATGACCCCAACAGCAATCTACTTGTGATGGGGGATTTGAACATCTCTGCGACCGATAAGGATATCGGCATTGGTGAACCCAACCGTCTTCGCTGGCTTAAAACCGGTAAAACCAGCTTCCAACCCGAAGAGCGTGAGTGGTTACAGCGCCTGTATGACTGGGGACTGGTTGACTCATTCCGTGAACAGCATCCAGAGACCAACGATCTGTTTAGTTGGTTCGATTACCGCAGTCGCGGGTTTGAGGACACGCCTAAACGGGGTCTGCGTATCGATGCGATCATGCCGACCAAACCTCTAATGCAAAAGTGCGTGGAGACCGGCATCGATCTTGATATTCGCGGTATGGAAAAACCCTCTGACCATGCACCAGTCTGGGCTAAGTTCGATCTTTAAATACTTTATTGATCGTGAATAACCAAAATATCGGACTCTATTCTATTTAAAAGACGTGCGGTGGTGCTGCCCATTAAGAAGCGCTCCACCCACCCTTTTTCGGGTGCGCCCAGAATCAACAGATCGATCTTCTCTTGCTGACAGAACTCAGGCAATTTTTCATCCGCATCCCCCACAATCAATTTAAGCAGTGGCGAACCCAATGGACGGTTTAGAGGTTCAATCAACGATTCAATTCTTTGACGATGCTCCTCACCCACCTGTTTTTGAAGCGACTCAAAATCTTCCACTAAATGCTCATCATAGATGACGCTCTGTGGAAGTGTTTGAAAACAGTGAACGACATGAAGCTCAGCTGACAGCCGTTGTGCAAACTGATCAGCCACCTCAAGCAGTTGCTTCTCCAACCTGTGATTGCGACTATCCAGATGGAACGGATCAATGGCTACGGCAATCCTTGGGTGGGCCTGCCAGGGTTGATCACTGGCTAGCAGAACCGGTTCATGGAGACGGCGGACCAACTCTTGCTCATCGCCACCGATTAGCCAATCCAACAGATCATGTTTTCTGACACGGGGTACCACCATCAAGTCAGGCTGGTAACGATCTGACTCTTCTAGTGCCGCTTTAAGAAAGCTAGGGTGCCAACGAATATCAGCCGCTACATCCTGTGGTAGGTCTAACTCTTCGATGTGCCGCTCAGCTTGGTTGAGCCTGTGCGTCACATAGAGTGCCAACGCATCCTCTTGTGATGGTTGATCTTCCGCCGTCGCCGTTTCAAACGCAGCGTTATAGACCGACTGAAACCACTCGATATGAGACGACTCCGCACAGAGTGCCGACGCTTTTAACAGCGGCTGTGGAGAGTAGTGTGACTCTTCACTGGTGACCAGTACTCGTTGGAACATAAATACTCTCCTGCCCTCTACTATGCAATTAATTGCAGTATAGCGTTAACTGTCGATATGAGCGTGACTCAGCGCAATTAAGGGAGATTAAACGATGCGATAGGATAATAAAAATTTACAAACCCCCATCAAGTCGTTATATTCAAAACTGCTAATTAAGCAAATTCATATCCCTTTAGGGACCGATCATTACCGAGTTCAACTATGACAGATACACAACGCCTACCCGCAGACACATTAGAGCTAATGCGTGAAAACTCAAAAGAGGCCGCGCGTTTGATGAAGGCACTCGCAAACGGTAGTCGATTAATGATTCTTTGCTACTTGGAAGGTAAAGAGCTCTCTGTCACCGAGCTAAACGAGCATCTGGATCTAAGCCAGTCCGCCCTGTCACAACACCTAGCAGTGCTGCGTCGTGATGGCCTAGTTAAAACTCGTCGCGATTCGCAAACGATCTACTACTCACTTGAAGGCGATCGTGCACAACGAATTATCAGTACTCTGCACGGCATGTACTGCGGCATTTAAATCAATAGCATGTACAACAGGCTGCCCAGCGCAATGCTGAGCAGCGCATTTTTGCTCAACCACTGAGTCACGGCTACCAGCATTAAACTTCCCAGACTGATTACCCACTGTTGATTGGCCATCGGCAGATCAGAGACCGCATACACCACCAACAGAACCATTAAAACGGGCGGCAGATATCGACCCAGATACTCCAGTAGTGGGTGCTGACTGTGACGCGATAAAAAGAGAAACGGTAGTGCACGCGTTGCCACCGTTGCCAACGCAGCTAATGCTATAAAGCTGATTAGATAGAGTGACTGGTCCATCGCTGCCTCAAGTAGTTAATCAACATTAGAACCAGTGCGGTAGTGATCGATAGCAACAGCATCTGATCTTGCCAAAGCCAAATGGCGATCAGCCCAATCAAACAGGCTATCAACATCAAACCCGCCGCTCTATGCGTTCGATACTGTTCAACGGCCAGTACCACGAACAGTGCTGGCAGCACTATCTCCAAACCTAAATCGGGCAGTGTCAGTTGAGCACCCAATAGTGCACCAATCAATGTACCCAAAACCCAGTAGCTCTGATTGATGCCTGCCAAGCGCCAATAATCTTGCTGCTGCAGGCCGCTCTCTTTTGGCAGCCCGGTAATCAGTGAGAAGGTCTCATCGGTCAATGCGAAGACCATATAGGCCTTACGCCACCCAGTAAGCTTTAGCGAAGATAGCAGTGTCAGGCCATAGAAGATGTGGCGACTGTTCAGGAGGAAAACAGCCACAAACACTTCTAACAGCCCTGCATGATTGGCAATCAAACCCACCGATAAAAACTGGGCAGAGCCGGCAAACACAATGACGCTGAATGCGACGGCCCAATACCAATCCAATCCCAACTCGGTGACAAACAGCACGCCGAAGGCCATCCCAAGTGGAAGGTAGCCAAATAGAACCGGCAATGAGAGTCTAAAAAGATGCATGCATTCACTTCTCGTAAAAAAGCGATCCTCGCTCAGGCTCTTGATCAGGTCAACTTTATAGATAGTTAAAATATCGATTTTTATTGAAATCAGATTGAAAAAATTAATTTTCTCATAATTCTAAGCATGAACTATATTCCGCATTAACGGTAACCCTCGACCGTGACTAGCGTCAGAACTGAGCGATCAATTTTATAGAGTGAGATTAAGAGATGGGCAGCAAAGTCCGTGTCGATGAAAAGATCGAAGACCTCGACGATTGGAATGATCAATTCGAAGAGCAAGAGAGCCAACGTAACCGATCCAGATACAATGCTAAGCGCAGACGTCAGATCGAAGATATTATGGAGGATCGCGTTCTCGCCAGTCAGTTACGTGACGCTTACGACGAACTTTACTAGGCTCCCCGTACCACCTAAGTCTTAATAAAAAAGGTTGTGGTCAAAGTTTAACTTTGTTTATATGGAGTTGACTGAAGTTGACCTTAATTATTGAGGGCAAGTTCGGCACACCCGACCGGTGGCAGTATCAATAGCTGACACCGGTCGACCTCTTCTTCTTTCCCTACTTCGCTTCTGATACTATCTCAGCTCAAATTTATCCATTTGTAAGGTTTCGTTATGAGTAAGTTTTGGAGCCCGCAGATCCATGATCTCGTTCCTTATACACCCGGTGAACAACCTAAGGTTGCCAACTTAGTTAAACTCAACACCAATGAGAATCCTTACCCCCCTGCTCATGGGGTTCAGGAAGTGTTAACCGCGTTTGAGACCGATCGTTTACGCCTCTATCCAGACCCTGAGTCTTCTGCGCTCATCAATGAGCTTTCAACCACTCTGGGTGTGCCTAACGAAAATCTATTTGTCGGTAATGGCTCAGACGAAGTGTTGGCTCATGCGTTTATGGCGTTCTTCCGTCAAGAGAAGCCACTGGTCAAACCAGACATCACTTACAGCTTCTACGATGTTTATGCTGATCTATATGGAATTGAGATTAAGAATCAAAAACTTAATGATGATTTCTCAATCTCTTTAGAGGATTACCCACTGGATAATGGCGGTATCATTTTTGCCAACCCGAATGCTCCTACTGGGTTAGCTCTGCCGTTAGATCAGATCAAAAACCTACTCGATCGCAACACTGAAACGGTGGTATTGGTGGATGAAGCGTACGTCGATTTTGGTGGCGAATCGGCCATTGAGCTAGTGAATCAATACCCTAACCTTGTGGTGACACAGACCTTCTCTAAGTCGCGCTCACTTGCTGGTTTGCGCATCGGTTATGCCGTCGCACAACCCCATCTGATCGACGGCTTGAATCGAGTTAAAAACTCATTCAACAGCTACCCTATGGATATGCTCGCGATCGCAGCTGGCGTTGCCTCATTGAAAGACAGCGCCTACTTCAAGGAGATGTGTGACAAAATCATCGCAACGCGCGAGACCACTCGTGATCGCCTTGAAAAGCTAGGTTTCAACATACTTCCATCAGCAACCAACTTCCTCTTTGCCGAGCACCGGTTTATTGAGGGGGGTGAGTTGATGGGCTATTTACGTACTAAAGGGGTGTTAGTTCGCCACTTCAGTCGCCCTGAGATCGCGAACTTCCTTCGCATCACCATTGGTACCGATGCTGAGATGGATGCATTGATCGACGCACTCAAATCGCACCCTGATATGGTCGAGCTAGACGCTTGAACCAATCATTAGCGTCACAACAGGACTCACACAAAGAGTATCGACAAGGACTCTTCCAAGGCACCCTAGCTTATCTAATCTGGGGCTGCTTTGGACTCTACTTTACCCTACTTGCTGAGGTACCGGCCGACGAGGTGCTAGCACACCGTATTGTCTGGTGTGTGCTCTTTGTTGGCTTGCTGATTCTTCTGCAGAAAAAAATTCGCTCCACCTGGACGATGTTAACGTCCAAAAAGACGCTGTTCTGGTTAACCATTTCATCACTGCTCATCAGTGGTAACTGGTGGATCTATATCTGGGCGGTAGGCAGTGGCCAAGTGATCGCGGCCAGCCTGGGGTATTTTCTATCGCCTTTGGTTGCGGTGTTGTTGGGGCTGATCTTTTTTAAAGAGCAACTCAACAGGTTACAAAAAACATCGGTCTTCTTCGCCTCTGTCGGGGTCTTATGGCAGATAGTCGCCATTGGTGAGTTCCCATGGATCGCTGTTAGCCTATCTCTGCTGTTCGGCTTTTACGGCGTTGTGCGTAAGCAGATAGCGGTCGATTCAGTCAGCGGATTGTTGATAGAGACCTTAATCATGTTCCCGATCGCATTGATCTACCTGAGCTTGCTAACCACCCAGGGTGTTGATCATTTCGGTGCATTCACTTGGGAGTTAATCGGTGCTGGTGTCATGACCGCTGTGCCACTGATTCTGTTTGCTTCTGCCGCAAGAAAACTTCCGTTAGGTACCGTAGGCTTCCTAAACTACATCGCCCCGATCATGCAGTTCCTTAGCGCTGTGTTCATTTTGAACGAAGCCTTCGGCATCGATCGCTTCATCAGTTTTGCCTTTATTTGGGTGGGGCTGATCGTGTTCAGTGTGGATCTTTTTCGTAAGGCTAAGGCAAAGGGTTAACAGCGGTGTCAGACCTTAGGTCAGACACCAGAGTGTTAAACTGGCTACGCAGCTGCGGGTCTGACCTTTGGTCTGATCCAACTGTGCCTAATTTTGTTGGAGCGGTCTTGGAAAGGCCGCGAACAAAAAAGGCCTGACAGTGTCAGGCCTTTTTGCTTCAAGTGGAGTGTTTAAGCACTCAACTCTAACAGCAGTTTGTTCAGACGAGCTGTGTAAGCTGCTGGATCCTCTAGCTGACCGCCGGTCGCTAGTTGAGCTTGATCCAATAGAATCATTGCCAGATCAGCAAAACGATCTTCATCGGACTCTTGATCAAGCTTACCGATCAGTGGGTGCTCTGCGTTGAACTCAAAGACGGGTTTAGTCTCTGGAACTGCTTGGCCAGCCGCTTCCATGATACGACGCATCTGTAGACCCATATCGTAATCCCCAAGCACCAGACAGGCTGGAGAGTCGGTTAGACGCTGTGAGACACGGACAGAGTCGACACGGTCGGTAAATACACCGCCAAGACGTTCAATCAGTGATGCGTACTGCTCGTTCTGCTCCTCTTGAGCTTTTTTGCTCTCTTCAGACTCTTCACCATCCAGTTTCAACTCGCCTTTGGTGACGTCTTGGAACGACTTGCCTGAGTAGTCCATCAAGTGGCTCATCATCCACTCATCAATGCGATCAGTCAGAAGCAGCACTTCAATGCCCTTCTTACGGAAGATCTCTAGATGTGGGCTCGCTTTAGCCGCGTTGTAGTTATCGGCGACTAGGTAGTAGATCTTCTCTTGATCTTCGCCCATACGCTCTATGTAGCTGTCTAGGCTGACGTTCTGATCGCCGTTGCTGTTCTCGGTCGATGCAAAACGCATTAGCTTAAGAATGCGCTCACGATTCGCATGATCTTCCGCAGGGCCCTCTTTCAAGACCTGACCAAACTCTTTCCAGAACTCTAGGTACTTCTCGGCATCCTTCTTAGCGAACTTCTCGATCATATCGAGGCTTCGCTTAGTCAGAGCGGACTTCAGCTTATCAACGTTTGGATCTTTCTGAAGAATCTCACGAGAGACGTTTAGTGATAGGTTTTTCGAATCAACGACACCTTTAATGAAGCGCAGGTAGAGCGGCAAAAACTGATCCGCTTGATCCATGATAAAGACACGCTGAATGAAGAGCTTAAGCCCTTTAGGTGCTTCACGGTTCCAAAGGTCGTAAGGCGCTTTGGACGGTAGGTAGAGAAGACTGGTGTACTCTAAGTTACCTTCAACGCGGTTATGAGCCCAACTGATTGGCTCCTGGAGATCATGAGAGACGTGCTGGTAGAAGTTTTTGTACTCCTCCTCGGTCACCTCTGACTTGTTCTTAGTCCATAATGCTGTCGCACTGTTAACCGTCTCGATCTCAGGTGCATCCTTTGATGACTCATCATCACCCTCTGCCGGCATGGGTTGTTTCTCCATCTGCACAGGCATCGCGATGTGATCTGAGTATTTGGTGACTAGAGAGCGTAGACGCCAATCGCTGGCAAACTCTTTCGCATCCTCTTTTAGGGTCATGACGATACGCGTGCCGCGCTCTGGCTTATCGATGGTTGCGATATCGAACTCGCCCTCACCTTTAGAGGACCAGTGGACACCCTCTGCCGCGTCTAAACCAGCACGACGGGTATATAGATCAACCTGATCAGCCACAATGAATGCAGAGTAGAAACCAACACCAAACTGACCGATCAGTTGTGAATCTTTGGCGGCATCGCCGGTCAGATTTTGAAGGAAGCTAGCGGTACCCGATTTAGCGATGGTACCCAGGTGCTCGATGACCTCATCGCGCGACATACCGATGCCGTTATCTTCGATGGTAATGGTGTTGTTCTCTTCATCAGCAGAGACACGAATACGCAGATCACCATCGTTTTCATAGAGGTCGGCATTAGACAAGGCTTCAAAGCGTAGCTTTTCAGCCGCATCTGAAGCGTTGGAGATCAATTCACGTAGGAAGATCTCTTTATTAGAGTATAGAGAGTGAATCATCAGCTGCAGCAGCTGTTTCACTTCGGTTTGAAAGCCAAGAGTTTCTTGTTTCGTTTCGGTTGTCATAGCTTAGACCTGAATTCCCAAGTTACTGATTAACACTCCATCAGATATGGGGGATGCCGATCTAATTTCAACCCTTGGCGTTGATATCGGTACTCATCATCAAGGTTCTTAGCGTCGAAGAGCTGAATTCACGACGATAGAGAATCCAGACAACCACTGCACACAAAAACATAAAGAGCCAGGTATTGACCATCCACCCTAGCACTGCGATGGCAAAGTAGTAGGTTCTCAGTCCGGCATTAAAGTTGTTCGCTGCCATACTAGCCATGCGAGCCGAGCGTTCTGCGTGCATATCGAGAGTCCGTGGATCGGCATTCTCTTTGGGGTTGGGGCCGCCACCAATCATGACCGAGACAAATCCATACTGGCGAATAGACCAGGTGAACTTAAAGAAGGCGTATACAAACATCACCATCAGCACGATGATGCGCAGGTCCCATTGCAGTCGAGTCATCGGCTCTGTGAACGGCAGTTCAGACAGAAGGTCGATCGCCATATCAGAGCGAGAGAGCAGGGTCAGAAGGCCGGCCAAAATCAGCATGGTGGTGCTGGCAAAGAAGGTGACACCGCGCTCAAGATTGGTGATCGTTGTGGTATCAGCCACCCTCACCTCACGATCCAGCGCCGCGCGCATCCACTCCTTACGATAGAGGTGCATTAGGCTAGCCAGACAGGTGACACGATAACTGGCTCGCTTAGCGTATATGAAATAGCCGTTGAAACAGATCAAAAACCAGATCAACGCGACCAGGTCCAGATTGAGTGAAATCAGCATATCCCAAAATGAATTCATGCATTGCCTCCTTGCTTCGCTTGACGCTGTGCTGCCGTTAAGGCGCGATCCAACGCGTTGGCAAACTCACGACGATCTGCCTGACTCATACCCGATTGGCCACCAGACTGAATACCGCTAGCGCGCATGGTTTCGTAGAAGTCACGCAGATTGAGGCGCGCTTTGATGTTCTCTTTCGTTAAGGCCTCGCCACGATGGGTAAGTACGCGAGCCCCTTTATCGATCAGATCATTAGCCAACGGCAGATCTGTAGCGATGACAAGATCACCAGCGGTCACTCGATCAACGATCTCTTGATCAGCCTGATCGGCACCCTGAGGGACTCGACGCCAGTTTAAATAGGGGGAATTAGGTAACTGATAGAAGTGGTTTGCAACGAACTCCATCTCTACTTTTCGATTGAGTGCTGCCTTGATGAGAATATCTCTAATCACCACAGGACACGCATCCGCATCAACCCAAACTTTCACACTCATTCCTTGAAATCTAAGAAGCGTTCAGTATCCCCTCTTCCCCGTCGAGAAAACAAGCCTGAAACTGATATAGATGATCAATTTCACACAATTGGTGAGAGATAGGGGAAGTCAGATGGGGCCCTACTCGATTTTTGGGACGGTAACTGGTGTTGTTCATTAACTCAAACACACTCGAATCGATCGTCTCAAAGCGATTCTGACAAGTACCTATTGGACGCCAATGGCGATCGCTAAACCAGTCATACAGCCCACCCAAAAACAGATCATAGGAGTCGTGAGGCAGTTCAAAGTTAGAGGTTTGAGTCTTCACAGACTCAGCATCCAGCTTCAGACCCGAGTGAATCAGTGACTCGCATATCCATTGGCAAGAGTGGGTTGAGAGCGTTGAGTCTGTCCCTCCGCCAACATCCCCATGCGATCCGGCAAACCATCGCTGCTCAACGCTCTGATTCTCTTCAAGCTTGGGTGACCAGAGTGTCGGTATGAAATCTGCACGATGCTCATCAATGGCTAGTGCTTGAAAGCCCCGCTTCACATTGGAAGCTAAGCGTGTGTCATGAAAGCCCCACAAATAGTGGTTTAACTGTTTAAAGCTACCCAATGGAATGCCCAACGACCCGACGGTATCCCAAACGGCAATAGCCTCAATCTGTATCGGGGTGGCGATCTGGGCTTTGAATCGATTTTGTTCACGACGGGTGCCGCGTCTGTAGAGCTGGTAGCAGGAATCGAATTGCTCTAGATGCTCCAATCTAAGCAGACCCAATCGATCAATAAGACCTGACAGGCTTCTCGCTGCAAACGCCCCACGACTGTAGCCGACCAGGTAGACCCGATCGCCCGTTTGGTAGTGCTCCATCAACCATAAATAGGCTTCGGCTATCTTGTCAGAGAGTCCCCAACCAAAGATGCCTCCTCGAATCTGTTGCCAGGCTGAAGTGCCTACTCCAGGGAGATAATGAACCTGTTGTGGAATATCTGTGTCTGAATTGTGAAGAGCCTCAACCAACCGCACAACATGGCTGTTTTGATCGCCATCACTCAAATCTGAATCGGTTTTTTGCCAAGTGCCATCAAAGGCCAGCAGTAAATTGCGCACCAGATTCTCCTGTCATAATTAGAAGTACTGTGCGCTTGAGGTCGCTATGACGAGCAGGTTAAGAAAATCCCCTCTGCCCATTTCGGTGGAGCATCTGCATAGTCTGCCAGTGGCGCATAGTACTTAGTTGGTTCACGAACCATGGCAAGCAGATGATTCACGCGTTGATAGTCACCTTGGTGAGCGTCGCGAATCGCCTCTTCACACATGTAGTTACGTAAAATATAGACAGGGTTTAAGGTTTTTGCGTAATCCAGACGTGATCTTAGTTGCTCATCTTCTGAGTGACGTACTGCATAGAATCGGCTTAACCACTCTGAATAGGATTCGGGGCTCTCTACTTCGGCACCCAAAGCGTCGCCCTTTTCTAGATTTGTTAAAGCCAGAATAAAACGATTGAGATCACCCTGCTGTTTTTCTAACAACGTGAGCATCTCATCAATTAGTGCTTTGTGGGTGACCCCTGGATTCGGTAGTGCCAATCGCTGAGAGAGCTTTGTGTAATAGGCATCAAAATAGAGCGTTGAGAATCTCTCGAGTTGAGCCTCCAAGTCGGATTTATCTATCAGAGGGATTAACGCCTGAGCTAAGGCCGCAAGATTCCACTGCATGATGCTCGGTTGATTACTGAACGCGTATCGACCTCTGTCATCGTTTTTATTAGCGATGTGGTCCGGCTCATATCGATCCATAAAGGTAAACGGACCATAGTCAAAGGTCTCTCCTATGATCGACATATTGTCGGTGTTCATGACGGCATGAACAAACCCGTAACTCTGCCACTGTGCAACCAGGTAGGCACTGCGCTCAACCACCTGTTGATACATGAACAGGTAAGGATTTTCGGCCTGTTTCGCGTCAGGGTAGTAACGATCGATCACGTAATCGGCAAGCTGTTTCAGGTCCTCATGCTGACCAGAATAGTAGAAGTACTCAAAGTGGCCAAAACGTATGTGACAGGGTGTCACCCTAAGCACTTGAGCACAGGGCTCTGCCCCATTTCGTAGGGTAAACTCCTCACTGCCAAAAATAGCCAGCGCACGTGTGGTGGGAATACCCAAGCCAAACATCGCTTCACTGACAAGGTACTCACGAATACTGGAGCGAAGTACCGCTTTGCCATCAGCAAAGCGCGAATAGGCGGTTTTACCCGCCCCTTTAAGGTGGAGATCCCATCGATTGCCAGCAGGGTCTAGATGCTCGCCGAGCAAGATACCACGCCCATCACCGAGATCTGGGTTATAGACACCGAACTGGTGTCCAGTGTATTTCATGGCCAAGGGTTCAGCACCCTCTGGGCCCTGCTCAGTGGTGAAAGTTTCCACCAGCTGACTGGGCGCCCATTCACAGGGATTTAGCCCTAATGCTTGAGCCAGTGGTGCATTGAAGCTGATTAAATGAGTGTTCTTTAACGGAGTGACAGAGACCGACTGATACCAGTGAGAGGGTAAACGGGCATAGCTGTTATCGAAATTGAGCTTAGACATGGCTAATCCTCAAACTTATGAGCCTCTGAGGTAATACTCTCTAGACGATTGCCAAGCAGAACCACTTGGCCACGGTAGCGCTGATCGCCGGTCGTGGTGAACTCAAACTGATATCGACGCCAGGGTGCCAAGCGACCTCTATCATCTCGTTTTAACCAAAGCGCACGCAGAGATACGTTTTGGTCCAACAACTGCAGATTCAACTTGTTGCAGTAACTCTCAACCGCTTTCAGTGCGCGCTCTCTAACGGCTAGGCCTTTGTACCAAACATAGATAACACCAGCGACTAGAGTCAGGAGAAAGAGATCGGTAAGTTCAATAAACACGCTGATGACCTATAAAGTGTGAGAATGTCGACAGTCTAATCAAGCATCTTTATTTAGTATAGAGTCGATCGTATCGCCAACGTGCCCAGCGCTTATAAGCCAGATTGACTATGGGCTTGATGATTGGCCAACCAAGGATGCGCCAAATCCAGCCCCAGCGGGTATGCTGCCAAGCGGCTATGTTCGCATCGATTCCAGTTACCCACTGGTCACCACGCTGCAGATGAAGAACCTTAAGCATGTTAATACGCTCCTCTTCTGTCAGTTGATCCGATAACTCATGGATATCTTGGAGTTCTAACTGTTCGCCCTTAATGACTGCCAACTTATCCATCTCGGCAACACAGAGCGAACATTTTCCGTCGTAGTAGAGTGTCTCTTTCATGTAATAAGATACGAAACACTTCTCAAAGCGGATGACCGGATAACCTGTCGATTAAAACAGATTACAGATCGCGGTTGACTGGCTTTTTGCGATTGCCACCAAAACGGCGAGGTTTACGTTTGGGTGTACCATCAGCCGGTCTATTGCGCCTTGGCTGATTTTGACGCGGTGCTGGTTGTGCTGATGCACCCTCCGCTTTCTGCTTTGGCTTTTTAGGTTTTTTCGGCTTCAACGGCGGTTGTAGCTTAGATTCTGGCAGTGGGTTGTTCGGCGCAAATCCCTTCAAGTCGCGACGTTCCAGAAGTTTCTGCGTCAAGCGCTCGATCGCTCGAAGCTGATCAAACTCATCAATTGAGACCAGTGATACCGCCTGACCCACACTGCCGGCACGACCGGTACGGCCGATACGGTGTACATAATCTTCTGCCACGTTGGGAAGATCAAAGTTAATCACGTGAGGCAGCTCTTTGATATCGATACCGCGTGCCGCAATGTCGGTAGCTACAAGGATCTGAATATCGCCCTGTTTAAAGGCCTGCAATGCACGCGTGCGAGCACCCTGACTCTTATTGCCATGGATAGCCGCTGCAGTAATACCCGCCTTATCCAGCTGAACGACTAGACGGTTTGCACCATGCTTAGTTCGGCTGAAGACCAGTACCTGAAACCAGTTGTTGGTCTTGATCAAATCGATGAGAGCCGCTGTCTTGCTCTTCTTATCAACCCCAATGACCCACTGCTCAACGGTGTGAGCGGTCGCATTTTCTGGTGATACCGAGACCTCTACTGGGTTGTTGACGATGTCGTGAGCCAGCTCTTTGATCTCTGGGGAGAAGGTCGCAGAGAACATTAGGTTCTGACGCTGCTTAGGCAGCAAGTTAAGGATCTTACGAATGTCACGAATAAAGCCCATGTCGAGCATGCGATCAGCTTCATCCAATACCAGCACTTCTAGCTGATCAAAACGAACTGCATTCTGCGAGTAGAGATCTAAAAGACGACCCGGTGTCGCGATCAATATGTCCGTGCCAGAGCGAAGCTTTTGCATCTGTGGGTTGATCTTAACCCCACCAAAAACCACATTGCTCTTGAGGTCGGTGTATTTGCCATAGAACTCAGCATTGTCTTGGATCTGAGCCGCCAGTTCACGAGTCGGTGTCAGCACTAATGAACGAACATTGTTGCTTTTTACCTTAGGGCCAGATTGCAATCTCTCGAGCAGAGGCAGAATAAAGCTAGCAGTTTTACCCGTTCCCGTTTGCGCAGCCGCCATAACGTCCTTACCGGACATCACGGCAGGAATGCCTTCACGTTGAATAGGAGTCGCTTCTGAATAGCCTTTTTCAGCTATTGCACGGGTAAGAGGAGCCGAAAGGCCAAGAGATTTGAAAGACATGAGGACACTCAAAATATTAAGGCGCGCACAGTAACATAAAGCGTGGCTAGGCACACGTGAAAAACCATTGTGCTCGTTCTCAGTCGGACGGGGACTACTGGCACGAGATTTGAATCTGGCACCCTGTTCCCCGTCCGACTGAGAACGAGCTAACCTGAATAGGCGAAGCGATGTTTTTGACATTTCGCTTCGACCTTAGGGCTAGCTCCAGTAGGACTCCGTTGCGGGCTTATCGCGAAGTCCTATTGTAGGAGGGAATTCAGCTCTGCTGAAACCCCGATCGATTTCAACAGCGGGTGACAGGCTGAAAGCCAGTCACCATACTTCGTAGGAAGATCAGCGCTCCAGTGACTGGCTTTAGCCTGTCACCTGCTTCAATTTAAACCTTTCTCCACGAGAACCAAGCCGCTAGCAGTGCGGTTAACAGCGATACTGTCAGGGCATTGGTTGTGACACTTTCGAGAAGCTGTGGATCAGACTCCCCTATTGCGGCGCCAGCAAAGTAGAGTCCTAGTAACAGGGTAATCACCGCCATTCCGATCAACTGGCCACTCTGTCTCGATAGACTGAGGATGGCTGAGCCTATACCCATTCGCTCTGCAGGGAGTGTTGCCAGTGCCGCGGAGTTGTTTGGGGTAGAGAACATCCCATGGCCGGTTCCGATCACCATAATACAGAGCCCGATCACCCAGAGCGGTGTCTCGTGATTCATCAACGCTAACGCCAGTAACCCAAGGGCTATGGACAAACTTCCTCCCGTCGCCAGTAGACGGTGTCCTATTCGATCAGAGACGCGTCCTGCCAGCGGCGCGATGATCGTCATCATCAACGCTTGAAGCATCATCAGCTGCCCAGTATCCGTGGGCGACAGTTGGCGGTTGTATTGCAGATAAAGTGACAAAATCAGGACGATTCCGTACTGGCTGGCGTACATAAACATGGCCGCGGTTGCAGAGTTGATGAAGGTTTTATTCTTCATCATCAAGTCGATTCTCACCAGTGGAAATGCCTGTTTGCCAGACCATTTGATGAAGAGATAACCCAGACCTACTCCTAAGAGTGCAAGCAACCAACCGTTGAGTTCAATCAGGCGAGTACTGCCAAAATAGAGAGCTGCAATGGTGGCTGAGAAAATGGCTGTACCGACCCAGTCGATCTTATGCTTTTCACTGCTTTTCCATTCGCCTGGGATAAACAGTCGAATCGATAAAATGACCCCTAGCAATATCGGTACCGGCAACATAAACACAGATCGCCAGCCAAACAGGTCGACCAACCAGCCACCTATTAGCGGGCCTGCAGTCATGCCGAGATAGACGGCTGATGTCATCCAACCTAGAGCGGCCCCTCGCCCACCTGCTGCGTAGATACGGGAGATCATGGCCATACCCGCGCTGGCTAGGATAGCCCCGGCAGCCCCCTGTACCACACGCCCTGCTAACAGTATTTCAATATTGGGCGCAAAAGCCGCCATGGCGCCACCCAACGCAAAAAGACCACAACTGATGAGAAAAGCCTTTTTAAGACCAATGAGATCCGATAGACGACCGCCTGGCAGTTGGGAGATCAAACTCACCAGAAGGAAGATGGCCGGTATCCAACTGATCAATACCGCATTGACTTGAAGGTCTTGAGCAATGGCAGGTAGTGCGACCAGAGATGCCGACACGGCTAAAGGAAACTGCAGAATCGCTAGACTGAGGATAATCAGTGCTTTTAGTCGAGCTTGTGAATAACGCTGATAGTAACGCGCAAACTGTGTCATCTAACGTCCTTGTGAAAAATTTTAGCCATCAGCTAAATGTCAGCTTTGCACACTATTATGAACCCAGCTGTTGTAAACACCCCTTTGAGAGGGTGAAGCCCTTTCCCCTCTCTTTCTTTTTTCTTCCCTTAGATGGCCCTGTCTGTGTAGAGCTCAACATTGGTCAGTTGTGCTACTTCATTGATGTAATCTACAACCTGCGTGGGCATCTGAAGATCTTTGATCACGGTTAAGTTGCGTAACATTGGAAAAATCATAACGTCGTCCCAGCTAAGCTGCCCACCTCTATCCGAAGGCTTAATCAGCTTAGGCAAATCATTTAAGACCTGCTCTACAAGGGCTTGGTGTTCAGCTGTATTGTCCAGAGCTTGCTCAAAACTACACTCAATCATCGCTTCCTTGTTCAAACGATAAAAATCAATTGCCGATTGAGTTTCAAACTCAGGCAAACCGATCTGTACATTGCGAGGAAAAAGCAGAGAGAAGATCGCGCGATTTACTGACATCAGTGGTTGTGTGAAACGATCAGAATCACCACCTTCGACTATTACCTGATCAGCCTTGCCTAACTCATCCAACTTATGAGCGATATCCAGACTTTCGCCCATAGATTGGCCATCAATCTCTAAAATCGGCACCATTTTTTTGCCAACACGCTCAATACAGCTGTCGGCATCGTCATTCAGCAGGTAAATCGACTCAAAATTAACCTGTTTGTATTTAGCGACCATGTCAGCACGAACACAGAATGGACAATGATCATATTGGAAAAGCTTCATAACACCTCTCTTACATCGGGGATGGCTTATTAGAGCACAACTTATCCATCAGTATGTATCAACCTAGATAAGATAATTGCTATTCTCTATTCAAAGATGTGAGAAGGAGTCTCAATGAAACAAGCCATTCAAGATCTCTATCCAGAGAGCCATAGCCACTGTTTTGGCTGTGGTCGATCAAACGCGGATGGATGGCACCTGAAAAGTTATGTAACAGGTGACACAACCCTAGCTCGCTTCACGCCAGAGAACAAATACAGTGGCGGCGTTCCTGGACACCTCTACGGCGGCGCGGTCGCCTCCCTACTCGACTGTCATGGCACTGCATCAGCGGCCGCTTTAAGCTACCTGCAGAAGCATGAAACACTCGAAAAAGATGCAAAGATTCAACGCCACGTTACGGGGCAGTTGAACATCAAATACCTTACCCCCACTCCAATGGGCGTAGAGTTGCAGCTGCATGGCGAGCTGCTATCCATCGAGGGGCGTAAAGTGCGAGTTAAGTTGACCTTATCCGCCAATGAAACGCTCTGTGCAGAGGCTGAGATGGTTGCGTTTGGCGTTGAGTGATTGTTGGAGCGGTCTTGTAAAGGCCGCGATTGGTATTCATTAGAGTTTATCTGAAAGCAACAGTGACTGGCTTCAGCCTGTCATCTGATTTTTCGGTGTTTTCCAGATAGGCATTAAATTCTCACGGCGGATGACAGGCTGAAGGCCAGTCACCGTCAATACCGCTCACACAAAGAAGAAGGCTAGCCGACGCCAGTCGGATAGAAATGCTTTTGATCTTAGGAGATATCGCGGCCTTTTCAAGACCGCTCCAACGTTTTGAATGGATCTTGGGTCGATTAGTATCGACCCGCCATATCATCCATTGAGATCGGTTTGATCTTGCTGCCCTGTCCAGCACAGCCAAAGGCTTCGAAACGATCTTTGACGATACCTGAGGCTGCATCGCGGGCTGCGGCTAGGAATTTACGTGGATCAAACTCGCTCTTCTTCTCGGCCATCATACGGCGCATAGCACCGGTCATTGCCAAGCGAATGTCGGTATCAATATTGACCTTACGAACACCGTTCTGAATCCCTTTTACGATCTCTTCAACAGGGACACCGTAGGTCGGTTTCAGCTCGCCACCAAACTCACGAATGATCGCTAACCACTCCTGTGGCACGCTGGAACTGCCGTGCATCACCAGATGGGTGTTCGGGATTGCTTTATGAATCGCCGCGACACGATCAATTGCGAGAATATCGCCCGTCGGTGGGCGAGTGAATTTGTACGCACCGTGGCTGGTACCAATCGCAATTGCTAAGGCATCGACACCGGTTTTCTCAACAAAGTCTTTGGCTTCCTCAGGGTCAGTCAGCATTTGATCATGGCTCAAAATACCCTCAGCACCCTGACCATCCTCTTCACCCGCTTCACCCGTCTCCAGCGAACCAAGACAGCCCAGTTCGCCTTCAACCGACACACCGACAACATGCGCCATTTCACAGACTTGTCGAGTGACATCGACGTTGTATTCGTAGGTGGATGGCGTTTTACCATCGCTCATCAACGAACCATCCATCATGACACTGGAGAAACCAGAGCGGATCGACTGCATACAGACTGCAGGTGATGCACCGTGATCCTGATGCAGGACAACCGGAAGATCCGGGTGTGTCTCGATAGCCGCCAAAATGAGATGGCGAAGATAAGCCTCACCGGCGTAGGTGCGAGCGCCAGCAGATGTCTGCAGAATCACAGGACTGTCTGTTGCCTGCGCTGCTTGCATGATCGCTTGCACCTGCTCAAGGTTGTTAACGTTAAACGCAGGAACACCGTAGCTATTCTCTGCGGCGTGATCAAGTACCTGACGTAGGGATACAAGTGCCATTATTTACCTCCGAAGAGTCGATTAAGTTATTGAATTGATGGGTTAATCCACCAACTCTGAAAAGTCTTGAATGACGCGATCGGGGTTAGCCGACTCAATCGGTTCACCCATGTTGTAACCGTAAGGAAGTAACCAAACATCAATGCCTGCATTACGCGCCGTGGCCGCATCGATCGAGGAGTCACCCACAAACAGTGCATCCTCTGCTGAGATTTGCCACTGCTCAAGGCAGTCTAAAATTGACGTTGGGTCAGGCTTCTTCACTGGAAAACTGTCGCCGCTGACTACAATATCGAAGAGTTCCGTTAAGCCGTGAGCCGCTAACACACGATCGGTGTATCGGCTCTCTTTATTGGTAACCACTGCCAACTTGACCCCTTCAGACCCAAGCTTTTTAACCACCTCTAAAACATGTGGATAGAGGTAACTGGTGGTACCGCAGCAGCGTTGATAGTGCTTATCAAAGACAGGTAGTGCGCCTGCCAAAATAGGTCCAGACTCAATCTCTTCAATGGATTGGTTGTGGATGTAAGCCAGGGCTTTAATCAACAGCGCACGTGTGCCGTGCCCTATCCACGAGTTGACCTGTTCTTGAGTCACCCTTGCATAACCACACTCTTCTAAAGTGGCATTGGTGGCATCATAGATCTCCGGCGCCGTCTCGACTAAGGTACCGTCAAGATCAAATAACATCGCTTTATACATTTCTGTTACCCCTAAACTCGCTGGCGAACAGCATCAGCAACTGCGTTAGCAGTAATGCCGAAGTACTCATAGAGAACAGGAGCCGGTGCTGAATCACCAAAGCTGTCGATGCCTACAACACCACCTTTTCTGCCCACATATTTGCGCCAGAAATCGGTATGCGCTGCTTCCACTGCAACCGCAGGAAGGTCCGATGGAATCGTCTGCTCTTGGTAATCTTCAGATTGGCGATCAAACAGATTGGTACAAGGCATTGAGACAACGCGGGTTGAGATACCCTCAGCCGCTAAAGTCTCTTGAGCTTGCAACGCCAATTGCACTTCAGAACCGGTTGCCATGATCACCGCTTGTGGACTGGCCATATCAGAGAGGATGTAGCCACCTTTACGAACTTTGTCTGCATCAGAGGCCGCCTTCAGTAATTTAGGCATCCCCTGTCGTGACAGCGCTAGAGCAGAGGGACCATCCTGTCGCTCAACCGAGTGCGCCCATGCCGTGGCTGTTTCAAGGGCATCACAAGGACGCCAGACATCAAGGCCTGGAATGATGCGCAAGCTTGGAACGTGCTCGATACTTTGGTGTGTTGGGCCATCTTCGCCAAGGCCAATCGAGTCATGAGTAAAGACATGAACCACACGCTGTTTCATCAGTGCAGCCATTCGAATCGCATTACGAGAGTAATCACTAAAGGTCAGGAAGGTGCCCCCATAGGGTAGGTAGCCACCATGCAGTGCCATACCGTTCATAATCGCAGCCATACCAAACTCACGAACACCGTATGAGAGGTGGTTACCCCAGGTATCCCGACCCGCATAGGTGGCTGTTTTGAAGTTTGTCAGGTTCGAACCGGTCAAATCAGCACTGCCGCCAAAAAACTCTGGAACAAGAGGTGCGATAGCATCTAGCGCATTTTGACTCGCTTTACGGGTCGCTACGTCCCCTTCTGCTGCAGCAATCTGAGCCATGACATCGGCAATATTAGATTGATACTCGTCGCTCAACTCACCGGTCATACGACGTTTGAATTCCGCCGCTTTTTCAGGGAATGCCTTAGCATACTCAGCGAATCGGTGATCCCATTCCGCTTCAGCGGCTCTGCCTGAATCGGTGCAGTCCCAAGCGCTCTTCACGTCACTAGGAATCTCAAATGGCGCATGATTCCAATTCAGTGCAGCGCGTGTCGCAGCGACCTCGTCGGCCCCCAGTGCGGCACCATGAACGTCGTGTGTACCGACCTTATTGGGCGACCCTTTACCGATTTCGGTTTTAGTACAGATCAATGTCGGTTTGCCATCAGCTAATACCGCTTGAGCTTTGGCTGCACGAATCGCTGCATCGACAGCTGACGCATCGTGACCGTTTACATCACGGATCACATTCCAACCATAAGCTTCAAAACGTGCCGGCGTATCATCAGCAAACCAGCCTTCTACGTGGCCATCAATCGAGATACCGTTATCGTCGTAGATCGCGATGAGCTTAGACGTTCTCAGAGTCCCAGCCAGAGAGCAGACCTCGTGACTGATCCCCTCCATCATGCAACCATCACCCAAGAAACAGTAGGTGAAATGGTCCACTATGGCGTGCCCTGATTCATTAAACTCTGCCGCCAACATCTTCTCGGCAAGTGCCAAACCGACAGCATTCGAGATACCCTGACCTAATGGACCCGTCGTAGTCTCCACACCCGCTGTAATGCCCACCTCAGGGTGTCCTGGTGTCTTAGAGTGCAGTTTACGGAACTGTTTAAGTTCATCGATAGGAAGATCGTAGCCCGTTAAATGCAGCAGAGCATAGATCAACATTGAACCGTGACCATTGGAGAGTACAAAACGGTCACGGTCTGGCCAATGTGGATTGGCAGGACTGTGTTTCAAGTGACGGTTCCAAAGAACCTCTGCAATTTCTGCCATTCCCATCGGTGCACCAGGGTGACCCGATTTTGCGGCTTCTACGGCATCGATCGCTAGAAAGCGAATCGCATTGGCCATCTCATTTGCCATAGCGGCATTCGGTGCTGTTCTGTTCATCTGTTGCTCCTAGTTAGCGACGGCCTTAACCACGACCCAAGGCACGATTACGACGTTCCATCATGCGCCATACAAACGGTGTGAAGATCAACTGCATTGCAAGCTCCATCTTGCCACCAGGGACAACAATGGTATTGGCACGTGACATGAAGCTATTGCCAATCATGTTCAAGAGATACTGAAAGTCGATCCCCTTAGGATTAGCAAAGCGGATGATCACCATGCTCTCATCGGCAGAAGGGATGTCCCTAGCGATGAAAGGGTTAGAAGTGTCTACCATCGGTACGCGTTGGAAGTTCACATGCGTATGTTCAAATTGAGGGCAGATGTAGTTAATGTAATCAGGCATGCGACGCAGAATCGTATCCGTTACCGCTTCAGCACTGTAACCACGCTGATTCTTATCGCGCCAAAGCTTCTGAGTCCACTCAAGGTTGATGACGGGAACCACACCGATACGTAGATCTGGGTACTGGGCTATATCGTTCTGTTCAGTTTTCACCGCGCCGTGCAGGCCTTCATAGAAAAGTATATCGGTATCTTTATCGATCTCTTCCCAAGGGGTAAAGGTGCCTGGCTCTTGTCCGTAAGGCTCAGCCTCATCTTGGTTGTGCAGGTAGAGGCGTTTTTTACCGGTACCCGTTTCAGAGTAGCTTTTAAACAGACCTTCGAGCTCATCAAATAGGTTGTTCTCTGGACCAAAGTGGCTGAGATGTTTATTGCCCGCTGCATCGGCTTGCGCCAACTGCTTCTTCATCTCAGTACGATCGTAACGGTGGAAACTATCGCCTTCGACAATCGCGGCTTTAACATTTTCACGGCGAAAGATATTAGAGAATGTCCGAGTAACGGTTGAAGTACCTGCACCTGATGAGCCGGTAATCGCAATAATTGGGTGACGTTCTGACATAATGTTTCTCCAGGTCCAGTAACTTAATCGCGGAATAGACTGCGTTCAGCAAAGAGCGGCATATCTTCGCCTTTCTCTTCAATCGGTTCGTTGTGGTAACGCTCGATGCGCTCGACCTCGTTTTTAGAACCAAACACCAACCCTATGCGTTGGTGAAGCTCGGTCGGTTTCACATCCAGCATTGGGTAGCTGCCTGTACTGGCACGGCCACCGGCTTGCTCGATAATCATTCCGACAGGGTTCGCCTCATAAAGCAGTCTTAACTTACCGGCTTTGCTAGGATCTTTAGTGTCACGTGGGTACATGAATACACCGCCACGCATTAGGATACGATGCGCCTCCGCTACCATCGAAGCGATCCAACGCATGTTGAAGTCTTTACCGCGCGGACCGGTCGATCCCGCTAGACACTCATCTACATAACGTTTAACGGGCGCTTCCCAGAAACGGCTATTAGAGGTGTTAATCGCAAACTCTTGAGTATCTTCAGGAATGGTGATGCTGGGGTGCGTCAACATAAACTCGCCCAAGGCAGGATCAAGAGTGAAACCAACTACTCCGTTACCCACCGTAAGAATCAGCATGGTTGATGGACCATAAAGCGCGTATCCAGCCGCCACCTGCTGTGATCCGGGCTGTAAAAACACCTCCTCCTGAATAGGAGTGGTTGCATCATCCGGTGCACGAAGAATCGAAAAAATACTGCCCACCGAGACATTCACATCAATATTCGATGAACCGTCGAGTGGATCAAAAACAATCAGGTAGCGACCTTTCGGGTGACCCTCTGGGATATCCAGTGCCTCATCCATCTCTTCTGAGGCCATACCTAGAAGATGCCCGCCCCACTCTGTCGTCTTGATGAAAATGTCATTACTGAGCACATCCAGTTTTTTCTGAGCCTCACCCTGGACATTGATACTGCCGCCTGCATCTTCATTATGCTCACCGTGTAGGCCCGCTAATTCACCATAGGCTACGGCTTTAGCGATCTGCTTACAGGCCATCGCCACATCCAAAATCAAGGCGTTAAAATCACCGCTGGCACTTGGGTAACGACGACGCTCTTCAATTAGGTATTGAGTTAAGGTCGTTCTATTGGTTCTAAATGGCATATCAGTTGCCTCTTATTATTTTTGAAAATCGGTATTGTTAAGCGATCAGTCGAGACAACTGCTCTAAATTCACATCGCTTAATGAGGGAACAATTAAGTCAGCCCCTGTGAAATCATGGTGCTTGGAAAACTCATTAGGGGTTATTACAGTAGCCAATTCGGCGCCTTTAGCGGCTCTTAACCCATTGTTGGTATCTTCAATGGCTATTGCCTCTGCCGATGAGACACCAAGACGCTCCAATGCTTGAAGGTAGACACTGGGGTCCGGTTTTTTATTCGGAGCAGTTTCTGCGTTTTCGACAACGGTGAACGTCTCCTGCCAGTCATCGCCCATGGCGTGAGAGAGCAGTGCTTCGATATTGGCAGGAGTGGTCGTTGTGGCGATGGCTAGCTTTAAACCAGCAGACTTCGCGGCTTTAATTAGCTCTAAAACACCAGGGCGCATCGCAACCTCTCCGCAAGCAACCATCTCTTCATAACGAGCAGTTTTAGTGGCATGCAGCTCTGGAATGATTGAGTCGATGCGCTCTTCGCTGACTTGAACACCTCGATCAGGCCGTTGGTTCCAGTAGTGACGAATTCGCTCTTTGCCGCCCGAGACTTCAAGCAGCTCTGTATAGGTCTCTAAATCCCATAACCAAGTGAGGCCCGCTGTTTCAAAGGCATAGTTGAAAGCAGCCATATGCGCCATTTCGGTGTCTGCCAATGTACCGTCGACATCAAAAATTAACGCTTTAAGTGCCATTTAATACCTTCAGTTATATTCTTATGTTTATTTTCTATTAACTAAGAGTATTCAGTGTGCTAAGTAAGCGCAATTAAAATGAGGTTATATTAGGATTAAGAAATCACTTAACTAACAACCGACGTAAAAAAGCCCCGATGCTTTTACATCGAGGCTTACTAAATAAAAGTTAATCTGCCATCAAATCTCTATCCGCGTCCCACCCCTTTGATTTTGCATGAACAATGGCTTGTTCTTGAATATGTAGGTAACGCACTCGGATCTCATCTGGCAACTGACTGACAGAAAATCCATAATTCTCCCACTCATCATTGACCTGACGCCAGAGTGTCTCCAGCCCCTGCACTAACCAACCCTCACAACTTTCCGTTTCCGGAATCAAACCAAAAGCCCAAGCATCCCTGATGATTTTTCCGGTATCGGTCATCCCTCCGTAAAGGTCATTGTGAATGCCGACGTATGTTTTTGATTTTTGCATAACGACTCCTAACAGGTCAGGCTGGCAAATAAGCTGGGTAGCTTTTCTGGCAGACGATCAACGTTATCGACCACCGTATAGTTATTGGCCCCAAAAATTCGTTTAACATAACTATCAGCATTGGGGTCTAAGGTTAAGCAATAGGTTAAAACACCTTGGCTGTACAGCTCTTCGACAGCTTTCTTGGTATCGTGCCTAAGGTGTTGGGGATCACGCTCATCGATATCAGCTGGTTCCCCATCTGTGACCAACAGGAGCAGCTTGCGGCGTTCAGGTTGTTTCATCAAAAGACTTCCAGCATGTCGCATGGCTGCTCCCATACGAGTTGACAGCCCTCCCGTCATTCCTGCAAGACGACTTTTTGCTTCGTCATTAAAGCTCTGATTAAAATCTTTAAATTTAAAGTATTGAACATCGTGTCGACCATCAGAAGCGAATCCATGTATCGAAAAAGGATCACCGATGCCATTGATCGCGCTTGAAACCAGCGTCGCTGCTTCACGCGTCAACTCAAGCACACTTTTATCAGATCCCTCCATGGTCTCATTCGTCGACTCAGATAGGTCCAACAATACAGTCACTGCAAGATCGCGATTTTTGACAACATTACGCATTGTGATTCTGGGGTTGGGTTGTTCACCCATTCTGATGGCAATCATCGCATCGATGGCCGCATTCAGATCAATCTCATCACCATCTTCCATATTTCGCTCTCTTTGAACGCCATCCGGTGAGAGAAGATCAACAACCTGTTTAATTTTCTGCACTATCGGCTTATGTTCTTGAAAGATCCGATCAATCGTTTCTGGATCCCCTTTTTGAGCTCTTTTTTCGTACACCGTTGCCCAATCGGGTCGGTATAACTGCACCTGATAATCCCACTCCTGATAGTGGTATGGATCTGAAATAGGCTCTTTACCCCAGCGGTCATTAAAAGACTCGGTCGCTTCACCTGCATCCTCATAAGGCATGAACTCTGTCGCGCATACCCAAACTTCTTGGGCATCATCGCCCGCTAGCTCACAGTCCACCTCATTCGCCATTTCGACGGCACTGACATACTTTCTTACCTGTCGTTGCGAAGCGGGAATATACTCCAGACCATGCTCAGCTAGATTGAAAGGCTCAAACTCCCAAACAAAACGATTATCATCACGATAAGGTGTGCGCATGGACTGCAGAATACGTAGACTGGGCACCTCTTTACGGTCATCAAACAGAGCAAAAAGCGCCAGTCCTAACTGAAAGCTGATTTCAGAAGAGTCTTTTTTAGCAGAAATTTCATGATGAAACTTAGCCGATAATTCATTCAACTCTGGGTCGTCTGATCTTACTGTTTCATCCATCAGCATCAATGCAAACTGACCCAACCGCTGTAAGGTTGGGTGTTCCTCACGGCCCTCCGGCTCAATTGACAGTAACGCTTGCCAAGTGGAACGCAGTCCAGGAAAGTCTTGCATCGCACAATACTCAACCCTGGCATCTTCGATCAATGCGATAAAGAACATCTGCGCCTGACTAAGGCCGCTAGCATCCATTCGGTCAGTCGTATAACTCATATGAGCAGCAGCGTGTGCCACTTGAGCACGATATAACGAGACGCCATCCACCTGGTTGAGATCATCAACCGCATCTGGCAAATGCATAACATGATGTTCAATGTAAGGTTTAAAGTCTTCGTAATCTGCCGAGGTGGGACGAAGAAAAAAATCTCTTCCCCATAAAGCCCTTAAGTAAAAATTTAATTTGCGTTGCGCATCAATAAACAGCGTACCCTTGCGCTCTTGTTGCAGCATTTTTTGACTATCAGCGGTCTTGAGCTCGAAATAACTGACTAGATTAACAAAATCTCTTCGATAAGCATCCGCCCCAAAGTTAGCCCAACGTCGAAGTCCTGAAAGCGTCAGCTTTGATAGCAGCTCATCCATATGATTCAGCATCGGCCTAAGGCCGCGAGCTGCCTTAGCAGACAATTGATGGATGAGAGTAAGGTACCCTCTCAGCAATTCAGGATCACCAAGACGATTTGCAGCAATCGGCAGGGATTGCAATAACAGAGTAATGACTTCACCAGAGGTCATCGAAGCGAGTTTCATGGCTGCATGAATACAGTCACTCATGACATCCTCACCACACTCTTTCACGACCTGTGGCATGCATTCAATAAACGCGATCACGAGCTCTTTACCACGACCTAGATTCGCCAAACTCTGTGCACCCTCAAGATAGTCTTGTAAGGCAGGCGATGACATCACTCGTGCGGCTTCATGAAAGTGACTCTCTAAAACATCGTTCATTTCTGGAGCGATGCTCTCAAGAGATTGGCGATACTGGTCCATGTCGATACTCATCGGTGCTGCCCCTGTTAGCTCACAAAAAATGTGTTGACTGCAGCATCTAGGGTTTCTCGCATATCTGGATCATCGGTCAACGGTGTTACTAACGTCATTTTGCACGCAGACAACGGATCTACACCTTCAGCGATCATCTGCCCAGCATAGACAAGCAAACGAGTTGATATTCCTTCATCAAGGCCGTGCCCTTTCAAATTCCTCGCACGGTGGGCTATTTGAACCAATTTATTGGCGATATCAAGACCCACACCTGTCTCTTTATCTACAATTTCAGCTTCATCATAATCTTTCGGATAGTCAAAGTTCATCGCACCAAATCGCTGTTTAGTGGATTGTTTAAGATCTTTCATCAGGCTTTGATAACCGGGGTTATAAGAGATAACCAATTGAAAATCAGGGTGCGCCTCGATCAGTTCCCCTTTTTTATCCAAAGGCAGTGTTCTGCGATGGTCAGTTAAGGGGTGAATCACAACGGTGGTATCTTGTCTTGCTTCAACGACCTCATCCAAGTAACAAATTGCCCCTATTCTGGCAGCTGTCGCTAATGGACCATCCTGCCAATGGGTACCGTCCTTATCGAGCAAAAAACGTCCAACCAGATCTGAGGCCGTCATATCTTCGTTACAGGCAACCGTAATCAGAGGACGCTTCAGTTTCCAGGCCATATACTCCACAAATCTTGATTTGCCGCATCCCGTTGGCCCTTTGAGCATCACCGGCATACGTCTTGCATAGGCGGCTTGATACATATCGACCTCATTGCCTACCGCCTTATAAAAGGGTTCGTCCTTGATAATGTATTGATCCGTATTCACTGCACTCATACTCTTACCTTTTGTATCCATTGAGAGCAAAACCCCCTCATTAGAGGGGGTATCTATAGCGTTATACTGGGTTGCCTCGGTAAACCACCATCTCAGCACCTTTTGACTGAGCATAGTTGTCATAACCGACCAACCTAACGTGGTTATTAGGGTGGGCTTGGTGGCAAGCTTCAGCCTCATTCAGAACTCGATCAACGTCGGTCTCACCGAACAGTGGCAACTTCCACATGTACCAGTAGTGATCGAACGCATTCTCTGGCTCTGTATGCTCTATCGCCGGGTTCCATCCTTTAGACACGATGTACTCAACTTGCTTTCGAATTTGTTCAGCATTCATCTCAGGCAGGTAAGAGAATGTCTCGAATTTACGGCTATTCACATCACTCAGGCTTGATGCGTAATCTTGCATTTCACTCATCATCTATTCCTCAACTCTAATAAGAGCTCAATTTATTAAGGAGGGTCTCTAAGGAACCCTCCCATTACTTTATTTATGAGAGACGTCTAACTTATCGACCGTATCGAATTCAAACTTGATCTCTTTCCAGGTTTCCATGGCAACTTTTAGCTCAGGGCTGTGCTCGGCTGCAGAGAGAAGGATTTGTTTACCATCTTTCTCAAGTTCAGCACCGTGATTTCGCGCTTCAACACAGGCTTCAAGAGCCACACGGTTCGCAGCTGCACCTGCGGCATTACCCCACGGGTGACCCAAAGTACCACCACCAAACTGTAGAACTGAGTCATCACCAAAAATGTTAACCAATGCAGGCATGTGCCAAACATGGATACCGCCCGAGGCAACCGGAATAACACCCGGCATAGATCCCCAGTCTTGATCAAACATAATGCCGCGACTGCGATCCTCTTTTGTAAAAGAGTCACGCATTAGATCGATCCAGCCCAAGGTCGCCTCACGGTCACCTTCCAACTTACCAACCACCGTGCCAGAGTGAAGATGGTCACCACCGGAAAGACGAAGCATCTTAGTCAGCACTCGGAAATGGATACCGTGATTAGGGTTGCGGTCTAGAACAGCGTGCATGGCACGGTGAATGTGCAACAACATGCCATTTTCACGACACCAATTTGCTAGACCTGTGTTAGCGGTAAAACCACCGGTCAGATAATCGTGCATAATGATCGGGGCGCCGATCTCTTTTGCGTATTCGGCACGCTTATACATCTCTTCCGGAGTTGGAGCTGTCACGTTCAGGTAGTGACCTTTACGCTCACCCGTTTCAGCTTCGGCTTTTTCAATGGCTTCCATGACAAAATCAAATCGTTGTCTCCAGCGCATGAACGGTTGAGAGTTAACGTTCTCATCATCCTTGGTAAAATCGAGACCACCGCGAAGACACTCATAAACTGCTCGTCCGTAGTTTTTGGCTGACAAACCCAGCTTAGGCTTGATGGTGCACCCCAACATTGGACGACCGTATTTGTTCATAATGTCGCGCTCTACCTGAATGCCGTGCGGTGGTCCACCACAGGTCATTACATAGGCGACTGGAATACGAACATCTTCCAATCGCAAAGAACGCACTGCCTTAAAGCCAAATACGTTACCAACAAGAGAGGTCAATACATTGACAACAGAGCCCTCTTCGAACAGGTCAATTGGGTAGGCAATGAATGCGTAGAACGCCTCGTCATTACCAGGAACATCCTCGATAGCGTAGGCGCGGCCTTTATAGTACTCAAGATCAGTGAGCAGATCTGTCCACACGGTCGTCCAAGTACCGGTAGAAGACTCTGCCGCAACCGCTGCTGCCGCCTCTTCACGTGGCACTCCATCTTGTGCAATTACCTTAAAACACGCCAGAAAGTCCGTATCTTTTGGTGTGTAATCGGGCATCCAATACGTCTCACGGTACTCCTTTACACCTGCTTGATAGCTTTTTGCCATGGTCAATTTCTCCTGTTGGATTAAACCTTGATTATTGTTGTGCTGTTTGAGTGCCAGGCTGAAATCAACTTAGCAATCGCATAGGAGAGACGTTATGGGAAAGTAATGTTAAGAACAACACAAACTTTCTTATCAAAATGATAAGTGATTACTTAACATTAATATTCAATCAGGAATTAAATAGATACTGTTTACATTAAGGTTAAACTTAACTATTTTGAATAAACCACAATAAATAACTCAAAGCATTAATCGGAGGAGCCAGTGCGTAATACAACCTTTCGTCAGCTCAGAGTCTTTAATGAAGTCGCAAAACAGCTGAGTTTCATTAGAGCCGCGGAATCTCTTCACCTAACTCCCCCGGCGATTACCATGCAAATTAAAGAGCTTGAAAGTAACGTAGGCATGCCGTTGTTTGATCGTGCTGGCAAAAAAGTCACGCTAACCACAGCAGGTGAATATATGCTGGTCTACGCTAGAAGAATCCTAGCGACCGTTAAAGACGCTGAAGATGCTGCAGCAAGATTAATTCACGCAGAAGCTGGAACAATTACGATAGGGATTGTTAGAACCGCAAAATACTTCATGATGCACCTTATTTCTGAATTCATTGAAGAACATAAGAGTGTCGACATAAAGCTATCGATTGGTAATCGTGAACAGCTGCTCAAATCTTTGCAAAACAATGAAGTTGATCTCGCTATTATGGGTCGACCACCCAAAGAGATGCGGACCCGAAATGAACCCTTTGCGGCTCACCCTCACGTTTTTGTGGCCGCGCCCACAAACCCGTTATTTTTAAGAAGCCTGGATGAGCGGTTAACACCCGAGGAGCTGCGAGATATCCCGTTTATTGTTCGTGAAGAGGGCTCAGGCACACGAGCAGCGATGGAACGCTTTTTCGAGGGGAGAAGTATTGAACCGCATTATAAGTTTGAACTGGATTCCAACGAAATGATCAAACAGGCCGTAATGGCCGATCTGGGGATAGGATTTGTGTCACAGCACACTGTCGGTTTAGAACTGGAGCACCAAAAATTGGGAATACTCAATGTCGATGGCGCGCCGATTGTTCGAGCCTGGAACCTTGTGCATACACAATCGAAGGTACTCTCCCCTGCTGCAGAAGCGTTCCGATACTTTATGCTTGAGAGAGCAGAGAGTTTCCTAGCTGAGCAGTTTGGGCGGTTAGAGTAGATTTGCGCGATCTTTTCTTTAAGATCTAAGTGTAATTAGAGATGCGAATCGCGTTGCGATTCGATCGGGGTTTCAGCTGAGCTGAATTCCCTCCTACAATAGGACTTCGCAATAAGCCCGCAACGGAGTCCTACTGTAGGAGTGTATTGCCCGTAGGGCAAACCACGAAAATATCCCGAAACAAGTCATTGATGCGATACTGAACCGTGAAAAACCATCGTACTCACTCTCTATCGGACGTGGAACGGGGTGCCAGATTCGAATCTGGCACTGTTGGAGCGGTCTTGAAAAGGCCGCGAAGGGTATTAAATTAAGCTTAGCTAGTAACACAGGTGTCTGGCTTTAGCCTGACATCCACTTTCTCAGCGTTTTCCAGATTAGTAGCAAATCTTACCTGCGGATGACAGGCTGAAGGCCTGTCACCGACAAGACCGCTCCAACTCAGATTACTTACGTGCTGCCTTAAGTGTATCCGCAATCATAAACGCTAACTCAAGTGACTGGTCAGCATTGAGGCGTGGGTCACACTGGGTGATGTAGCGCTCTGCCAGGGCTGATTCTGTGATTTGGTAGGCGCCACCGACACACTCGGTTACATGGTTACCGGTCATCTCAAAGTGAACACCACCTGCGTAGCTGCCCTCTGCCTTGTGAATCTCGAAGAAGGATTTCATCTCAGAGAGAATCGCATCGACCGAGCGGGTTTTGTAACCGCTGCTAGCTTTTACCGTATTGCCGTGCATCGGGTCGTTGCTCCAGACAACATTCACGCCCAGATCATTCACAGCACGCACTAGCTGTGGAAGGTGATCGCCGATCTTATCGGCACCCATGCGGGCAATCAGATTGATACGACCCGCTTCGTTCTCTGGGTTTAGAATCTCTAATAGACGTTTTAAATCATCCACTTGAGTGGTTGGGCCCACTTTTACACCGACCGGGTTTTGAACACCACGCAAGAACTCAACGTGCGCATGATCAGGCTGACGAGTCCGATCACCAATCCAGAGCATGTGCGCTGAACAGTCATACCAACCGTTGGTCAAACTGTCTTGGCGCGTCAACGCCTCTTCATAAGGCAGCAACAGTGCTTCGTGTGAGGTGTAGAGCGTTGTCTCAGATAGCTGCGGTGTATTGTCTGAATTCAATCCACAGGCCGCCATGAACGACAACGCTTGATCGATCTGTGCGGCTAGCGCTTCATACTTTTCATGCGCAGGCGACTGAGACACGAAGCCTTGGTTCCATTTATGAACCTGATGCAGATCGGCAAAGCCACCACGTGAGAAGGCGCGCAGTAGGTTTAACGTTGCTGAGGATTGATGATAAGCCTTCAACATACGCTCAGGATCTGGAATACGCGCTTCTGCCGTGAACTCGGCCGAGTTGACGTTGTCACCACGGTATGAAGGTAGCTCGACACCATCAATCGTCTCAGTATCGCTAGAGCGAGGTTTAGCGAATTGGCCAGCAATTCGCCCTACTTTTACTACAGGACAACTACCCGCGAAAGCCAACACAACGGCCATCTGCATTAGCAATTTAAAGGTATCTTTGATCTTATCAGCACTGAACTCGTTAAAGCTCTCTGCACAGTCACCACCCTGTAACAGAAACGCTTCACCACGACTGACACGTGCTAGATCAGCTTTTAAAGATCGGATCTCTCCTGCAAAAACCAGAGGTGGCTGTTGTTTCAGCTCAGCCTCAATCGATTGCAGTGCCGTTAGGTCTGGGTAAGTCGGTAACTGTTTAACCGGCAGATCGCGCCAGCTATTGGGCGTCCATACGCTCATGTGAAAAATTCCTTTAGGTGGTGATTAAAGAGGTTTCTAGTCTACTAAATTAATGCCAACAACTGCAGTAGGTAGAGCCCGAAAGTTATCGTGATCATCGACACAAAGGTCGTCAGAACGATGATGTTGGCGGCAAGTTCATCGTCATCACCTGCAATTTTGGCCATCACATAACTGGCAGCCGCGGTAGGAGATGCTAGGAACAGAAACAGAGTCCCTAACTCCATTCCACTGATACCCAAGTAGGCGCCAATGGCCGTGAACAGCAGTGGTACCCAAATCAACTTGACCAGCGTAGCATTGACGGCCAACCAACCTGACAGACGAAAGGCTTTTAACGACAGCGTTGCGCCAATGCAGAGCAGTGCTAGTGGCAGTGACATAGACCCGAAGAGTTGAGCCGACTCCTCTACCCAGAGTGGCAATCGCAGATGCAAGAGTGACAGCAACGCACCGATTAACACCCCAATAATCATCGGGTTCAGCACCACCTCTTTCGCAACCACCAATGGTGTAGGACGATAGCGTGTACTGAAGACCGAAAAGAGCACGACCGAAAGACCGTTGTTTAGGATTCCCGCTAAACCAGCCATTAATCCGGCCACTTGCAGCCCCTCATTGCCATAAAGGCTCAATACCAGCGCCAGTGCGATAATGCCGTGATTACCTCTGAAACCCGCCTGAATAAAAACAGCACGCTGATCCGGTCGAATCCAACGATAGGCGATAAATCCCATGAGTATGACGACTGCGAAGTTCGCCAGGATGTAGTAGCCAAACAGAACGGAATCAAGCAGTCCAACCACGTCCGCTCGGTAGGTAGCTAAACCTAACAGAGTAGGCAGGGTTGCTTTGTAGACCAACATCGAGGCGCCACTGATGAAACCATCACTCAACAGGTTAAATCGTTTTAGCAGCAATCCGATGATGACCAGGGAGAAAATGGGGGCCGTAACAGCAAATATTTGAGCAAACAGCTCGAAGTGATTCATGCGATTCCAAGTCCATGTGGAGTAGACGTCTATTATGGCCGATACCGCACCTGCGAAACAGATAAAAACTGTGATTTTTTCTCTACTTACCTGCCCTAATCACTGATTGATCGCTACAATAGAATCTTTCTCATGCTATTTTCACTGGAGTCCAGGATTGTCAGGTCTAGATCAGTTTATTGCCCCAACTAAAGCCGGTGATTTGCGCCGTATTGGTGATGTAAAAGGGGCCGCCACCGGTTGGCTAATCGATCAGATACGCGACAAGCATCAGGGACCTATTCTGATGCTCTGCAACGACAGTGAGAGCGCTAGCCGTATTCGTCGTGAGATACGATTTTTTGCCGGTGACTCTCTGCCTGTGATGCTCTTTCCAGACTGGGAAACCCTAGCTTACGATAGCTTCTCCCCACACCAGGATATTACTTCCACTCGCTTAGAGACGCTCTACCGACTTCAAGGTTTAAAGTCAGGTGTCATTGTCGTGCCTGCTTCGACGGCAATGCAGCGTGTCGCCCCTAAAGAGTTTGTCAGTGGCAATGTCTTCTGGCTTGAGAAAGGTCAGCAATTAGACGCCGACAGGATGCGAGAGCAACTGATCGATGCAGGGTATAACCTGGTCGACACCGTCTATGAGCACGGTGAATTTGCTGTACGTGGCGCCATTATTGATCTCTACCCTACTGGCACTAGCGCGCCTCTTCGTATCGACCTATTTGATGATGAGATCGATACTCTAAGAACATTCGATCCGGAGACACAACGCTCCATTGAACAGATCGAGCGCATTCGCATTTTGCCGGCGCGTGAATACCCTTTTCACTCCAACGCGATTGATGGCTTTAAACAGCGTTGGCGTCAACGATTTGATGTCGATTATGGCAACTGCCCTATCTACCAGGACATCTCAAGCGGTTTAGCACCGGCGGGTATCGAGTACTATCTGCCGCTCTTCTTTGAGCAGTGCTCTACCCTGTTCGATTACCTTCCTGAATCAACCCTAGTGATTCAGCAGAAAGGGATACTGGAGGCCGCATCACAATTCCACAGCGGTGTGGTAAGTCGACATAACGAACGCCAAGGCGATATCACTCGCCCAATTTTGACGCCAGATGAGCTCTTTTTAACACCGGATAACTTGGCAAGTGACCTAAAACGTTGGCCTGGAATACGTCTATGCGCTGAACCAGAGGAGGTTAAACCGGGGCGTGAAAATATTGGTGCGACTGAGCCACCCAGTTTAAGCACCTCTCCCACTGCGGCAGAGCCTCTGCGCCCACTGGCCAATCACCTAGAGAAAGCGTCCACTCCAGTTCTCATTCTTGCTGAGTCGGCGGGCCGTCGTGAATCTCTATTAACGCAACTGCAAGCGATGTCGATCAAGCCTGTGCAACTCGACAGCTGGCAAGCGTTTCAAAACAGCAATGAGTCACTCGCAATAAGCGTTGCACCGCTTGAACAGGGTCTTGCCATCAGTGATCAATTTGAGGTGATCTCAGAGGCACAGCTATTTGGCAATCAGGTCTTCCAACGTCGTCGTCGCCAGCGTGAACAGAGCGATGCCGACCAGGCCGTTAAATCGCTGTCTGAACTGAGCGTCGGGAATCCTGTGGTCCATATTGATCACGGCGTAGGACGCTATCTCGGTCTGCAGACGATCGATTTGGATGGATCAGCCACCGAGTTTCTGACACTGCAATACGCTAATGATGCCAAACTCTATGTTCCGGTCTCCTCTCTGCATCTGATTAGCCGTTACACGGGTGCCAGTGAAGAGTCTGCACCGCTGCACCGTCTTGGCACAGAACAGTGGTCCAAAGCGCGCCGTAAAGCGGCCGAGAAAGTGCGTGATGCTGCTGCAGAGCTGTTAGACATCTATGCACGTCGTGCCGCTCGCCAGGGCTATCAGTACAGCATTGATGATGCGATGTATGATCAATTCTCACGTGCATTCCCATTCGAAGAGACGCCGGATCAAGCGATGGCCATTGAGGCGGTGCGCCGAGACATGCAAGCCGTCCAACCTATGGATCGTCTAGTCTGTGGTGATGTTGGCTTTGGTAAAACTGAAGTGGCTATGCGGGCCGCCTTCATTGCGGCACAAGCTGGCAAACAGGTCGCTGTATTGGTACCAACTACCCTGCTCGCCCAACAGCACTTTGAGAATTTCCGTGATCGTTTCGCCGACTGGCCCATGGAGGTCGATCTGATCTCTCGCTTCAAAACAGGCAAACAACAAGATCAGATCGCAGCCAAGGTAGAGGCGGGTCAGGTCGATATTTTGATTGGCACACATAAACTGATACAGGGTGACCTGAAATTCAGCAACCTAGGGCTGTTGATTATCGATGAGGAGCACCGTTTTGGGGTCCAGCAGAAAGAGAAACTCAAGTCGCTTCGCTCTGAGGTTGATATTCTCACGCTGACCGCGACCCCTATCCCTCGTACGCTGAACATGGCGATGTCGGGCATGCGTGATCTATCGATCATCGCGACGGCACCGGCTAAGCGTCTATCGGTTAAAACCTTTGTGCGTCAATCAGATCCAGCGCTGATTAAAGAGGCCATTCTGCGTGAGTTGCTTCGCGGTGGTCAGGTCTACTATCTGCACAATGAAGTGAAAACCATTGAACAGACCGCTAAAGAGTTGGGTGAGCTGATTCCAGAGGCCCGTATTGGTATCGGCCATGGCCAGATGCGTGAGCGTGAACTGGAACAGGTGATGAGTGACTTCTATCACAAGCGATTCAACGTATTGGTCTCCACCACCATCATCGAAACCGGTATCGACGTTCCTAACGCCAATACGATCATCATCGATCGCGCTGATAAATTTGGTCTGGCTCAATTGCACCAGTTGCGTGGACGAGTCGGTCGTTCGCATCATCAGGCTTACGCTTACCTGCTTACACCGCACCACAAGGCGATGACTTCAGATGCCACCAAACGTCTGGAGGCGATTGTCGAAGCGAGCACTCTAGGGGCAGGCTTTACCCTAGCAACCCACGACCTTGAGATACGGGGTGCCGGTGAGCTGTTAGGTGAAGAGCAGTCGGGTCAAATGCAGACAATTGGTTTCTCCCTCTACATGGAGATGCTAGAGCAAGCAGTAGAGTCGATTAAAGAGGGTAAAACACCCAACTTTGATCAGCCTCTTCATCACGGCTGTGAAGTAAACTTGCACCTACCGGCACTGATTCCCGATGACTATCTGCCGGATGTGCATAACCGATTGACGCTCTATAAACGCATTGCCAATGCAGCCAATGACGAGGAGTTGCGTGAGCTTCAGGTGGAGATGATTGATCGCTTTGGTCTGCTACCAACGCCTCTTCAGAACCTAATTCGACAGACTTCAATCAAGTTGCGGGCTGAAAAACTCGATATTATCAAGTTGGATGCTGGCGCTGGGTCAGGACGCTTGGAGTTTGCTGAGGAGACCTGTGTCGATCCTTACACCCTTGTAAAACTGGTGCAGACACAGCCAAAGGTCTATAAACTCGATGGGGCTACCGCGTTTAAGTTCAGTGTACCGATGGAAAACAGTGAAACTCGATTCCAGACAGTTGAAGCGCTGCTTGATACACTGACACCGGCAAGTGATTGATTTGAACCTTCAGGAGCATATTAAAGTGAGAGTGATTGCAACGACCCTTTTGCTATTGGCTGGTATCGGCCAAGCCGTGGCTGACGATGAGGCGGTCAAGCTAGCGGTTGCCCCTGAACTGATCAGTGAAGAGAGTCTCTACACTGTTGAAGTGGTTATTTTCAAACAGGCTGAAGCCGACAAAGAGAGCGAAACCTGGCCTGCCGACTTAGAAAGTATTGAATTCACCAACGCTGAGCTTCCTCTCGTCAATGATGGCGAACCCTTAGCCCTGAATGAAGAGTTGCCAATAACCACCTTTGCATTGACTGAACAAGCCAATCGATTGGCGCAAAAAGGGTATGAGCTGCTCTACCACAATAGCTGGCTGGATCAGTTTAAACCTGGCGCTAACCGCACCACTCTGTTATTGGATGCATTTGGAAACTTCGAAGGTACATTACGCATTGAGCGTCAGCGTTATCTGCATATCTACCCATCGATCAACTACTACCCTAACGGTTTAAGCTTGACCGACGAGCCCGCTGAAACGATCCGTTTTGAGGAGTCACGTCGCATGCGATCGAAGGATCTGCACTACATCGATCACCCCGTTCTGGGAATGCTGGTACTCTTTAGACCGGTCGAAGCGGTTGAGATGGAGGTCACCGATCTGGTGACCTCAACAGAGACAGCAAACACCGTAAACTAGTTCGACGGCGCCTCATTCGGGGCAATATGAATCGTAGAGGTTGGGAAAGCGATCTCTGCGCCACGCGCTTCAACCAGATTGATAATCTTAACCAGTACATCCTGCTTAACCGAGTGGAACTCCACCCAGTTAACCGTTTTGGTAAAGGTGTAGACCATGATATCGATTGATGAGGCACCAAAGTGGTTCAGGTTTACGATCAGAGTTTGGCTCTGATCGATGTCAGCATGGCTCTGCAACATCGATTTAATATCTGCAACAATCTGCTCAACCACAGCCGCATCGTCATAACGAACACCAATGGTTTCATAGATACGACGGTTGGTCATACGCGATGGATTCTCAACGGCAATACTGGCGAAGGTTGAGTTAGGGACGTAGAGCGGTCGTTTATCAAAGGTGCGAATTCGGGTTAAGCGCCAGCCGATCTCTTCAACTGTACCCTCAATCTCTTTGTCGGGGGAGCGAATCCAATCCCCCACTTTGAAGGGGCGATCCATGTAGATCATCAACCCACCGAAGAAGTTAGCCAGTAGGTCCTTTGCGGCAAAACCGACAGCCAAACCACCAACACCACCGAACGCTAGTATGCCTGAGACACTGACGCCCAAATGTTGAAGCAGCACCAAACCCGCAAACAGAAGGACGGTTAATCGCAGTAGTTTTGCGACCGCATCAGCGGTGGTTCGATCAACACCAGGACGACCAGAAACGCCATCCACTAACTGCTGCTCAACCCGCTTAATTAGACGGATCAACGTCCATGCCGCTAACAGAATATACGCTAGTGAGCGCAAAGATTGCGTCAGAACCAGGTCTATCTCGTCCAGTGCTCGAGCGGCAATATCGAGTGAGAGCGTAATACCCACCACCCAGACTAGAAGACTTAAAGGGGCACGCACGGTATCAATGAATACCTGATTCCAAACGGACGAGAGATTGTTGATAAAGGGAATCAGTCGATTCAACAAAGTATTGCTGACTAGAGAGACGATCAGTGTCATCAACAGAATCACAGCGCCTTGTAGCAACCACTGATATTGATTCAAGGCAGGAATAGCATTTAACAGTGGGTTAAGCACCCAACTCAACAATTCAGTCACTTAAAAACTCCAATAAACAATCAGTTAGACCAACTCTTTCGCCATCGTTCTTACGCGAGCCAATCGTTCAGAATCACTCGGGCGCTTAGGTCTAGCACGCATTCTTACAATTCGATCAGAACCAGTGTGCCCAAGGTTGGTTAGGTGCTGCAACACCTCTTGCGCACGCTCGGGTGCGTTGCAGACAAGCACCATGTCACAGCCAGCTGCCAGCGCGGCGTCGGCTCTATCAGAATAACTGCCAGTCTCTGCTGCCCCCTCCATAGAGAGATCATCACTGAAGATCACGCCATCAAAACTTAATCGCTCACGCAGTTGGCGTTGCAACCAAAACTCTGAGAAGCCTGCGGGCTGTGAGCAGACACTGGTATATTTAATATGGGCCGGCATGACCGCATCCAAGCCGCGTTTAATCAACTTGGCAAAGGGCTGTAGGTCTTGAGCATCTATCTCAGCAAAACTGCGCTGATCTTCTGGAAGACCCAAATGTGAATCCACCTCCACCCAGCCATGCCCTGGAAAGTGCTTACCCGTGGTCGCCATGCCCGCTTCATGCATGCCTGACATGAAGGCTCCCGCCAGTGCTTCAACCTGTTCGCTATCGCTGCCAAACGAACGGTCGCCGATCACCTCTGAGTGGCCGTAATCGAGATCTAACACAGGGGCGAATGAGATATCGATGTCATAGTCGCGCAACTCTGTAGCCATCAACCAGCCAAACTCATGAGCCCAAGCGACCGCTTTGCTAGGGTTCTCTTGCCAAGCCTCACTGAATACTCGCATTGGTGGCAGTCGGGTGAAGCCCTCTTTAAATCGCTGTACACGACCACCCTCTTGGTCGACAGCCACTAACAGGTCAGGACGGACCTGACGGATCGACGTCATAAGTTGTCGAAGTTGTGCAGGGTTTTGGTAGTTACGAGCAAAGAGAATCAACCCTCCCACTTGGGGAGACTTGAGAGTCTCAACCTCAGCGGGCGTTAACTCAGTCCCAGCAATATCCAGCATTAGGGCGCCACTGCTCATTACTCTCTCCAATTAAGCCGTAATATTTACGATCATGTTGTTGTTGACCTGATCAAACAGCTCAATCAGATCCTGGTTTCTCATTCGGATGCAGCCGTGTGATTTAGGCACCCCCATCGGCTCAGTGTCAGGTGTGCCATGGATGTATATGAAACGACTTAGTGTATCGACCTGACCACCACGATTGAAGCCGTACTCCATACCCTGTAGCCAGATGATTCGTGTCAAAATCCAATCTCGTTCTGGGTACTGCTTGGCTAGCGTTTCTGAATAGATTTCACCGGTTGATCGACGACCAACAAAGACACTGTTGGTCGGTGCAGATTCGCCAATTTTAAGCTTTACTTTGTGCTGCCCAAGCGGTGTACAGCCTGACCCTTTAATATTCCCCGGCCCGTTTAAAGCCGTTGAGACGCTCCAACTCTGCTCACCCGAATCGGTCAGTAACCTTAAGGTTTGATCAGCAATGGAGATCTCAATACGACTCATCAGCGCGCCCAGAAACGGCTCTGTGTCAGGCTCGACCACGCTTTACCAGCAACGCCAGTGACAGCAGAGATACCAAAGTGTTCGAGGCGCTCTTGTAGGCTCTGCTTCACCTGATAGCTCACTTTGTAGATATCAGCGTCATCGGCGGCATTAACCAGATAGTCATCACTGGTCTCTATCTGATCAATAAGACCATTGGCAATGGCGCGACGACCAAACCAGACTTCACCCGTCGCCACTTTCTCAATGTCTAAATCCGAGCGGTAGTCAGCGACAAACTCTTTGAAAAGAGCGTGCGTATCCTCTAGCTCCTCAACAAACTTTTCACGACCTTTATCAGTGTTCTCACCAAACATCGTTAGAGTTCGCTTGTAATCACCGGCCGTTAAGACTTCGTAATCGATGTCATTCTTCTTAAGAAGGCGATGAAAATTGGGGATCTGTGCAACCACACCAATGGAACCGATCAGTGCAAAGGGAGCTGCGACAATTTTATTGGCGATACATGCCATCATATAACCACCGCTGGCAGCCACTTTATCGACACACACCGTCAGTGGAATCTGCTTACGACGAATGCGCTCTAGTTGTGATGCAGCCAAGCCATAGCCATGCACCAATCCACCAGGGCTCTCTAGACGAACAACCACTTCGTCGACCTCTCTTGCAAACGTCAGAACCGCTGTGATCTCTTGGCGCATCTTGTCGACTTCAGAGGCTTGGATGTCGCCATCGAAGTCGATGACATAGATTCGTTTGCGATCCTCTTCTGCTTGAGCATCGGACTTGGCCGCCTTTTTACGGGCTTTAGCCTCCTCTTTATCCTGCTTCTTTTGCGCTTTATGCATCTGTTTGAGGCGATGCTCATCCAATATATGGTCTTCTAACGTCTCTTTTAGCTCGGTGAAGTGATCATTAAGCGACTCGACTTCAATCTCTCCGTCGTTAGGCTTACGACGTTTTTGAGCCGCCGCTGCAATCATCGCAAGCACCAGCCCAATCGCAACCACCCAAGTGACCGTTTTAGCTAAGAAAAGACCATATTCAGAAAAAAACTCGACCACTGATTACCTCGTAAGAAAGTCGATTAACAGAGAGGGGTAGGTTAACATAGCCACTTCTAATGAGCGCTAGGTTTTTATGTCTTCAAATGTCACCCTCACGCAGGTTTTCAACAAGCTGCAAGATCGATTCAATTCTGACAACGCCAAAGGTCTAAATAAGACGTTTCAGTTCTCGTTGAATGATGCAGATTCATTCTACCTAACGATCGAGGATTCTAAGTTAGATGCCAACTGGGGTGAGCACTCCGACCCAAACATCACTATGATTATGGATGAAGCGACCTTCATTGGCGTTATTCAGGGTGAGATCGATGGCATGAGTGCTTTTATGAAAGGTCTGCTGCGCGCCGAGGGCGATGTCATGCTCGCCACCAAACTGGGCAAACTCTTTAGGCACTGATACCCAGCTATAGCTGCAAATCAACTTTGACGTGCAACCCAGTCGTCGATCAACGCTCTTGAGATAGCGAATTTGGGTGGCAGCACCACAGTGTGCAGCTCTTCCTTGGTAAACCAACGCCCTTCTAATATCTCACGACCATCAGGTTTAATGTCGCCACCGGCATACTGCGCAAAAAACGCCAACATCAGCGAGTCAGGAAATGGCCACTGCTGGCTTTTGAAGTAACGAATGTCGCTGATTTCAACACCTACCTCCTCTTTGACCTCTCGTGCTACCGCCTGCTCAGCCGTCTCACCGGCATCAATAAATCCAGCTAAAGTACTGAATCGATTGGGTGTAAACTTAGCGTTATGGGCCAACAAGATTCGATCGCCATCCTCAACGAGAGTGATGATACAGGGAGAGAGTCTCGGGTAAGCGTGATGCCCACAGTCAGTACATTTCAGGACCATCTCCGTCAAACCGAACGCCATACCCCCACCACAGCGACCACAAAACTGATGATTCACTCGCCAATTCAATAACTGCTGAGCTCTGGAGAGCAACTGATACTGGAATGGATCAGACCGTTCAAGTTCAGCTCGAAGATCCACCACTTTGGCACTGCCAGGTACCTCAGACATTCTGACCAACTCATAGCCCGGTAACACAGGGTAACGTTCGATCTCATACTCGCTGTCAAAGGATAGGGAGAGATCAATACGATCCAACACAACCCCTAGTTCTGGGTCAGCCAAGATCAGACGATTTTGATGGGCAATTAAGTATTTCAAGAAGACTCCCTAAAAACGGCAATGCTTATTTGTAATAGTTATATAAAACTAAAGTATTAAAACCGCAGTTTCCAAACTAAAGGAATAACCTTATAATCTTTGCGCTTTTTTGCTTTTGGGCAAATTAAAATAACTGTAAGGACCCTACATGAATCAATCAACCATGTCGGCAATTACCCGAAACTTTTTGGGCAACTCGCCAATTTGGTACAAGCAAGCAATCCTTTTCTTCCTTGTAGCCAACCCTATCCTACTTTTAACAGCTGGCCCTGTCGTAACAGGCTGGTTGCTAATTTTCGAATTCATTTTCACACTGGCGATGGCGCTTAAATGTTACCCACTTCAGCCGGGTGGTTTGATTGCGATTGAAGCGGTCGTGATCGGCTTAACCGATCCACATAACGTATACCACGAGATCAACGCCAACTTAGAAGTCATCCTTCTGTTGATGTTCATGGTTGCTGGTATCTACTTCATGAAGGACCTTCTTCTATGGGTCTTCACTAAGATACTGGTTAAAGTTCGCTCTAAGACAACGATCTCTCTACTTTTCTCTATCTCTGCAGCCTTCCTATCGGCCTTCCTAGACGCGTTGACGGTGACTGCTGTATTGATCAGTGTTGGTGTCGGTTTCTACTCGGTCTACCACAAGGTCGCTTCGGGCAAAAATAACGACTCGGCACACGACCATACGTCTGACCATGACGTTCATGAAGAGCGTCGCCAAGACCTAGAAAACTTCCGTGGTTTCTTAAGAAGTCTCTTGATGCACGGTGCTGTGGGTACAGCACTAGGCGGCGTCTGTACGCTAGTCGGTGAGCCACAAAACCTGTTGATTGCCCAGAAAGCTGAGTGGACCTTTATTGAGTTCTTCGTACGCATGGCACCGATCACTATGCCTGTACTGGCGGTTGGCCTTCTAACCGTTGTAGTACTAGAGAAGACCGGCACCTTCGGTTACGGCGCTAAATTGCCTGAGAACGTTCGCCAAATTCTGGTTGATTACGATAAAGATCAATCGGCTAAGATGACCAAGAAACAACGCGTTAGCCTAATCGTTCAGGCTGCAGTGGCAGTATTCCTAGTCATTGGTCTAGCCTTCCACTTGGCCCCAGTGGGCATGATCGGTTTGACCGTAATCATTCTATTGACCGCCTTTAACGGCATCACAGAAGAGCATCAGATCGGTAAAGCCTTTGAAGAGGCACTCCCTTTCACCGCTCTGCTGGTTGTATTTTTTACTGTAGTATCCGTGATTCACGATCAGCACCTGTTCCAGCCGATCATTCACATGGCACTTTCACTAGAGCCAAGCCAACAGCCGTCCGTCTTCTTCATTGCAAACGGTGTGCTATCGGCAATCTCGGATAACGTATTTGTTGCGACGGTCTACATTAATGAGATCCTAGCAGCATTGAATGCAGGTGATATCACTCGTGAACAGTTTGACCACCTAGCCGTTGCTGTAAATACCGGTACTAATATCCCATCGGTAGCGACTCCTAACGGTCAAGCAGCGTTCCTATTCCTGCTAACCTCTGCGATTGCTCCGTTGATTCGCCTCTCGTACGGTACGATGGTGTGGATGGCACTGCCTTACACGATTACGATGTCGGTAACCGGTCTGCTTGCAGTCATATATGCACTCTAAAATCTGACTTGAATAAAAGCCTGCCCTGCTCACGCTCGGCAGGTTTTTTTATCTTTAAAACTTCCCTCAGTCCTCTGAAGGCTATTGGCCGAGTAAAGAGATGTGCAATAATATCGCTTTAATTCTCTCATTAAGCAGTTTATATGACAGACCTACCCGCAAAAATCGCTTATCAGGGTGTTCCTGGTGCCTACTCTCACCTCTCTTGTACCCGTGTCCACCCAGAATTGGAGGCACACGCATGTGAGAGCTTTGCTGATGCAATGTTTATGGTTGAACGTGGTGAAGCGCGTTTAGCGATGATCCCACTTGAGAACAGCACTGCCGGTCGTGTCGAAGAGATCTACCGCTTAATGCCTAAGACTCAACTGCACATCATTGCTGAACACTTTGAGCCGGTTAATCACTGCCTACTCGCTATTCCGGGCACTAAAGTTGAGCAGCTAAAACGTGTTTGGTCACACCCCCAGGCGCTGGCACAGTGTGATGGCAACATTCGAGCACTAGGACTTGAACCTATCGCGGCACTTGACACGGCAGGCTCTGCGTCGGATCTTTCAGAGAATCCAGATCCAGAGCTAGGCGCTATCGCCTCTTCACTTGCTGCAGAACTCTATGGCTTAGATATCGTCAAAGAGGGTTTTAGAGACGTCGAAGGTAATACCACGCGCTTCTTAATTCTGGCACGTGACAGTAAGGTGCCGGAATACGATGCTGACAAAGAGTTCATGACCTCGATCCTGTTCACCGCTCGAAATATCCCAGCCTCGCTGTATAAAGCATTGGGTGGTTTTGCCACTAATGGCCTGAACATTCTTAAGCTAGAAAGTTACATGGCTTCGGATACGATGCAGGTCACCAGCTTCCACCTAGATGTAGCCTCGCACCCTCAAGAGCCAGCCATGCAGCTAGCCCTACAAGAGCTTCATTTCTTTGCTAAAGAGGTTCGCGTCATGGGCACCTATGCCGCACACCCATTCAGAAAGAGCAATCTAATCATTGAAGAGTAGCTTTATTCCGCACCGCAGCATACAGGATTGAGTCTTATAAATAAGTTGACTTAAAAATCAGCTTTTACATATTGTGCACCGCACAAATAAGACTTATATTTAATCCATGCCTAATGGATTAGGTAACGAACAAATCCCTTGTGTTCGTTTTCTTCATTTTTCATCGATTGAAGATTCCTTTTTAGCCCCGCAATGCGGGGCTTTTTTATGGCATAAATGTTTAAAGCGAATACCCAGCCTAAAGGCTGGCCATTGGCACTTTTTGGTCAGCAAAAAGTACCCAAAAACTGACCACGCTCACTCGGCCTGCGGCACGCTCCGTTCAATGATTTTTCACTGAAGTCCAATAGGACACTGCAAAGTCGGCTCCTGCCTCCGTTGCAGACTTCGGCCATCCGGGCCTCAGCCGATTGAACTCTTAACCGTGAAAAACCATCGTACTCACTCTCGATCGGACGTGGACAAATCGGCACGAGATTCGAGTTCGGCACTGTTGGAGCGGTCTTGAAAAGGCCGCGATTGGTACTAATTATAACTTTGCTAGTAGCACCGGTGTCTGGCTTTAGCCTGACATCCACTCTCTCAACGTCTTCCAGAAAGGTAGTAAAGCCTACTAGCGGATGACAGGCTGAAGGCCTGTCACCGAAAAGATCGCCACATCTTCGATATGGCTCCAACAGAAAAATCACTCTGCCTCAAAAAAGAAATCGACAGGGTAACTCTCGCCATCCTGTTCGGTAATGATCAAGCGAGCCTTCCAGACCATTAACCCCGTCGTGCAGACTGAAAGCTCGGTGACTCCCGACCAACTCTCACCATTGAATTTAATCGGTGTCTGGTTGATACCCATATACTCAGTGGTCCCTTGCAGATCGAGCCAGGCACTCGCAGGCTGCTGCCCATCGACTGTAAAGCTGAATGTCAGAGGCACTAGAGATTTTGCTGGCTTTGGATTCATGCTGAGGCTTAGCACCCTGCTCTTCTCGTTACCTGAAGGGAGCTCAATTAGGCAGGTCTCCAAATTAACATCGCAATCCGTTGTTATGGGATATCGCTCTAAAAAGCCACTCAACACCGATTGCAAAAGATAGACACTGACGCCCAGCGGCAGAATGATTAACAACGCCGTCAGGAGTGGCTTAATACGCTGCATTGAAACTAGTTTCCAACGTTAGCGGCATCGATATCCGCTTGCATCTCTTCTAGAATCCAGTCACGGAAGGCCATCATTGCAGGCGTTAGTCCATGATTCTTGCGGTAGACCAGATAGAAAGCGTTATGGCTATCCAAACTGATATCAAAGGGCGCGATTAAGCGACCACTCTCTAGCTCTCTGCCCAACAGAGCAGTATCTGCCAGTGCTATACCGATCCCTTCTGATGCCGCCGATACCGCCAACGAGGTGCTGGAGAAGGAGATGGTTTTGTTTATCTCAGTGATGGAGATCCCCTGTTCTTGGAGCAGCTTTGTCCACTCATGACTACGACCTGAGACATTAATCAAAGTGTGGTTTAGCATGTCTTTGGGTGTGTTGAGTGGATCTTTACCCTCAAGGAGTTTGGGACTCATGACGGGTGTCAGAAAGATATTACGCATCATATGCGACTCGATGCCTTTCCAATGGCCAGTACCATAATAGACAGCCATATCAGTCTCGGAGTTATCAAAGTCGATGTACTCAATAGAAGATTCAACTCGAAGCTCAACTTCAGGAAAGCGCTCTTGAAAACGCGTGATGCGTGGTACCAACCAACGTGTTAAGAAGGCTGGCGCGATGCTCACCTTCACCACGTTGGTATTAGGCGCTGCAACCAATCTGCGTGTCGCCTGCTCCAGTTCGTCTAAGGCTATCTGCACCGAGGGTAAATAACGCTCCCCTGCAGCCGTCAACGAAATGGTTCGCTTCTCACGTTTAAAAAGCTCAACACCTAAAAACTCTTCAAGTGACTTCAACTGATGGCTAACCGCCGATGGCGTGACACAAAGCTCTTCACTGGCGCGGTTAAAGCTACCATGGCGGGCAGCAGCATCGAACACACGAAGAGCATTAAGTGGTGGTAAGCGTCGCATAGAAGATTCCTGTAAGTGAATTTAACTCAACAATAAATCAAAAAAGGATCGTTTGTCGAGAGGCTTATACACCTTTAGTATGATCACAAATTGAACAGCGAAACGAATTAGAGGAAATGAACATGCCTTACACATACGCAACTGTAGATCTAGAAGCAGCAATCAAAGAAGCTCAAGCACTTCGCAGCCAAGCACTGGCTGAGTTGGTTGACACTACAAGCAAACGTCTAAGCCGTGTTTTTGTTAGCGAACTTCGCACAACTCGTGAATCAGCGCTAGCACGTCTAACTCAGGCTGCTTAAGCCTCCAAAGCATATTGCTCTTTGGCCGGTCAGACTCAGCTCTGATCGGCCTGTTTTCTCTCTCGGGCGACTCGCTCACTCATCTTGATCAACACTCGGCTTACTGCAACATTTGCGAACGCAGCCGTGACTGAAGTAACTGCTCCTAAGCCTCCAGAACAGTCTAAACGCACATCACTCTCACCAAAGTTTTTTGTTGCACAGACAGATCCATCCAACTGTGGATACCTAGCCTGCTCCTGCGAGAAGACACACTCGACACCAAATCGTTTACCGCTTCGACTGAACCCGAAATGGCGTTTCAATATTGAACGAACCTTAGCGGCCAGCGCATCGTGCTGAGTTTTACTTAGATCAGCTACTTCGATTTTAAGCGGATCAATGAGCCCACCAGCCCCGCCGGTAGTAACGATCGGAATCTTGCGGCGACGGCAGTACGCAATCATTGCTGCTTTAACACCGGCACTATCAATGGCATCGACGACATAATCAATCGGCTCAACCAACAGGTCGGCAAGATTATCTTGCGTCGCAAAACACTCATGCTCGTGAATAATTAAATCGGGATTAATCTCGCGCGCACGATCCGCCATCACCTGAACTTTTGAGGCACCTAAATTTGAGCTAACCGCATGCATCTGGCGATTCGTGTTTGAGACACAAATTTCATCTAGATCAATGAGGCTAAGCTCACCGATACCACTCCGGGCAAGCGCCTCTACCACCCAGGAGCCAACGCCACCTAAACCGACAACGGCAACATGAGCCTTGTGAAACTTTTCGAGTGAATCAGTGCCATAGAGGCGCCCAATACCTGCGAATCGATCAAGGTAATCAGAATTCATCGTCTGTAATCTCAGTCAGAACAACCTCTCCACACATCTGGCATTTCCCTTCCAGAAAGATAATACCGTGCAGTTCGTACTCAACAGGATCACTCATACCCAGATCCACTTTCTGACAATGGTCGCACCAGGTATGCAGTAGCAGCTCTTCACGATCCTCTTTGCTGCGCAGTGTAAAATCTCTAATGACTCGATCATCACTCATAACTTTTGTCTCATTAATTCTGGTTCTTAAGCCAATGTTCTGGCCAATAGTTGCCATTTTCAAGTTGCTTCAGCTTGTCGATAAAAGTGTTTTTGTTGAACCACTCACCTTCTAGAGGGGCTGACTCTATCTGAAAAGCCTCTTTTTGGTACTGAAATGCGATACGCCAAGCATGCAGGTAGGTACGATCAGAGGGCTGGCCATATCGCTGGTCACCGAGTATTGCCGCACCTTCACTTTTCAGGGCGACTCGAATCTGGTGCGTCTTACCGGTTTTAGGTCGACAGACGAAGAGACGTAAACCCGGCTCAATAGAGAGTGAAAAGAAGTCAGTAATAGCAGGGTTAGACTGAGTTTTGAGCAGCTTATAACTTCCATTGCGAGCTGCTGCCATATCACCTTTGATGCGACCCTGCTTTCGTTTCGGCTTCGATTGGCTTAGGGCGAGATAAGTTTTTTGAATCGACTGTTCACTGAACAGGTTTGATAGCTGCGCGGCTGCTTCGGCATGTTTAGCGAACAGAAGCACGCCCGATGTCACCTTATCTAACCGGTGCACCATCCAAAGCTTTAACCCAAACTGTTGTTCAGCAAGCAATTGAAGACCCAACTCTCCTGACTCAGAGTGCATCCCAACGCCTATCGGCTTGTAGATGGCCATAAAATCGGGGTGATCAAAAAGGCGTTGCAGCGTCACAGCCAACCCAACACCTGTTTAGCAAAGGGGATGGTCAGTTTTCGTTGCGCCTGCAATGAGGCTCGATCCAACTGATCAAGGTATTCATACTGTTTCGAAAGATCTCGCTCACCATGATTCAGTAGATACTGTGCAACCTCATCAGCCAACACCAAACCTCTTGCTGCGGCCTCCTGCTGAATCGCTTCTCGCTTCTGCTCATCCGAGAGAGCCTCCAGCTTAAAAGTCAGCCCCCAAGCCAAGCGTGAACGAAGGTCTGGAAGCTCTATTTGACTATTTGCGGGCGAATCCATACCACTGATCAACAATGAGTGGCCAATGTCTCGAATGCGATTGAATAGATGAAAAAGCGCCTCTTGCCAAGCTGAATCACCAATCACAGAGTCAACATCATCCAAACAGACCAACTGAAAAGATTCTAACCCTTCTAGCATCTCTATCGACAGTTCATCGGTTTGACTCAGTGGTAGATAGATCGCCGAAATACCGAGAAGCTCTGCCTCGTTACAGACTGCCTGAAGAAGATAACTCTTACCGGTATTCTCGCGACCGTATAGATAGACAAAGGACTCTTGAGACTGATTCTCTTGTATATTAATCAAACCCTTTAACGCTGGTATTAATGCACTCTGTTGGGACTGTACAAAACGAGATAGCTTAGCGTCACTGCGAAGCTGAACACCTAAAGGGAGTTGCTGAGGAGTATTCTGTGATGAGAGGGACATCAGACTGAGGGTTCATCCTGATCAACTGCGTGATGGTAAAGCGAACTCTGTTTATAGCCACTGTGAAGATGTGACAATAACACGCGAATAATAGCCGCCACCGGCAGCGCCAACAACACACCAATGAAGCCAAACAGCTGACCACCCGCCATAATCGCAAAAATGACCGCAACCGGATGAAGACCGATCTGATCACCGACGAGTTTCGGGGTCAGGACCATACCTTCCAGCAGTTGGCCGACCATAAAGACCGCTGCTACACCAAGAAGAATGGTCGGATCTTGGAACTGAACATAGGCCGCAACCGAAGAGGAGAGAATGCCAATGATCACGCCAAGGTAAGGAACGATACTCGCCAACCCTGCAATCAATCCTAACAGCAGAGCAAGATCTACCCCGAGAAGTGCCAGGCCTATCGCATAGATAACACCCAACACCAGCATGACCACTAACTGCCCTTTCATGAAAGCACCGAGGACAAAATCACACTCTTTTGCCCAGATAGAGACCTTAGGTTCTAGATTTCTTGGCAACAACTCAGCGATGTTTGCGACCATCGTGTCCCAATCTCTCAACAGATAGAAAGTGACGACTGGAATCAATACCAGATTGGCTAACCAAGCAGCGATAGCCAATCCAGACTGTGTAATAGAGGATATAAGAGCGGTCGCGATTGAACCGGTACTCTGCCAGTGTTGAGCCAACACGGCTGTAATTTGAGCCAGATCCGGTTTAGCAATGGACAGACCTAAGTTAGCTTCAATCAGAGGGATCAACTCGTTGTTAACCAGTTCGATAACTACTGGAATTCGCTGAGCGACAATCTGAATTTGATGTGACAACTGTGGTATCAGCAGCAGTAATGCACCCACCAGAACCAAGGCTAAGGAGGTAAATACAACAATGACGGCCGGGGTTCGACCCATGCCTTTTGCCTCTAATCGATCAGCAATAGGGTCTGATATGTATGCCAATAGAGCACCCGCAACAAAGGGACTTAATACCGGTGCCAATAGATATAGAAGGATTGTGATAACAATTAGAACTGAGAGAATAAACCAACGCTGCTGCATTATTCGATCACTTCTTCAATTGATGGAGTGATTTCTGCCTCAGGCACAAGAGTAGCATCACTATCAGTAGACAAAGGCTCTAATAAGGCTTCAAGGGTTGCTGGCTCTTCCAGCTGAAAGGGTTTGTACTGGTAAGCATCAATACCCGTCTCCTCTAACCAAGATTGCTCAACCAATAGAGCACTCAGTTCGGCAAGCCCGAGATCAGAACCCACCACTAAACGGATTTCAACGTCGTTCATCTGTGACACATACAAAAATTTAACACCCTCTGTCTCACGTAGTTTACCTGTCACTCGTAACAGTGAAGAGAGATCATCCAGACCTGTCACGCTGATCTCATGACCAGTGTGTTGATAGTTACTGGAAACAATCGCAGAGCTCTGTGTGGGTAAAACGGGCGCAGCGGTTTCAACAGCCGAGATAACCGGAGGCGCAACCTGATCTACCTGAGCCGTTGGAGCCTCAACCCTTTCCGGTTTAATCGATTCTACGTCTGCGGTGTTAGCATTGGGCTGCTCGACTATTTCATCAGCGGTGGAGCGCTCATCAATGGCCGGACCCGCCTCTAAATCCAGTTGCATTTTTAGCCAACTCACACCCAAGGCAAGCCCATCGCTGGTCACGGAAGTACGAAGATTTTGACCTACACCCTCTTTAATAAATCGCCAATTGATACCACCCTCGTTCAATTGCACGAGCACTGCAGCACCATTTCCGGTGCCGGCCGCACTGCGTTGAAGTGTTTCATCAATGGCTTTGCCCTGAACCAGTTGAGGGTAGAAGAGTGGCCCGACGCCAAATTCACTGGGCAGTGCGACTGAGATAGATTCAGATCGACCTTTTTCGACCAAGAATTGCACCCAACGAGCACTCTCCTGCTCAGCTTTAACCGGCGATTCGCGCCCATCAACTGGCCACAATAGTAGATCTTTAGCCACCGCACTCACTGAGCAAGTCAGTAGAGCTGAAGCTAGAGCTAGAACCTTGATTTTCATTAAATGGCGAGACATCAAAAAACCTAAGAAAAAATCATCGCTAAATTTGCTAAGAACTGTAACACACAATAGCTCAGCGGTGCGCAAACTGATAGAATTCACAACCTATTAAATTCGCTTTCACCCCTGAGGTTAAACACAGATGTCTAGCAATACCAATACCCCTTCAATCAGCTACAAAGATGCTGGAGTCGATATCGATGCAGGTAACGCCCTTGTCGAGAAAATAAAAGGTGTTGCTAAACGCACAGCCCGTCCAGAAGTGATGGGTGGTTTGGGTGGCTTTGGTGCTCTGTGTGAAATCCCGGAGGGTTACCGCCAGCCAGTACTGGTCTCCGGCACCGACGGTGTCGGTACTAAACTGAAGTTGGCCATGGATCTTGGCCGTCATGACACCATCGGTATCGACTTGGTGGCTATGTGTGTTAATGACCTAGTCGTTGCTGGTGCAGAGCCTCTATTCTTCCTTGACTACTACGCAACAGGCAAACTGAATGTCGATATGGCAGCAGACGTTGTATCCGGTATTGGTAAAGGGTGTGAACTGGCCGGTGCCGCACTGGTTGGTGGTGAAACAGCCGAAATGCCAGGCATGTACGAAGGCGACGATTACGATCTAGCCGGCTTCTGTACTGGCGTTGTCGAGAAATCAGAGATCATTGATGGTACTAAAGTACAAGCTGGTGACGCTCTAATCGCACTGGGTTCATCGGGTCCTCACTCAAACGGTTACTCACTGATTCGTAAAATTCTTGAAGTGTCTAACGCTGACCTAAACCAACCAATGGGTAAGGGTACGCTCGCAGATGCACTGATGGAACCTACTCGCATCTACGTTAAATCGGTTCTTGAGCTGATCTCGAAGGTACAGGTTAACGCTCTGTCTCACATCACCGGCGGTGGCCTTCTAGAGAACATCCCACGCGTACTTCCTGAGAGCGCAAAAGCGGTGATCGATACCAATAGCTGGGAGATTCCAGAAGTATTCCGTTGGATTCAAGCCGGCGGCAACGTTGATCAAACAGAGATGTACCGCACCCTAAACTGTGGCGTTGGCATGGTGATCTGTGTTCCTGGCAGCGAAGCTGATAAGGCCATTGAGATCCTATCAGCCGCTGGCGAAGAGGCTTGGTTGATCGGCTCTATCGCAAACGCTGCCGCGGGCGACGAGCAAGTTGAGCTGGCAGGTATGAGCCACTAACGATGAAGAACATTGTAGTTCTAATCTCAGGGTCGGGATCGAATCTACAAGCCATCATAGATGCTACTGCCAACGACCAGCATTGCCGAGTTGTTGGCGTTCTCTCAAACAGAGAGAGTGCCTATGGTTTAGAGCGCGCTAAAAAAGCCGGTATAGAGACAGCTGTGGTTGATCATACCCATTTCGATTCACGCCTTGCGTTTGATAGTGCACTGATGGAGCAGATCGATGCATGGCAAGCGGACCTCGTGGTATTAGCTGGCTTCATGCGGATCTTGACCGACGAATTTGTTCAGCACTTCAGCGGTCGACTTCTCAACATCCACCCCTCTCTTCTGCCTAAATATAAAGGCACCAACACCCATCAGAGAGCATTGGAGGCTGGCGATACAGAGCATGGCTGTACGGTGCACTTTGTCTCAGAAGAGCTGGACGGCGGAGCTGCCATCATTCAGGCTGCTACCGACATCGAGCAAGGCGACACTGTTGATTCATTGATCCAAAAAGTGCATCAGCTAGAGCATCAAATCTACCCACTTGCAGTCTCTTGGTTTGCCTCTGAACGCATCACTCTAGAGAACAACCGAGTCTTTCTAGACGGATCACCTTTGGGTGAAACAGGCTACCTTTACCGAGTGTAAATGAGGATTAATGGGAAGATGAGAAGTTGGGTAGCACTGTTATCGATACTTCTTATCGGCCCATCCTTTGCTCAACCTACCCCTTTTAAAGCCTCTTATAGTGCCAACATCGATCTTTTAATTGATGTTCCAGTGACTGCGACACGAGAGCTCGTTAAAACCTCCACAGGAACCTGGCGATTTACCAACAGAGCCTCAGCGTTTATGGCCAAGCAGAGCGAAACCAGCGAGCTCAAATTCAGTCATGGTGAGTGGTCACCGCTCTTATACAACTACGAGCGCAGTCTGTTTGGTCGCTCACGCTCTATCTCAGTTGACTTTGATGAGGCTGGAGGCCGAATTACGACACTGGTCAATGGGGACCCCTGGAATCAACCTTGGGAGAGTGCAGTTCAAGATAGGCTCAGTTACCAGCTTCAACTCAGAGAAGATTTAAAGTCAGGGCGGCAACAACTTGACTATAGAATCGCTGATGGTGGGCAGATCAAGAGCTATCAGTTTAATCGGCTTGGCGAGGAGTTACTGAAAACCCCTGCAGGAACTTTTCTATGTGAAAAATTGCAACTGGTTAGGGCCGGCCAACAGCATACGACTCTTATCTGGATGGCAAAAGAGCTCGACTACCTCACCATACGTTTAATCCGAATCGATGCAGACGGCAAAGAGCACCTTCTTAACTTAAAATCCGTGGAATTTTATGATTGATTTAAAGACCCTATCCGATCAACTGTTAGAGCTTGAAACCGTCTCACTGGACAACCCTGATCAGCTGTTTGCGATCTCCTATATCAGGGGGCATATCGATCTACTTCATAGCCAAGATGCAAAACTGAATCTAGCTCAATTGATCACTGAGATTACCGAATCATTCAAGGTCGACAAGATGTCAGCAACCGATCAATCACTTGTTTTAGAGCTGTTGAATTCATTTTAATTCTTAGACTCTACACCTTCGAATAAATCCCCTTTACATCCCCCGTCGTAATTGACAATTCGCAAATTAAGAGTAGGATACTTACCTTAAGCTATAAGCATATAACTAAAGTCGAGACAGACCGTTAATTGCACCTTAAAAGCTAGATGGAGCATCCAATGCAGCCTATCGTTAAAACCTTCTTTGATGAACCCACCTTTACCTTCAGCCACGTTGTTTCAGACTCTGAAACGAAAGAGTGTGCAATTATCGATTCCGTTCTCGATTTCGATTACGCGTCAGGTAAAACTGATCGAGTATCAGCCGATCAAATCATCACCTACATAAAAGAAGAGGGACTGCAGACCAAATGGATTCTTGAAACTCACGTTCATGCCGATCACCTATCTGCAGCACCCTATTTAAAGGATCAACTGGGCGGCACCTTAGCCATTGGTGATCACATCACTGTAGTACAAGATGTTTTCGGCAAAGCGTTTAATGCCGGTACAGAATTCGAACGTGATGGCAGCCAGTTTGATCATCTATTCAAAGATGATGAGTCATTTAATATCGGCTCAATCGCTGCAAAAGCGATCCACACACCCGGACACACCCCTGCTTGTATGAGCTATTTAATCGGTGACGCTCTGTTTGTGGGTGACACCTTATTCATGCCTGACTACGGAACCGCGCGTTGCGATTTTCCTGGGGGCGATGCAACAACCCTCTACCAGTCGATTCAGAAGCTATTCACCCTACCGGATGAGACCCGTGTCTTTATGTGTCATGACTACAAGGCACCTGGTCGTGATGAGTACCAATTTGAAACCACCATCGGTGAAGAGCGCCAGCACAATATTCACGTCAGCGTAGAGCATGATCAGGCTGACTTTATTCAAATGCGTGAATCACGTGATGCAACACTTGATATGCCTCGCCTGATTCTGCCGTCGGTTCAAGTCAATATGCGTGCTGGTCACCTGCCACCGGCTGAAGATAACGGGCAGCGCTACCTAAAAATTCCGGTAGACCTTTTCTGATTAAGGAAACATTTCATGGATGTAAGAAAACTCACCGATTCAATCAGCGTGTCACCTCAAGTAGCGATTGAAGATATTAAGTCCATTGCTGATGCAGGCTTTAAAACCGTCATTTGCAACCGACCAAACGGCGAGAGTGAGGATCAACCTGATTTAGCACTGATTGAAGCGGAGTGTCAGAAGCTAGGGTTAACCTACGTCTCTCAGCCCGTTATCTCTGGCAACATCAGCGACCAAGATGTTGAGGCATTTGATCAATTCCTAGCCTCTGCGCAAACCCCAATCTTCGCTTTTTGTCGCACCGGCACTCGCTGCACCATGCTATGGGGAATGGCAGAAGGGTCAAGACAGGAAGCCCAAGCGATTATCGATAAGGCCGCTAATGCTGGGTATGACCTTAACGGAATTAGAGCGCGAATCGAGGCACGTCAGTAATAAAGCAGCGTTTTCTGCTTTTCAGGATTAATACTTTGAAGAACTATTTTCCGATTTTAGACTGGGCAAAATCGTACAATAAGCTGACGCTGACCAACGATCTTATCGCGGCAGTGATTGTAACGATCATGTTGATTCCTCAATCACTGGCCTATGCTCTGCTTGCTGGATTACCGCCAGAGGTGGGTCTATATGCAAGTATATTGCCGCTGATCGCTTACGCTATTTTCGGAACCAGTCGTACTCTAGCCGTTGGCCCTGTTGCTGTTGTTTCACTGATGACCGCAACCGCTTTAGGTAGCCTCGGACTTGCCAACACCACCGATTACATTGCCGCTGCCGGTGCTTTGGCGCTCATTTCGGGCACACTGCTAATACTGATGGGCTTTTTTAAATTGGGCGCGATGGCCAACTTGCTCAGCCACCCGGTCATCTCCGGCTTCATTACCGCCTCTGGACTGATCATCGCCGCCAGCCAGCTAAAACATATTCTTGGCATCAACGCGTCTGGCCACAATCTATATGACATTCTCTCTTCAATCATCATTCACCTAGAGGACACCAACATCCCGACACTGATTATCGGTGTCTCTGCGACAGCCTTCTTGTTCTGGACCCGTAAGTGCTTAAAGCCACTTCTGCTTAAAACCGGGATGAACTCAAAACTGGCTGATGTCATTGCCAAAGCGGGACCTGTTTTGGCTGTAGCCGCCACAGCCTTTGCGACCTACTACTACCGCCTAGAGCTTGAGGGGGTCAAAGTCGTTGGTATCGTTCCAACAGGACTACCCGAGTTTGCACTGCCACATTTTGATGCAGAACTTTGGCAACAACTGTTAATTTCAGCCATGCTGATCAGTATTGTCGGTTTTGTTGAGTCAGTCTCTGTTGCACAAACACTGGCAGCGAAGCGTCGTCAAAGAATTGATCCCAGCCAAGAGTTGATTGGCCTAGGCGCATCCAACGTAGGTTCAGCGGTATCTGGCGGCTTCCCAGTGACAGGTGGATTCTCTCGCTCCGTTGTCAACTTTGATGCCGGCGCAGAGACACCAGCTGCTGGGGCATTCACAGCAGTGGGTATTGCCGTGGCTACCCTCTTCCTAACACCGCTTCTATTCTTCTTACCCAAAGCTACACTGGCAGCAACCATTATCGTGGCTGTTTTATCGCTAGTAGATCTTGGTGCTCTAAAACGCACTTGGAGCTACTCGAAGCCTGACTTCATGGCAATGCTGGCAACCATACTACTGACGCTGTTAGTCGGTGTAGAAGCAGGCATCATCGCTGGTGTGACCCTATCGATCGCCCTGTTTCTGCAGCGTACAAGTAAGCCACACGATGCGATTGTCGGCCGAATTCCTGGCACAGAGCACTTCCGCAACGTCGATCGTTTTGAAGTGGAGTACGATGAGAAGATCATCACACTGCGTATCGACATGAGCCTCTACTTCGTTAACGCGCGTTATTTAGAAGATCGCGTCTACGACCTGATTGCCCAACAAAAAGGGGTCCAGCACTTTGTTCTGATGTGCCCAGCCGTCAATCTGATCGATGCATCGGCTCTAGAGTCTCTTGAGGCGATTAATCAGCGACTCAAAGACTTTGGTGTCTGCTTCCACCTATCAGAGGTAAAAGGCCCAGTTATGGACCAACTAAAGAAGAGTCATTTCCTAAACGAACTGACTGGCCAAGTATTCCTCAGCCAATACCAAGCCTGGTGCACTCTTCATAACGAGTCCGATACGCGCATGAGCAAATGCGCCAAAGCGGCTTTGTCCGACTAAATGGTGACAGGCCTTCAGCCTGTCATCGGCTTTATCATGCGGCAGTGATCCGATTCACCCCCCTCAACCTATACCTCTGCATCAACAGAGGTACCCATGCCAACCCCCATCAACATTGTCTGGTTCAAACGCGATCTTCGCCTGACCGATCACCGACCTCTAAAAGAGGCGATTGAATCAGGCTTACCTCTACTGCTTATCTACATTTTCGAACCTGAGCTCATGGAAGATAGCCACTACAGTGAACGTCACTGGCGGTTTATCTATCAGAGCATCAACGATATCAATCATCAGCTTGCGGCATTTGATTCTAAAATAGTGATGCTTAATGGCGAACCAACTGAAGTACTCGCTACAATCCTCTCAGACACGCCTGTTCACTCAATCTATAGCCATGAAGAGATCGGCATGGCCAAAACCTTTGCCCGTGATAAACGGGTAAAGAGGTTATGCATGAAGCAGGGCATTCAGTGGAATGAGTCACCCTACGGAGCCGTTATTAGAGGGGCTCGCAGTCGTGATAACTGGTTGGATAATTGGGATGCACGGATCAAAGGTCCACTACATCAACCGGACCTAACCCAACTCATCCCTGCTAGGCTAGATCACTCAAACCCACTACCCTATTTTAAACCTCAACCGGATTGGTTAGAGGCTGACTCGCTGATGCAATACGGTGGCCCTAGCGCAGCAGCATCTGTGATAGAGAGCTTTTTCACGGAGCGTGGTCAGCTCTATTCCAAAGCGATCTCTAAACCCTCCGCCTCTCGCAAGCACTGCAGTCGACTGTCCCCCTACCTTGCGTGGGGAAATATCAGCCTGGCTGAGGTTTACCAACAATCCAAACCCCCTGGCATTAAAGGCCAGTGGGAGAGATCCCTTAGAGCGTTTCGATCGCGTTTGCACTGGCACTGCCACTTCATTCAAAAATTTGAATCTCAGATCGAGATAGAAACCCAACCGATCAATGCCGGCTACAACCAATTTCCGTGGCGAACAGATAAAAAAGTCGAAGAAGATCTAAAGGCGTGGGAGAGTGGTATGACAGGCGTGCCTCTGGTTGATGCCTGCATGCGAGCACTCAATCGTACCGGTTACATCAACTTTAGAATGCGAGCGATGCTTGTAAGCTTTCTATGCCACTACCTAAAGATTGATTGGCGCCTCGGCTCACCTCACTTAGCTCGACAGTTTCTCGATTTTGAACCGGGCATTCACTTCCCACAGTTACAGATGCAAGCAGGTACAACGGGTATTAATACGTTAAGAATCTACAACCCCACCCTACAGGCCGAGGAGCATGATCCAGAGGGTCACTTCATCGCGAAATGGGTACCTGAACTAGCGGAACTACCCAAAGAGCTCAGACACTCCCCTTGGGCGATGGGTGGACTTGAGAAACAGATGCTGGAGAGTGAGCAGAGCTATCCAGATCCAATTGTCGATCTAAAACATTCAGCTGCTGAAGCCAGAGAGCTGTTTTGGAGTTGGCGTGAACGGCCAGAGGTTCAGATGCATAATCGAGCCATTCTTAGGAGGCATGTGATTGAGTAGCTTGCCGTTAACTCAACAGCGGATGACAGGCTGAAAGCCAGTCACCTTGGTAGTACTGACGTGACTGGCTTTAGCTTGTCACCTAACGGAGCTCCCGTGACTGGCTTTAGCCTGTCATCGGCACCAACAGCGTTTCAGAAACTACCTAGAAAGCGCATACCCCAACAACCCAAAGTAATCCTCAAACGCTTTATCAATCACATTAGCTTCAGACTCAAATGGATAGAGCCCTTTCGTATCTCGCACAATATCCTTAGGGTTGATCAATAGGCTATTTTTGATAACGGCTCTCGAGATCCAAGCCTCAAAAGCACGAGCAAACAGCTCTTCGGGCAAGCTCCAATAGAGCGTTCCTGCTTGTTTATCTAGCACAACGGATCGAGTGACATAGTCACTTGGACTCTGCTTATCGTTGGAAAGGTAGAGCGTCGTGTATAGCCTGTCTAAGGCATCATTAAGCGGATGCACTTTGTGGGTAAAGTCAGCCAACCATGCGGTCGTTGCGAAACGTGCACCAACATCCTCTTCGAAAGAGGTCTTAGCCAGATAGTGATCTAAAGCGTGCGCCCACTCATGAGCCAAACTGCCAATTCCGGCTTTTTTAGCCAGGGCAAGGGTTCTAGCTGAGGGTTGATAGTGCGCACAGACACCGGGACGTCCACCGGTGCCATAATGGAGTGATAGTTCGCCACGAAGTGACAGCGCAAAATTTGGAAGACCGAGAATCTCTTGCAGATCTAACAGAGCAATAAAGAACTCTTCAGCCCGTATCGCCTGCTCTTCAGCGGTGACCCACCCACCAATGCGCACCGAACGAAAATCGAAGAAATTGCGAATCTCATTAAACCCAGGGTTGTGACCCAGATTTCGGGGAGGGCCTCGTCGCCAAACGCGCTGCATTCGTTCTACAAATCAATCTCGATCACAGGCGTTTTACTGCGTGAACAGCAGACCGTCATTTGTCGATTTGAGGCCTGCTCCTCTTCGCTTTGATACAGATCTCGGTGATCCGGCTCACCGGAAACAACATCAACTAGACAGGTACCACAGACACCCGATTCACAAGAGAGAGGCACAAAGACGCCTGCATTCTCTAGAACTTCAGCAATGGTTTGATCAACCGGAACCAGATACTCATCACCGGTCGATTTCAACTTCACGGTAAAGGGCTGGTCACCCTCTTCCACTTCTAGAACGGTCGCATTGAAATACTCACGATTGATCTGATCTGTGCGCCAGCCAGTCTCTTTGGCGGCCTCTAATAACGCATCAATAAAACGCTGTGGGCCACACACATAGAGCTGCTCATCGGCCTGAGGATTTGCCAACTCAGAAGCCAGATCAAGCCCGCCATCACTAGAGAAAGAGAAACGGCAGGCCTCAGAGAAATCACACTGCTGAAGTTGAGAGTAAAAGGCCGCTCTCTCCGGTGACTTTGCTCGGTAGAGTAGATCAAATTGACTGCCTCGTGCGTTCAGTTCACGCGCCATCGCAAGCATCGGTGTTATACCGATGCCTGCCGCAAATAAACGGTGATTGGACGCTGTTTTCAAGCCAAAGTGATTTTGCGGCTCATCCGCCTCAATGACGTCATCGAATTCAAGCGCAGCAACGGCTTTAGAACCCCCACGTGATTCAGTTTCAATCAACACTGCAAGTTCATAGTACTGAGTTGATGTGCCAGGGTTACAAATTGAGTACTGTCGGCTCAAACCGGTACCTAGGTGTAAATTGATATGTGCTCCTGCAGCTACTTCCGGCAGTGGCTCGCCTGATACGGATTCCAACTTCAGGCTCACAATCTGATCGGTGAGTGGAGCTTTACTCGCAACCCGCAGCTTAAGCATTGCCCGCCTCCTGTTCTAACTTAATCGCACGCTCAATCATACGGCGCGCCTGAACACCGCCGGCATCAATATCCAATTTAAGCAGGTCACGATCTGGGTAACGATCCAAGTTCTTCTGCTGCGCTTCCAGTACTTCAAGATCTTCAGTAAAGATACCACCCTGCCCTTCACGAATCTTATCGGTCAGCGCTGTATCTTCAGGCTGGAAGTTTCTCGCCATACCCCAGAAGTAGTGCATGGTTGAATCCGTCTCAGGGGTAATAAAATCGACCACCACACTGCTAGCACGTTTCTCAAGCGGTGCATCAATACCACCGTTACCAGCCAGCGCTACGCCTACGTCAATCATGATGTGACTCGGTGCATTAAAACGGCAGATCTGCCAACGATCGACGATTGCATTAGGGTCTAACCCCTGAAACTCCATCGCCATCTGCCAGAACGGAGGGGCTTTAACCTCAGGCATAAAGCGCTCAGTAATGACCTGATCACCCTCCATACGCGTTTTTACCGGTGCTTCATCGATCTCTTTTTGGCCAATGCTGGTCGAGTGAACGTAGGTCTCGTGAGTCAGGTCCATCAGATTATCAATCATCAAACGATAGTCACACTTTATGTGGAACAGGCCTCCACCATAAGCCCAACCCTCATTCTCAGCCCAATGGAACTTAGGCAATTTAGACTCATCCGCTAGCGCTTTATCGCCGGGCCACACCCAGACAAACCCGTACTTCTCCATCACTGGGAACGAGCGAGTGCAAGGGAATCGATCGGTACGCTGTTTAGGCATCGAGATCGTCTGACCATCTGGTCCCATACGCAGGCCATGATAACCACAGACCAACTCACCCTCTTCTACATACCCCAACGACATGGCCGCACCACGGTGAGGACAAAAGTCTTCAATACAGGCGATGGCATCATCTTTACCACGGTACATAACCAAGTTGTGGTTACAGATGGTGCGACCGAGTGGTTTATCTGTCACTTCAGACGACATAGCCGCGACGTACCAGGCGTTTTGAATATGCATGACGAACTCCTTTTAATTTTATGAAATCAGTATCGCAATTGGCTTAAGAACTCCCAACTCAAAAAAACGCCAATTAATTGCACTTTTCGATCAAATAATAGAAATTATAGGTAAATAACATCAATGGATTTACTTTTTTCGTCATGCAGAGATCTACAAAGTCATCTATAACGCCCAACTATGTACTCTACGGTGACAGCCAGAGTGACGCTCAAGCAGGATTTGTTCATATTGAAACGGTTCAAGAGAGTAGCAGACCCTACCGCGGCGTTATCAAACCGCATAAGCATAGCGATCTATTTCAGGTCTTAATCATTGAAAAAGGTGAAGCTGAAATTCAACTGGAGGATGATCAAGTCTCAATTAACGAACCGGTCATCGTTACGCTACCGCCAGAGAACAGACACGGTTTTCACTTTCACAGCGGTATAAGAGGAGTCATTTTAAGCATCGCTCTGCCGATTATTCAGCAAGACATCGATATTGTGACCAGCAGCGCCTCTATTCTTCTTTTGGGGGATAAAGAGGAAGCGGCAAAACAGATACTGACGATCGCAGAACTTTTAATAGAAGAGCAGCAACAACCTACCGATCAACAGAGCGTGTCACTGCAACTGATCCACACACTGTTCGCAATGATCAAAAGAGTGGATACCGCGTTAACATTGAGTGAGAAGCTACCCGATGCGTTGAAACAGTTTTCTCAACTGATCGAAAGAAATTTAGAGAACCGATTGGATATTGATGATTACGCATCTCAGTGCGGAGTTTCAACGAGTACCCTCAATCGTCTGTGCAAAAAGCACTTTGGAAAAAGTGCTCTACAAACGATCAATCAGCGTTTAGCCATTGAGATCAAACGACGGTTAGCCTTCACCCAGCGATCAATCGCATTAATATCGGATGAGTTAGGATTCAGTGATCCGGGGTATTTCACGCGATTCGTTAAACGAGAGCTTGGTGAAACACCAATGGTATTTCGTAAACGGCATCAGTTTAACGTAGAGAGCGGGTAATCAGGTCAGTGCCAACTGAAACAGCGGGTGACAGGCTGAAGGCCAGTCACCGGTGTGCCAATCCCACTACGGAGCCGCCGTGACTGGCTTTCAGCCTGTCATCGGCACTACCATCAGACTTCCAGAGCCCTATACCAACGCCGCTGCAGCCCCAATCAAACCCGGCTCTTCAGCCGTCATAACATAGGTCGGAATGGTCGACATGTACTGATCGAAACGCCCTTTAGCTTCAAAGCGCTGTCTAAACCCACTCTCGATAAAGAAGTCGAGCATCTTAGGGACAATTCCTCCAGTGACGAATACACCACCCTGGGCTCCATATGAGAGAGCTAAGTTACCGGCAACACTGCCATAGATTTTACAGAACTGTTCCAGCGTCTCTAACGCGAACTGATCTCGCTCCTCAAACGCTAAGCGACTGATCTCAGCAGGTGAGATTCGCTCAACCGGAGAGCCACGTAATTCCGCTAGGGCTTGGTAGATGTTTTGAATCCCCATACCCGACACAAGACGTTCTGCTGAGACACGTTCATAACGTTTTAACAACCAACGCAGAATCGCAACCTCTTGCTCTGTGGTCGGTGCAAAATCGACATGCCCGCCCTCGGTCACCAGAGGAATAGACGCTCCTCCTGAGCGAACTAACCCTGACACACCTAAACCCGTGCCTGCGCCCAACACAGCAATAGGGAAATCCTCTAAAGGCTCTCCACGACCCACCTGAATCAGTTGATCACCCGTCAGATTAGCCGCAGCATAGGCCATCGCAGCGTAATCATTGATGACAGAGAGCTGTTCAATACCAAAATGGTTCTGCAGATCTCGCTTTGAAAATACCCAACCGTTGTTGGTCATCGAAATCCTATCGTTGTGAGTAGGACAAGCGATGGCAATACAGCAACGATCGGGAACATCACTTCCAAGATCACTAAGGTACTGTTTAATCGCCAGATCAATCGATGCAAAGTCATCGACTGCTAAATTACGAATATTAGTCGGATTAATAGAACCCGTTTCAACCATGGCAAAACGCGCGTTGGTGCCACCGATATCGGCAATTAGAGAGAAGTTGTCCACACTCATACCTATTTTGCTGGGTAACGTGTCTCTTTTAATGAGTCTTTGATGTTCTTGAGGTGCTTAAGGAAGTCCGGTCCGCGACGTAACGTGACACCCGTCGCCAGTATATCGATTACGGTCAGGTGCATAATACGAGAGGTCATTGGCATGTAGACATCGGTATCTTCTGGTGCATCAACCTCAACAACAATAGAACAGTGCTGTGCCAGTGGTGAATTCGGTGCGGTAATGCCAACCACGGTGGCACCACTCGCACGGGCTAGCTCAGCAATATCAACTAACTCACGAGTACGACCGGTGTAACTGATAATGACAATAACATCGCCTGTAGAAGAAGCAGCCGCAGTCATACGCTGCATCAGTACGTCGTCGTAAGCGACGACTGGGATGTTAAAGCGGAAGAACTTGTGCTGAGCATCTTGCGCAACAGGCCAAGAGGCACCCAAGCCAAAAAACATGATCTGCTTAGCCTGAATCAACTGATCCACCGCTAGATTGATCATCTGTGGATCAACGGTCTTCTTAGCAGTGACCAACGCAGCGATGGTCGCGTCGATGATCTTGTTGGTGTAGCTCTCTGAGTCGTCATCAGGTTCGACACTGCGACTAACATAGGGAACACCGTGTGCTAACGCCTGAGCTAGATGCAGTTTAAAATCTGGGAAACCGGCTGTATTGAAACGTTTACAAAAACGATTAACCGTCGGCTCACTCACCTGAGCAGCGCGAGCTAATACGGCAATAGAGGATCTTGTCGCCGCCTGCGGGTCTGCAAGAATGACTTCAGCGACTTTACGCTCGGATCGGTTCAGCGACTCAAGCTCTGCACTGATCTGCTGCATGATGTTAGATGGCATTAGCTACCTCAACAAATTTCATCGAAATCTAATTAAGTTACTTTAACACACCAAAGGTTAGTAAAAAACTTACGAATTAAAAGAAATTACGTAAGTTAATAACTTTTATGAGAGTAGCCTTAAATAGCGTAAACCCTATGAAAATTGGCTATATACGCTATAAATAGGGTCATTATTGCAAAAAAGAATAGGGATTTTATAACCCATACGATTGAACTTTAGACGAAAGTCGGCAAAACTGTACGTAAATTTACAACATAAACTGATAATAAAATTAGTTACGAGGGTTTTGAAATGACAATTCGCGTTGGCATTAACGGTTTTGGCCGCATCGGCCGTATGGCGTTCCGTGCAATCTACCAAGAGTTCAATGGTGATATTGAGGTGGTTGGTATTAACGACCTACTTGGGTCTGAATACCTGGCTTACATGCTGAAATACGACTCAGTGCACGGTCAATTTAAAGGCGATATCCAAACCGACAACGGCAACCTAATTGTGAACGGCAAAACCATCCGCCTAACCGCTGAGCGCGATCCTGCTGATCTTGCTTGGGGTGATATCGATGTCGATCTCGTCCTTGAGTGTACTGGCTTCTTCCTAACCGAAGAGGGTTGTCAAAAACATATTGAAGCAGGCGCTAAGAAAGTGGTCATGTCGGCTCCATCAAAAGACGGCACTCCGATGTTCGTTTATGGCGTAAACCACGAAACCTACGCAGGCCAAGCGATCGTCTCTGCAGCCTCTTGTACAACCAACTGTCTTGCACCCGTGGCTAAAGTCCTAAACGACAAATGGGGTGTGAAACGCGGTCTAATGACAACGGTTCACGCCGCTACAGCGACTCAAAAAACCGTTGACGGCCCATCGGCAAAAGATTGGCGCGGCGGTCGTGGTATTCTAGAGAACATCATCCCCTCCTCTACTGGTGCCGCTAAAGCGGTGGGAGTAGTACTTCCTGAACTCAACGGCAAACTTACCGGTATGGCTTTCCGTGTACCAACTACAGACGTATCGGTCGTTGACCTAACCGTTGAGCTAAATAGTGAAGCGAGCTACGAAGATATCTGCTGTGCAATGCGTGAAGCTTCAGAGACAGGCGCTCTGGGTGAAACGCTAGGCTTTACTGATGATGCCGTTGTTGCAACGGATTTCCGTGGTTGTAACAAGTCATCGATCTTCGACTGCAAGGCTGGCATCCAATTGGATGACACCTTTGTGAAAGTGGTCGCTTGGTATGACAACGAGTATGGCTACACCTGTAACATGCTTCGTTTTGCTAAAGTCGTTGCTCAATAAAACTGAACAACCATTTCACACAAACGCCATCTAATCGTGGTATAACTTTCTACAACTCTCTACAACTGAGGGCTAACACTAGTTAGCCCTGCTTACCCACCGAAAGCAAACCGCTTAAGGATTTAAGATGCAACGCAGAACCAAAATTGTCGCTACCCTTGGCCCAGCAACCGATTCACCAGAGGTACTTGAACGCCTCGTTCAAGCGGGTGTGAACGTTGTCCGATTAAACTTCTCGCACGGCGAGGCGGATGATCACAAGAAGCGCGCAGCCATGGTTCGCGAAGCAGCCGCTAAAGCGGGTCGATTCGTTGCGATCTTGGGTGACTTACAAGGCCCTAAAATTCGTATCGCTCGATTCACAGATACCAAAATCCATCTTAAAGTGGGTGATCGTTTTGCTCTGGACTCGAGCATGGACAAAACAGCCGGTTCACAGGAAGCGGTGGGTATCGACTACGAGCAACTGGTAGAAGATTGTAAACCAGATGATGTGCTACTGCTTGATGACGGTCGTGTACAGATGCGCGTTGTTGAGAAAAAGCCAAACCGCTTAGAGTGTGAAGTGACCGTTGGTGGCCCACTTTCAAACAATAAGGGCATCAACCTACAGGGCGGAGGCCTTTCAGCTGCTGCTCTGACTGAAAAAGATAAAGCAGACATCATTACCGCAGCAGAGATCGATGTTGACTACCTAGCGGTCTCTTTCCCTCGCTCAGGTGCTGACATCACAGAAGCGCGCGAACTGATGAATGCGGCCGGTGGTGACGCAGGTATTGTTGCCAAGATCGAGCGGGCAGAGACGGTTAGCTGTGTCGAAAATATCGATGAGATCATTCTGGCATCCGACAGCGTCATGGTGGCTCGTGGCGACCTGGGCGTAGAGATCGGCGATGCAGAACTGATCGGCATTCAGAAATTGATCATCGATCGTGCACGCACACTGGATCGCACCGTAATCACAGCAACGCAGATGATGGAGTCAATGATCTCCAGCCCCATGCCGACTCGTGCAGAGGTTTTTGACGTAGCCAACGCTGTTCTAGATGGAACCGATGCCGTCATGCTCTCAGCTGAAACGGCTGCTGGTGAGTTCCCAATTGAGACCGTTGAGGCGATGTCTCGAGTCATTATAGGCGCCGAGAAGAACCGTCAATCTCAAGTCTCTAAGCACCGTATGAACGAGCGGTTCCACAAAATCGATGAATCGATCGCCTTGGCGGCTATGTATACGGCTAACCACTTAGAGGGTGTCACTGCGATTATTTCTATGACTGAATCAGGGGCTACACCCCTTCTGATGTCGCGCATTCGCTCTGGCCTACCGATCTTCGCCTTCTCAAAGAATCCAAAGACACAGACCCGCGTGGCACTCTACCGTGGCGTTAAAACCGTTCCGTTTGATTCAGAAGCGGTTCCCAACGAAGAGATCAACCAACGTGCTGTCGAAGAGCTACAGCGTCGTAAGGTAGTAAAAGAGGGTGATATCGTCTTGATTACTAAGGGCGACTACGTCAACGCTCAGGGTGGTACCAACACCATGAAGATCGTTCGCGTCGGACCGAATATTAAGTAAATCTTACAAACTCACTGCGGATGACAGGCTGAATGCCTGTCACCGGTATATCCCCTCTTATGAACTAGCAGTGACTGGCTTCAACCCGTCACCTGTTTATCTACCTTACGAAGTGACAGTGACTGGCTTCAGCCTGTCATCTGCCTTCTCAGCGTCTTCCAGACACTAAATTCATCGCGGCCTTTTCAAGACCGCTCCAACGCTTTTCTACGCCACCCTCTTAACGCACCGCAAAAAATTTAAGAACCCGTTAAGAAGCATTTTTGACTTGTTTCTTAATCGTTCCCTGACTAAATTACGTAGCTACTAAATCGATTAAGTAAAGCGTCTGTTTTGCATAATCTTATAACTGCAGGAAGCAGTATTAATAATAAGCAACTGGAGGTTTTTGGTGGCATCGGTCAATCTGAGCAACCTAAACAAAATTTACGGCGAAAAAAGCAAAACGCCGGTCCACATTCTTCATGATGTTAATCTCGACATCACCGACGGTGAGTTTGTGGTATTCGTTGGGCCTTCAGGCTGTGGTAAATCAACCCTACTTCGTTGTATTGCAGGACTTGAAGAGATCTCTTCAGGCGACCTGAATATCGCTGGTGAGCGCGTCAACGATCACACACCTAAAGAGCGTGGCATCGGCATGGTCTTTCAGTCATATGCGCTCTATCCGCACATGTCCGTCTACCACAACATGGCGTTTGGTCTTGAACTCTCTGGCATGCCTAAGGATGAGATCCGCAGCCGCGTAACTGAAGTGGCTAAGACTCTGCAACTGGATCATCTACTGGATCGTAAGCCTAAAGCTCTATCAGGTGGCCAGCGCCAACGTGTTGCTATAGGTCGCGCCATAGTTCGTGAGCCTAAAGTCTTCCTTTTCGACGAGCCTCTTTCTAATTTAGATGCGGCACTACGTGTTCAGATGCGTATCGAAATTGCTCGTCTTCACGGTACGCTAAAGAACACTATGATCTACGTGACTCACGATCAGATCGAAGCGATGACGCTTGCAGACAAAATCGTCGTTCTAAGCGCAGGCCGCATTGAGCAGGTGGGTGCGCCACTGGAACTGTACCACCGCCCTGCTAACCGTTTTGTCGCTGGTTTCATTGGCTCACCGAAGATGAACTTCCTAGAAGTGAGTGTCGATGCAGTCGAGAAAAATCAGATCACGATCTCTCTTGATGGTCACTCTCTGACGCTAGAGCGCCAAACTGATGCTTTTGCCTGCGATAAAGCCGCACTTGGCATTCGCCCAGAACACCTAACAGTAGATGGTAGCGGCGATCTCTTTATTGAGAGCACCGTCAGCCATGTCGAGCATCTTGGTGACCAGTGCATGATCTATATGGATTTGGAAGGTTTGGAATCACCCGTTGTTGTTGTCGCTGATGGCGATGTCACTGCAAAGAGCGGCCAAACATTAAAGCTCGGCATTCCGGTTGAACGTTGTCACCTGTTTGATCAGAACGATCAGCGTGTGCTTCCGGTTGAATAAGAATTTGAGTTTCGTGCATTCGGCATGATTTTCACGGGTTGAGCACCCGGCATAGTGCAAGCCGCTCACACAATAAAATCAAAACAGAGGTTTACCCTGATGACTCTACGTAAGACTCTTTCGGTAGCAATCGCACTTGCTACTCTTTCAGGCACAGCGGCAGCTGAAGGTCTAAAGTTCGATAAAGCAGACAACCGTTTCTCTTGGGATTCACTGTCAAAATTCGAAAAGATGGATCTAAATGGCAAAACAATTCGCTTTGACGGCCCATGGATCGATGGTGACGAAGCTAACCTTCGCACAGTGATTGCCTACTTCGAAGAAGCGACCGGCGCGACTGTTGAATACAACGGCTCTAACGACTTCGAACAGCTTGTTCTAGTTGATATGAAAGCGGGCAACCCACCCAACCTAGCAGCATGGCCACAACCTGGTACCGTGTCTGAGCTAGCATCACAGGGTAACCTAGTCGCTCTATCTGACAGTGTTGAGCAAGCAGTAGCAACTAACTACGCAGCAGGCCAAAGCTGGGTTGATCTAGGTACTTACAAAGGCGCTGACGGCAAAGAGGCTATGTTTGGTCTTCCATACAACGTTAACTTGAAGTCACTCGTTTGGTACGTACCAGAGAACTTTGAAGAGATGGGTTACGAAATCCCACAATCGATGGAAGAGCTTATTGCTCTATCTGATCAGATTGTAAAAGATGGCGGCACACCTTGGTGTATCGGCATGGAGTCTGGCGGTGCAACCGGTTGGGTTGGTACTGACTGGATGGAAGATCTAATGCTTCGCACTCAGCCACCTTCTGTCTACGACCAGTGGGTTTCAAACGAGATGCCATTCAACGATCCTAAAGTCATTGAAGTCATGAACACCTTCGGTCAGTTCGTGCTGAACGACGACTACGTGGATGGTTCATCTTCTGCTGTTGCTTCGATCTTCTTCGGTGACTCACCAAAAGGTTTGTTCGATACACCACCTAAGTGTTACATGCACCGTCAGGCGTCGTTCATCCCTGCATTCTTCCCAGATCAGTACAAAGAGACTATCGGTACAGATTCTGACTTCTTCTACTTCCCATCGTACGAAAGCAAAGATCTAGGTAACCCTGTTCTTGGCGGTGGTACGTTGATCACTATGATGAAGGACTCACCAGAATCACAAGTCTTCATGGACTACCTGACTTCACCAATCGCACACGAGTTGTGGATGGCTGGCCAAGGCTTCCTAACACCACACAAAGGCGCGAAGCTTGAAGCTTACTCAAGCGACACGCTACGTAAGCAGGGTGAGATCTTCTTGAATGCAACAACCTTCCGCTTCGATGCGTCTGACCTAATGCCAGGTGCTATCGGTGCCGGTGCATTCTGGACAGGTATGGTTGACTTCACTTCAGGCAAATCGGCTGAAGAAGTCACTACCGACATCCAAAAAGCTTGGGATGCTATCAAGTAATAGCGCCCACCTTCGCTTCATCTGCGATAAAGCTCCTACACTCTTGTAGGAGCGATCTCGCAGAGGTCGCGATTCAAAAGAGGGATCAGACTCAAGGTCTGATCCCACTCTCTGATCGACTCATATTGAGACCACTATGACTGAACAGATCTACTCTGCCCTAATCGCGATCCTTATTGGTGTATCGGCGGTTATTATCTACTTCTGGGGCAGCAACTGGATTCTAGATGCGCTGATTTCAAAATCATCACGCGCTAACAAAGAGGTACTTCGCGAGAAAATCCGCCCATGGCTATTTGCGGGGCCGGCACTCTTCTTCTTGACGCTCTACCTTGTCTACCCTGTTTTCGAAACCCTGTGGCTGTCGTTCCAAAACTCCGACTCCACAGAGTTTGTTGGCTGGTCCAACTACGCATGGCTGTTTAATGACGGACAGTTCCATATTACGCTGCGCAACAACCTACTTTGGCTGATCATTGTGCCTACACTCTCTACTGTTTTTGGTCTCGCAGTAGCTGTGTTAGCCGATCGTGCCAAGTTCGGCACCATCGCCAAATCAATTATTTTCATGCCGATGGCGATCTCATTTGTTGGTGCCTCGGTTATCTGGAAGTTTGTCTACCACTACAACGGTGAAGGCGATACTCAAATCGGCATTCTTAACGCCATAGTGGTGGCGTTCGGTGGCGAACCGCAGTTCTGGTTATCGATGGAGATCTGGAACTCTGTACTGCTGATGGTCATCCTCATTTGGATTCAGACCGGTTTTGCGATGGTGATTTTAGGTGCTGCACTTCGCAGTGTTCCTGAAGAGACACTAGAAGCAGCGATCATCGATGGCGCTAACCGTCGTCAGCTATTCTTCCGAATCACACTACCCCAGATCATGCCAACCGTCATCGTGGTTTGGACCACCATCGCCATTCTGGTTTTGAAAGTATTCGACATCGTCTTAGCGATGACCAATGGCCAGTGGGAAACCCAAGTATTGGCCAACCTAATGTATGACTGGATGTTCCGCGGTGCCGGTGACTTTGGCCGAGGCAGTGCCATTGCCATCATTATCATGTTGTCAGTGACACCAATCATGGCTTGGAACATCTACCGTTTCCGTAAAGATGAGGCAGGACGCTAATGAGTACACAATCTTCTTTCTTGCCAAGGTTCTTTAACGGCACCGCACTAACCGCCCTGGTTATTCTTTGGCTAGTCCCAACACTGGGTCTGTTTGTCAGCTCTATCCGTGACAAAGATCAGTTGGCGGCATCGGGCTGGTGGACCTCGTTTAATGAGTCAAAACAGGTCACCTTTGCCCGGACCGATCTACCTGAGACACAACAGCAGATTGATGGTCAGTTTGTCTTAAGCGGTCAACTGACGGCTGACGATGGCACTGCATTCACAAACATCTTAGCGTTCGGCAGCAGCTCACGGGATCCAGAAGAGGTTCCAGCCGGTGAGACAGCAACGCTAAAAAATGGTGCGCAGCTAACGGTGAACAGTGACGGTAGCTACACCTATGTCCAGGACAAAGAGATTACCGGCAGCCGTGGCAAGCGTATCTTCTTCGCCTACGGTCAACCGCCACGCTTTACGCTAGAGAACTACGACAATGTCTTGGATAAAGGCAAAATCGGTCAGGCGTTTCTTAATACACTGGCCGTAACCATCCCTGCGACGGTGATTCCGGTTCTGATTGCAGCTTTCGCAGCCTACGCGTTCAGCTGGATGCAGTTTGCCGGTCGTGAGTGGCTGTTTGCGGTGGTTATTGGTCTGTTGGTTGTGCCGCTTCAAACCTCACTGGTACCGCTACTGCGCCTCTACTCAGATCTGGGCCAGATGTTCGGCTTTGAGAGTAAGGGCTACCCCGGTGTCTGGATGGCGCATACGGGCTTCGGCTTGCCATTGGCAATCTACTTGATGCGTAACTACATGAAGAGCCTGCCAGGCGATTTGATCGAGAGTGCGCGTGTCGATGGAGCGAGTCACTTCCAGGTCTTTACCAGAATCATTCTGCCGCTCTCTCTACCGGCTCTGGCCAGCTTCACGATTTTCCAATTCCTATGGGTATGGAACGATCTTCTGGTTGCGTTGGTGTTCCTAGGACAGGGCGAAGATCAGATAGTACTGACGGCTCAACTGCGTGCCCTACTGGGTACCCGCGGTTCAAACTGGGAAGTCCTAACCTCAGGCGCCTTCATCAGCATTATCTTGCCGCTGCTCGTCTTCTTTGCCCTGCAACGATTCTTTGTCCGCGGCTTGGTAGCAGGTTCAGTGAAAGGCTAAGCCAGCCTTTGGCGGTGACTGGCTTTCAGCCTGTCATCCACTGTATGGAAATCACTGAGAAAGCAGATGACAGGCTAAAGCCAGTCACTGTTGATATGAACTGAATTAGGTGACTGGCTTTAGCCTGTCACTGGTGAATTAAAAAAACAAAGGTGACTGGCTTCAGCCTGTCACCAAAACAGCGAATAAAACATGACCAACAAACAAGACCAAACACTACCCGAGCACTTCAAAGCTCCGCGCGGTTGGATCAACGATCCAAACGGCTTGGTCTATTGTGACGGTCGTTACCACCTCTTCTACCAGCACTACCCTGAAGGGCTAACCTGGGGTCCTATGCACTGGGGTCATGCTGTCAGCTCTGATTTAAACCAGTGGGAACATAAACCGATTGCTTTAACACCAGACGAGCAAGGCATGTGTTTCTCTGGTAGCGCCATAGTAGATGCATATGATGACTCAGGCCTGTTTAATGGTCAGGCGGGGCTCATTGCGTTTTACACTGCCCACCTTGACCAAGAGGAATTTGATCGCGGCTACGTTCAGGATCAATGCATCGCCTACTCAACTGACAGCGGTGAGACTTGGACTAAATATTCAAATAATCCTGTCTTGAGCAACCCTGGATTCTCGGATTTCCGTGATCCTAAGGTCATTTGGCATGAAGAGAGTCAGCACTGGATTATGTGTCTGGCAACACGCCAAACCATCTCTTTTTACCGCTCTAAAAACTTACTTGATTGGAGCTTCTGTTCAGAGTTTGGGGAAGGCCAAGGGGCCCACGAATGGCACCCTTGGGAGTGCCCTGATCTATTCGAACTGACCACCGAGAATGGTCTAACCGCTTGGGTATTGGTAGTGGGAATTGGTATGACACCCGACATCCACTACGGTTCGTACACCCAATACTTTATCGGTGACTTTGACGGAATACAGTTTACTAACCGAAACCCGGCCGGCACGGTTTTGCTGTTAGATGAGGGGCGCGACTACTATGCGACACAGAGCTGGTCAGACGCACCCAATAATCAACGACTAGCCATCTCATGGTTTAGCAACTGGAGATACGCTAACGAACTCCCCTGCTCGGTCACCAATGGTCAGATGACACTGCCTCGTCAGTTGAGACTGATAGAGAGCGCTGATGGATTAAGGGTTGCCCAACAATTTGTGAGTCGTTTAGAAGCCGATATCATTCAGCTTACAGACTCTATTAGGTTGATCGAGGGCACACACCAATCCACGCAACTCAATTTGAATGAAGGTGAATCCGCTTATTTTGCTTCAGACGATGAAGCGCATCGAATTGAGATCAAGCGCACAGAAGAGCGTTACCAGATAAACATCAGCCGCTCTGTTAATACCGATGATGAAACCCTTAACGAACACTTTTCGCATCGATACAACCGGGAATTGAATGTAAACGGGCCACTGAATGTAGAGTGGATCTTCAGTGAAGCTGGGCTAGAGATGCTGCTGGCCGATGGATTTATGAGCATTACGCAACGGTCGTTTCCAGTGCGCTCTTAAAAGAGTGTTGGAGCGTCCTTAAAAAGGTCGCGAAGCTTTAAATAGATTAGGGATCGCCTCATCTTCGATAAGGCTCCAACAACTAGTGGGTGACAGGCTGAAGGCCAGTCACCTGAAAAGAAACACCGGTGACTGGCTTCAGCCTGTCATCCGCATAAATAGAGACAACACTATGAGCAACAACCCCTGGTGGAAAGGCGGTATCATCTACCAAATCTATCCTCGCAGTTACATGGACTCCAACGGCGACGGGATTGGTGATCTCCCCGGTATTACATCCAAACTGGATTACATCGCTTCACTGGGCGTTGATGCCATCTGGCTCTCCCCGTTCTTCAAATCACCGATGAAAGATTTTGGCTACGACGTCTCTGACTACTGCGATGTCGACCCGATGTTTGGCACGCTGGATGATTTTAAAGAGCTGGTTGCTCGCGCTCACGAATTGGGGTTAAAGGTTATGATCGATCAGGTGTTATCGCATACATCAGATCAACACCCTTGGTTTACCGAGAGTCGCTCAAACCGAACCAATCCGAAAGCCGACTGGTACGTTTGGGCTGATCCAAAACCTGACGGCACGGCACCGAATAACTGGTTATCAATCTTTGGCGGTTCTTCATGGCAGTGGGATACCCAGCGTCAGCAGTACTACCTGCACAACTTCCTAACGAGCCAGCCGGATCTTAATTTCCACAACCCAGAGGTGTTCCAAGCAAACTTGGACAACATGCGCTTCTGGTTAGACTTGGGAGTCGATGGCTTCCGTCTAGACACCGTGAACCTCTACTACCATAGCGCTGGGCTAGAGGATAACCCACCTCATCCAGAAGGTATGCCGTACATCAACAGCGTTGACGCTTCGAACCCTTATGTTCGCCAAACTCACCAGTACGATCTCAGCCAACCGGAAAACCTCAACTTCCTTAAGGCGATGCGTGATCTGCTGAATGAATATGATGATCGCAGCATGGTCGGTGAGATCGGCGTGGACCATACCGATCCACTTCAGCGCATGGCGGAGTACACGGCCGGTGGTGACAAACTACATATGGCCTACACCTTTGACCTGTTGTCACCCGAACACAGGGCCGACTACTTCCGTCAAGTGATGACCACCTTTAAAGCGAACGCGGGTGATGCTTGGCCCTGCTGGGCGGCATCAAACCATGACGTGAAACGAAGCGCGACACGCTGGGGCGAGCAAGAGGATCCAAACCAATTCCCACTGGTCTCTATGGCCATGCTGATGAGCCTGCGCGGCAGTGTCTGTCTCTATCAAGGCGAAGAGCTAGGGTTACCAGAAGCCGATGTCCCTTTTGAAGCTCTACAGGACCCCTACGGTATTGAGTTCTGGCCAGAGTACAAAGGCCGTGACGGCTGTCGTACTCCAATGATCTGGGATAACAGTGAGCAAGCGGGTTTCTCCCACGCTAAGCCATGGCTACCGGTCGATCCAAGACATCTACCACTGTCCGTTGAGACGCAAGAACAGCAGAACGATTCAACGCTTCATAAAATGCGCCAGTTCATTCAATGGCGCCAACAACAGCCAGCACTGATTAAAGGCGATATGGAGTTGGTTGAAGAGACAGGCGAAGCCTTTGTATTCACGCGTCAATCTGATGAACAGTCACTGTTGGTTGCGATTAATATGACCGGTGCAGAACTAACTATCCCTTACAATGAAGAGATTAAGTCGGTTCTAAATGGGCACGGGTTCAGTGGTCGCTTTGAAAATGGAGCGATTGTACTGCCGCCCTATCAGGCGTTGTTTGCGGAGGTTTGAATAACGTAGATGTGCCCTTAGCAGACTGTTGGAGCGTCCTTAAAAAGGTCGCGATGCTTTTAACTTAAATGGGATCGCCTCATCTTCGATAAGGCTCCAACGGGTAGAGGCGATAAGGCTCCAACGGGTAGAGATGATTATGAAAAAAATGACCATAAAAGAGGTGGCTAAAGCGATTGGTGTCTCTACGGCAACCATCTCAAACGCCTTTAACCGCCCTGATCAGCTCTCTGAATCACTTCGTACTCGTATCTTAGAACAGTGCCAGGAGCTCGGTTACGTTGGCCCAAGCGCAGCTGGACGCTATCTGCGCACAGGGCGCTCTGGTGTCGTCGGAATCGTTTTGACCGATCGTCTCGCCTACTCCATGAACGACTACGTTGCTAGTCACTTTCTCTCTGGCTTAGCCGATGAATTCGACAAAGCGCATCTTAATATGCTGCTACTTTCAGCAAGGGATCTAGACCACGCCAACCGTCAACGACTGCACGAATCGATGGTGGATGGCTTTATCGTCTACGGCTTTATCCCACCCGGTCCTACACTGGAACATCTAAAACGCCAGCAGAAACGCCTAATCGTTGTCGATCATAAGATTGAGGGTTATGGGTCTGTGAACGTCGATAACCGAGACGCGAGCTACCAGATCGCTAAACATGCACTCAAGAAGAAACCGAAGCACCCAGCCATTCTGGCACTGCGAATCACCTCCGATGAAGGCATTAGCCAAGCCAACGAAGAGACCCTAAAAACCGTCGGCCTTCGCCTCTCTCTCGATCGCCTAAACGGCTATTTTGATGCGTTTGATGAAGCCGGAATTGAACGCCCCATGGATCAGATCTGGAACCTTCACGTCAACGACTACGACGAAGCGTTCAAATTGGCCTACCAAGTACTAAGCCAGCCCGACCGACCTGACCTTCTACTGTGCCAATCCGACGTCATGGCCATCGCTGCCATGCGAGCCGCCCTGCAGATGGGCATCCAATTCCCAGAAGAGCTGAGAATTACCGGTTTTGATGGCATCCCCGAAGCACAAGCCATGCCCAAAGCGATCACCACCATACAACAGCACTCGTTCGAGAAAGGCCGCATGGCTGCAAGGCTGTTTATTGAGAATCGAATGAGTGAGGATGTTGTGATGCCGACGGAGCTATTGATCGGCGAGTCTTGTCCCTAGCTCAGCGCAAACCATCGCGGCCTTTGCAAGACCGCTCCAACATTTTAAAAAGCCTACATATTCCAAAAAAGAATAATTAATATAACCAAAAGATCTCAAAATTAACCGAAACTTAACACGACTCATAAGCTATTGATTTATAGCGATTTTAAATAAAAACCACTTTTCTGAACAGAAAATTAACAAAAAAAAATCCATTTTGGTGGAACTTTTTAAAAAAGCGGGTTGACCCCAGCTATGTCGGGGGATAAAGTGCATTCTGTCCAAAGCCGAACGGGTTTGGGTTTTAACTTAAACTTAGATTTGGCCGGATATTTGAGGCTTAAATAAATTTTCTGGAGATTTCCAAAATGAAAAAACTACTTGCAGTTGCTGTTGCTACAGCGATCTCTGCGCCAGCAATGGCTGACATGACAATCTACGGTACCGTAGCAGTTGATTTCATCAAAGGTGACGTTGCAACTTCTGACGTATCTAATGTTGAACGTGATGACGTTGTATTCGGCATGAAAGGCTCTTCACAAACTGACGCTGGCCTTAACGTATCAGCAGAAGTAAAAACTGAGGGTGATTTCACTTCTCCAACACTTGCTTACCTAAAAGTTGACAACGGCACTGTTGCACTTTGGGGTGGTAAATTCGGTAGCCCAGCAGACGCTGCTGACACTGTAGATTACTCAAACACTGGTAACGTGACATACTTCTCTGGTGAAGTTGATAACGCTGTCGGCGTAACACTTTCTTCAAACGGTTTCTCTGCTGGCATCGGTGCTGTACGTAACGGTACTACCAACGAAGGTACAGTTGCTCAACTAGGCTACGCTGTTGATGGTCTTTCTATCAACTTCGGTATGGAAGAGACAAGCAACACAGTTACTACTACTACTAAAGCACTTAAAGTTAACGGTGTTGATTATGTAGGTACAAATGAAACTGACTTTGGTTTCGATTACAAAGCTACCGGTGTTAAAGTTGCTTACGCAATGGACGCTTTGACTGTAGGTGTTGCTATTGCAGACGGTGAATACACTTCAGTTGAAACCCCTGCTAATAAAGTTGAGGTTGAAACCACTACTATTTTTGGTAGTTACGCTATGGGTAACACTACCCTTTCTGCTTTCTACGCTCAGGACGAAGCTCAATTTGCTGCTGATCCAGCTGTTGAAATGGATACTACTGCGTTCAAAGTTGCTCAGAATTTGGGCGGCGGTCTAAGCGCTTACGCTGAATACTCTATCAACGATTCAGACACTGAAGCACTAGACGGTAACAACGTTACAATCGGTGGTTCTTTCTCTTTCTAAGATTTTCTTAGACAGAAATCCACAGGACCCGCTGCTCACGCAGCGGGTTTTTTTTCGCCTGTACATAGCTACCGTGACAGGCTTTCAGCCTGTCACCAACAGTGCACTGAACTAACTACGTAGCCGCGGTGACTGGCCTTCAGCCTGTCATCCACTCTGTTACCATTTTCCAGAAACTTAGAACATCCTGCAATAAAGTACGTAGTAAAATTACGTAAAAATATTCATTTAACCGCTTTATTCCCGTAGAATTGACGTAACTTAAACAAAAAACCTTATTTAGAGGCCAAAAATGAATCTTCTTACCTCATCTGTAACTTGGAAAAAGCTAGAACAGCTCGCGCAAGAGACTCAAGAGGACCGTATTAGCGACTACTTTAAGCAAGACGCTAAACGCTTCGATAAGATGAGTGTCCGCTTGGGCGAGCTATTTTTGGACTTCTCTAAAAATAAGATTAATGACGATGTCTTTAAAGCGTTGATCGATCTAGTAGAGCACTCCTCCTTGCGCCAGCGCCGTGCTCAGATGTTCTCGGGGGACATTATTAATGTCACAGAGAAACGCCCTGTCTTACACACCGCATTGCGTAACCGTGGTGATGAGCCAGTGATTGTCGATGGCGTAGACGTGATGCCAGAGATTCGTTCCAGCTTGGATAAACTTAAGGTCTTTAGCGAACAAGTTCGTAACGGTGACTGGAAGGGCTACAAAGGCAACCGCATTACCGATGTGGTTAATATAGGGATTGGTGGTTCAGATCTGGGACCTAACATGGTAGTACGCGCCCTACTGCAATTCCGCCATCCGGACATTAAGTTCCACTTCATCTCGAACGTCGACGGGCAGCACATAAAGAAGACGCTTAAAAACTTAGATGCCAAGTCCACACTGTTTGTTGTCTCGACCAAGACTTTCTCAACGCAAGAGACACTACTAAATGCGAAAACAGCTCGTCGCTGGTTCCGTGAACAGACGGGCGGCCATGAGGATATCAGCCAACATTTTGTGGCGGTATCGACTAACCAAGCAGCCGCGATGGAGTTTGGTATTGCACAAGAGAATATCTTTGAGTTCTGGGCTTGGGTGGGCGGACGTTATTCGCTCTGGTCAGCAATCGGTCTGCCGATTGCACTGTCGATTGGCTATGACAACTTCATTGATATGCTGGAAGGCGCCTACGAGATGGATCGTCACTTTGTGGAAGCGCCAATGGATCAGAACATGCCGGTCATCATGGCGCTGATCGGTATCTGGTACATCAACTTCTTGGGTGCCGAAACTCAAGCAGTGATTCCTTACGACCAGGCACTGCATCAGTTACCGGCGTTTTTACAGCAGCTGGATATGGAGTCAAACGGTAAGTCGGTCGATATCAATGGCGACCCAGTTGATTACGCAACGGGACCTATCGTCTGGGGGCAGACAGGCTCCAATGGCCAACACGCCTTCTTCCAGCTATTGCACCAAGGCACGCGATTCGTCCCGATCGACTTTATCGCCTCGCTTGAGGCTGATGAACAGACAGAAGAGCACCACTTCGCTCTGCTGACCAATATGCTAGCCCAAGCCAATGCTTTTATGAACGGTGATGATTCTGATGGTCTATTGGAGTATCAGAGCTGCCAAGGTAACCGCCCAAGTAACGTTTTGTTAATGGATCGCATCAGCCCACGCAACCTAGGCGCGCTCATTGCGCTTTATGAGCATAAGGTATTTGTACAAGGCGCTATATGGAACATCAACTCGTTTGACCAGTGGGGTGTTCAGCTCGGTAAACGCCTAGCCAATGAGATCAGCCAACAGATTGGTGAATCGACGCAGGGGTATGACCAATCGACGCAGGGGTTGATGGCGTTGGTGCGGAAGCATATGGGTTAAAGTCCAACTGAAGTTGTTGGAGCCTTATCGAAGATGAGGCGATTAAAATCGCTTCGCCTTTGGCTAGCTCCAACAACTGTTGAATTAAATAGGTTTTATCGCGGCCTTTTTAAGACCGCTCCAACCAGAGGGGTTACTACTTCCCATACAACCGATCAATCGCTACTTGGTTATCTTCAATCACCTTAGAGCGTTTGATCTTCTGTGTGGGTGTTACGTATCCATTCTCAATCGAGAAGAGTTCCCGTTGTACAATGAACTTACGGATACGTTCGGTACCGTTTAGCTCTTGGTTAACTCGTTTGACCGCTTTAGAGATGATTTTTTCTAGCTCGTCATCCGAGTCTGTCGCTTTTTGCAGGACTTCAGACGGAACGATAATCGCGGACAACCAAGGTTTGGCATCGCCAAGCACAACTGCTTGATCCACCTCCTCCTCCAGTGTCAGCTTCGCTTCTAGCTTGGCAGGCGCAACGTTATCACCACCTGAAGTGACGATAAGGTCTTTCGAACGCCCTACAATAGAAACAAATCCCTCTTCATCGATTTCGGCCAGATCACCGGTATGCAACCAACCATCAATGATGGTGACTGCCGTGGCTGACTCATTCTGCCAATACCCTTTCATGACGTTGTCGCCACGAACTAATAGTTCACCATCATCCGCTAGCTTCAACTCACAATCGAGCGGCAAACCGACGGTCGACATACGGATATTTCCTGGGCGGTTCACAGTGATCAGTGGCGATGCCTCTGTCTGACCATAACCTTGGATAATGCCGATACCTAAGGCAGCAAAGAAGTTTCCGATCTCTGGGTTTAGGGGGGCACCACCTGAGACAAAGTACTTAATTTTGCCACCAAAACGATCACGCAATTTTTTGCGAACCAGCCTCTCTAATAGTGGGTCGATAATTGATTCTATTAGCGAGAGTTTTTCATCATTAAGCTTTTTGGTACCGATCGACAAAGCCTTATAAAAGAGCCCTTTGCGAAATCCACTGGCTCGATCAACACCCGACTTTATACGCGCATAGAGCATGTCGTAGAGGCGAGGAACCGCTGTTGCTATAGATGGAGAGACCTCGGTTAGATACTGCGCTAACTTATCGGTCGATTCGCAGTAGAAGATCTCAGCCCCTTGTGTAATCGGCATGTGCAGGCCAGCTGTATGCTCGTACGCGTGAGCAAGTGGCAAGAATGAGAGGAATCGATCCTCTTCATTAACAGGTATGGTATCCAACACTCGCGCAGCAGCTTCGACGTTATGAATGATGTTCTTGTGGGTCAGCATCGCCGCTTTAGGATGACCGCCCGTGCCCGAGGTAAAGATCAGGGTACAGACATCGTCAGTTTCTATGGCTGACAGATCTGGACGCTCGGCTCCTTGTTGAACCTCTGGCCAGGACAGAATCTCGGTATGCCAATCGGGTTTATCATGCTCACCCTGATCGATCACAATCATATGGGTGACACATTCGTGGCTGATATTGGCCTCTAACACTCTATCGGCCAACTCCTGAGTCGAGACGATGGCGAATTTAGGGCTGGTCAACGAGAGAATATGGCGAAGATCGTCTACGGTGTGTGCTGTATAAGCCGGAACCACATAAGCACCCACGGACATGATCGCCAAATCACTGACGGCCCACTCGGGACGGTTTTCAGAGAGGATCAAAACGCGATCGTCTTTACCGACACCATACTGTGTTAGATAGTGACTGAGTGTTGAAATTTGATCGGCCGTCTGTTTCCAAGAGAGCGTCTTCCACTCGCCTTCAGTTTTGTAGCCAAGGAATGTGCGATCTTGGAAGCGATCAACCTGTTTGTAAAAGCGGGATACTAGGTTCATGTTTGTCTTTTTTCTTATAAATTTAATGGAAATACGCGTTTAGTGTTAACTTGGTGCTTTGGTTTTATTAAATTGATAACGTGATAGATATTTTAGAGCGGATGACAGGCTGAAGCTAGTTAGGGCCATGGATGGCCTGTATGCAGTAATTGCAGGAGCAAATTACTGTCACCAGAGTACTCGACCATCATCGGAGCGGCAGTGACCGGCTTCAGCCTGTCATCCGCTCTATCATAATCAAGTGTACGGAACCAACTACGGAGCTACCGTGACTGTCTTTAGACTGTCATCGGCTCTACTAGTCGACTTCCAGAGAGTGGCCTAGTCGCGGTGACTGGCTTCAGCCTGTCATCTATGGATAGACTAAATAATGAAATTATTTAAACGCACTGCAGTCCTGCTAACTCTCACCTACCTATCCGCTTGCGGGTACATGTACTTTGCGCAAGACTCTTTGATTTTTAAACCGACCTACGAAACAGAGTCGGTTGAGACGATATTCCCAGGTGCTAGCGAGCTCTTTATTAATACCCCGCATGGCAACCGCCTTCAGACTTGGTATAAACCAGCTAAACCTGGGCAAGAGACGCTTGTCTATCTGCACGGCAATGCTCGCAACCTGAGCACGCGTGGGCGACTGATCAATATCTTGTCAGAGAATGAACGGGGACTATTAATCTTCAGCTGGAGCGGGTTTGGGCAAAGCAGAGGTACACCAAGCGAGGGTAGCTTTTATGACGACGCACGTGCGGTGTTTGATTGGTTAGCCAAAGAGCACAATCTAAATTCATCAGACCTGATCATCTACGGCGAGTCATTGGGAACTGGCGTGGCGGTTCAATTAGCCACTGAACGCGATTTTAAAGGGGTGATTCTGGCCGCGCCCTATACCTCTATTGCGCAGATGGCGGCTGATGACTACCCCTGGTTACCGGTTAACTTACTGCTTAAACACCGATTTGATTCGATTGATAAGATTCAACAGGTGGATGAGCCTTTAGTGATCTTGCACTCAACCGATGATGACACCATTCCCTACGAGCAAGGTGTAACGCTTTTTGAAGCTGCTGAAGAGCCGAAGCTGTTTATGGGGTTTGAGGATCGAGAACATACGCGGTTTCGATCGGAGGATGTTGATCGGGCAATTCGCTGGGTATTGGAGCGGGAGTAAAGAGTGGATGACAGGCTGAAGCCAGTTAAGGCCATGGATGGCCTGTATGGAGTCATTGCAGGAGCAAATTACTGCCACCGGAGCGCTGAACCAACTACGCAGCCGCCGTGACTGTCTTTAGACTGTCATCAGCCCCATCAGCGTTTTCCAGAGTTCCCGCTAGACCACCGATACTCCGAAGGCATTCCACAAATCCCAGCCCGCACTGGATTTTGTTCTATATAAGCTTTTATCTGGTCAAGGTGTGATTGATTCACTACGGGCATGTTTTTATAACGCCCTTCCCATATCGTTCCAGTCAATCCATAACGCTTATTGAAGTAACGACCGTAACTTCCTGCGATACGTTTCATCATCTCTGAAATGCCATCATCAGAACTAGGCGTTAATAAAAAGTGAATGTGGTTGCTCATCAGTACCCAAGCATGCAGTTGAACTTCGTATACCTCTGACCAATACTCAAGTTTACTGAGGTACATTTCAAAGTCGGCACTGGCTTTAAAGATGTATTGTCGGTTGTGGCCGCGGTGAATAATGTGCTGGGGCACACCTGCTGGACATAATCTTGGCTTCCTTGCCATGGTTAAACTCCTTTTTCTTTGGAGTATAGATCATGGTTGGGAGTTTACATTGACAGCGGATGACAGGCTGAAGCCAGTCACCGGTGTGCTGATCCAACTACGGAGCTGCGGTGACTGTCTTTAGACTGTCATCAGCTCTACAAAGCGACTTCCAGAGATTGGAGCAAGACTGCTTGGCAGCTTCTTCCAGAGTCGCTGCCAACTGCGATAGCGGATGACAGGCTGAAGCCAGTCACCGGAATACTTAATTAACTACGGAGCTGCGGTGACTGGCCTTCAGCCTGTCATCCGCCCTATCCCCGTCTTCCAGAAAACACAAAAGCGACCCAAGGGTCGCTTTTCTTTAACGCGAGAAACGAATTACTTCATTGCCCAGCCAGTTACTTCAGATAGGGCTACGCCGATATCTGCTAGTGAACGTACAGTCTTAACGCCTGCGTCTTCTAGTGCTGCGAACTTCTCGTCTGCAGTGCCTTTACCGCCAGAGATGATGGCACCAGCGTGGCCCATGCGTTTGCCTGGAGGCGCTGTTACACCCGCGATGTACGATACAACAGGTTTAGTTACGTTTGCTTTGATGTAAGCAGCCGCTTCTTCTTCTGCTGAACCACCGATCTCACCGATCATAACAATCGCTTCAGTCTGTGGGTCGTTCTGGAACATCTCTAGGATATCGATGAAGTTAGAACCAGGGATTGGGTCACCACCGATACCAACACAAGTAGACTGACCGAAGCCAGCGTCAGTTGTCTGCTTAACCGCTTCGTACGTTAGCGTACCAGAGCGTGAAACGATACCGACTTTACCTGGTAGGTGGATGTGACCTGGCATGATACCGATCTTACATTCACCCGGTGTGATGACACCTGGACAGTTAGGACCGATTAGACGTACGCCTAGCTCGTCACACTTCACTTTACACTGAAGCATGTCCATCACTGGGATGTGCTCTGTGATACAAACGATTAGCTTGATGCCTGCATTAGCCGCTTCAAGGATCGAATCTTTACAGAACGCCGCTGGTACGTAGATAACTGATGCTTCTGCGCCAGTCTGCTCTACTGCTTCAGCAACAGTGTTGAATACAGGTAGACCTAGGTGAGTTGTGCCACCCTTACCTGGAGTCACACCGCCAACCATTTTAGTGCCGTAGGCGATCGCTTGTTCAGAGTGGAAAGTACCCTGACCACCAGTGAAACCCTGACAGATTACTTTGGTGTCTTTGTTAATTAGTACTGACATGATTAGTTGCCTCCTGCTGCTTTAACTGCTTGCTGTGCAGCGTCAGTCAAGCTGGTAGCCGCGATGATATCCAAACCAGATTCAGATAGCAGTTTAGAGCCGAGGTCTGCGTTGTTACCTTCAAGGCGAACAACCACTGGAACTTCAACACCCACTTCTTTAACAGCACCGATGATGCCTTCTGCGATTAGGTCACAACGTACGATACCACCGAAGATGTTAACCAATACCGCTTTAACTTTGCTGTCTTCAAGGATGATCTTGAACGCTTCGGTTACACGCTCTTTCGTCGCGCCGCCACCTACGTCAAGGAAGTTAGCTGGGAAACCGCCGTGTAGAGAGACAATGTCCATAGTACCCATTGCAAGGCCAGCACCGTTAACCATACAACCGATGTTGCCAGTTAGTGCTACGTAGTTAAGATCCCACTCAGCCGCGCGTGCTTCACGCTCGTCTTCCTGTGATGGATCTTCCATTGCTTGGATATCTTTGTGACGGTAAACCGAGTTGCCATCGATAACGACTTTCGCATCTAGACAGTGTAGGTTGCCCTCGTCAGTGATAACCAGTGGGTTAATCTCTAGAAGAGCTAGATCTTTCTCTTCAAACATCTTCGCAAGACCCATGAAGATTGATACGAACTGTTTGATCTGAACGCCTTCAAGACCTAGCTTGAATGCTAGCTCACGACCCTGGTATGGCTGTGCGCCAGTCAAAGGATCGATGGTTGCTTTAAGAATCTTCTCAGGTGTTTCGTGAGCGACTTTCTCGATCTCTACACCACCTTCAGTCGATGCCATGAAGACAATGCGACGTGATGAACGGTCAACAACCGCACCTAGGTATAGTTCGTTTGCGATGTCTGTGCAGGTCTCAACAAGAATTTTAGAGACTGGCTGACCGTTCGCGTCAGTTTGGTAAGTTACCAGATTAGTACCTAGCTTATCTTTTGCGAAAGCTGCTGCTTCTTCTGGAGAGTCTACTAGTTTAACGCCGCCCGCTTTACCGCGGCCACCTGCGTGTACCTGTGCTTTAACAACCCACTTATCACCGCCAATTTGTTTGGCTGCTTCTGCGGCTGCTTCCGGTGTATCGACTGCAATGCCTTGTGACACTGGCAGACCGTACTGTGCAAACAGCTGCTTGCCCTGATACTCGTGAAGATTCATTCTATAGTCCGTTATTTAGGTCGGTTAAACGAACACGGGGTTACCCGTGCCATCGATCTGAACAAAAGCGCTTCAAGCTTTTGGCCTGAAGCGCTCCCTGTTCTGCGATTAACGCTTTTTGCGATTCGCAATGTGGATAGCGTGATTATCCACAGCTAGAGCTGCTTCGTGGATCGCTTCACTCACGGTTGGGTGAGCAAATACGGTCAACTGCAGATCTTCCGCGCTTGATGCAAATTCCATTGCGATAACACCCTGAGCGATCAGCTCAGAGGCGATACCACCAACGATGTGTACACCAAGAATACGGTCGGTAGCTTCATCAGCGAGCATCTTAACGAAGCCCTCTGTCGCATTCGCTGCCATGGCACGGCCAGACGCTGCGAATGGGAATTTGCCACTCTTGTATTTGATACCTTCCGCCTTAAGCTGCTGTTCGGTCTTACCGACCCAAGCCAACTCAGGGAAAGTGTAGATGATGTTAGGGATGCAGTCGTAGTTCATTGCAGCTTTGTGACCCGCAATGATGTCTGCAACCATGATGCCCTCTTCGGATGCTTTGTGTGCAAGCATCGGGCCACGTACTGAGTCACCAATGGCGTAAACGCCTGGTGCACCGGTACGACAGTTCTCGTCAACGAAAATGAAGCCGCGCTCATCCAGAGAGACACCTGAATCTTCAGCTAGAAGACCGTTGGTTTGTGGACGACGACCGACAGCAACAATTAGCTTATCAACAACAAGCTCTTTATCGCCTTCAGAATCAGTGTATATAACTTTTACCGCTTTACCATCAACGATCTCAGTGCCAGTACAACGCGCACCCAGTTTGATGTCTAGACCCTGTTTAGTCAGAAGCTTTTTAGCCTCTTTCGCTAAGTCTTGGTCCGCTAGGGCTAGGAAGTCATCCATCGCTTCTAGCACGGTCACTTTAGAGCCACAACGAGCCCAGATAGAACCCATCTCTAGACCGATAACACCAGCACCGATGATACCTAGGTGCTCTGGTGTCTCATCGATATCAAGTGCACCTGCGTTGTCTAGAATTAGACCCTCTGTAAGAGGTGCTGGTGGGATCTCTACGGGTACTGAACCTGATGCAAGGATCACGTTGTCAGCTTGGTATGTTGATACTGAGCCATCAGCCGCAGTCACTTCAACCTGCTTACCCGCTAGCAGTTTACCGGTACCCGCAAGGGTAGTGACACCGTTGGCTTTGAACAGCCCAGCGATACCGCCAGTAAGGTTTTTAACGATGCCATTCTTACGAGCAACCATCGCTTTAGGGTCGATCGATACGTTTTCAGCAACGATACCCTGAGCCGCGAAGCCGTGTTGTGCTTCGTGAAGTTTGTGGGTTGTCTCAAGCATCGCTTTCGATGGGATACAACCTACGTTAAGACAGGTACCACCTAGTACAGTACCGCCCTTCTCATCAATCCACTTCTCAACACAAGCTGTTTTCAAACCAAGCTGTGCTGCACGAATCGCTGCTACGTAACCGCCAGGGCCAGCACCGATTACAATTACGTCAAACTTATCAGACATTACTCTTTCCTATCTCAGTAACTTTTTAAAGATTCCTAGAATGCGATTCGCATTAAACGTCTAGGAGCATGCGCGCTGGATCTTCCAGCAGGTCCTTAATTGTTACAAGGAACTGTACCGCCTCTTTACCATCGATCATACGGTGGTCGTAAGAGAGTGCTAGGTACATCATTGGTAGGATTTCAACCTGACCATTCACCGCCATTGGACGCTCTTGGATCTTGTGCATACCCAAGATAGCTGTCTGTGGTGGGTTAAGGATTGGTGTCGACATCAATGAGCCGAACACACCGCCGTTAGTGATTGTGAATGTACCGCCCTGCATATCTTCCATGCCAAGCTTACCTTCACGACCACGCTTACCGAAGTCTGCAATAGTGCCCTCTACTTCTGCAAGGCTCATCGCATCCGTATCGCGCAATACTGGCACCATTAGGCCTCGGTCAGTCGATACAGCGACACCGATATCCTGGTAACCGTGGTAGACCATATCGTTACCGTCGATCGATGCGTTTACCGCTGGGAAGCGTTTTAGTGCTTCAGTCGCCGCTTTAACGAAGAATGACATAAAGCCTAGACGTGTACCGTTGTGAGTCTTCTCAAACAGATCTTTGTACTGTTTACGAAGCTCCATGACTGGTTTCATGTTTACTTCGTTGTACGTTGTTAGCATCGCGGCATTCTGTTGCGCTTCAACTAGACGCTTAGCGATGGTTGCACGTAGACGAGTCATTGGAACGCGTTTCTCAACACGCTCACCTGCTGGTACGTTGACTGATACTGCTGGCTGGGCTGCAGCAGGAGCGGCTGCAGGTGCTGCTGCCGCAGGAGCAGAAGCGGGCTTGTTCGCCATGAAGTTCATTACGTCTTCTTTAGTGATGCCACCGTTTTTACCTGTACCAGGGATCTGGCTAGCATCAAGACCGTTCTCATCAATCAGTTTACGAGCGGCTGGGCCTACTTTCTCAGCGTCACCTGCTGGAGCCGCTTCAGTCGCTGCTTCTGCTGCTGGAGCTGCCGCACCGGCTGCACCCGCTTCAAACTTAGCAAGAATCTCTTCGCTAAGAACTGTTTCACCTTCGCCTTTTAGGACTTCAGTGATCACACCGTCGGCTGGAGCGACAACTTCAAGAACCACTTTATCGGTTTCGATGTCGACAATAAGTTCATCGGCAGAAACCGCTTCACCTGGCTGCTTGTGCCAAGTTGCAACAGTTCCGTCTGCTACTGATTCTGGAAACGTAGGTGCTTTAATTTCGATTGACATGATTTTTCCTTTCTTGCCTTCTGCTCGTCGTACGAACGAATTCTTTATTAACCGTTTAGGGCGTCGTTAACCAATTTCTCTTGCTGCTCAACGTGAACAGAGATGTAACCTACTGCAGGCGCTGCAGCGTGTGGACGACCCACACCGTCTAGGTGAATCTCTGGCTTCACTTTACGTAGAGCGTTGCGCATGTGGTGCTGACTGCAGTACCAAGCGCCCTGGTTCATTGGCTCTTCCTGACACCAAACAACCGATTCAAGATTAGGGTATTGGCTCAACTCGTCTACCAGATCCGCCTCTGGGAATGGGTAGAGTTGCTCAATACGAACGATCGCAACATTCTGCTTCTCTAGCTCTTCGCGACGGTTGTATAGGTCGTAGTAGACCTTACCGCTACACATCACAACGCGATTCACTTTCGATTTATCTAGCTGATCCACTTCACCAATCACTGGCTGGAATGTGCCATCCGCTAACTCTTCAAGAGTAGAGATCGCCTGCTTGTGACGAAGCAGTGATTTCGGAGTCATGACCACCAACGGTTTGCGAAGTGGGCGAACCACCTGACGACGCAGTAGGTGGAAGATCTGCGATGGCGTCGTAGGTACGACAACCTGAATGTTGTGCTCAGCACATAGCTGTAGGTAGCGTTCCAAACGAGCAGATGAGTGCTCTGGACCTTGACCTTCGAAGCCGTGTGGCAACAGCATAGTCAGACCACATAGACGCTGCCATTTCGCTTCGCCTGATGTGATGAATTGATCGATCACAACCTGAGCACCGTTGGCGAAATCACCGAACTGCGCTTCCCAGATCACCAACGAGTTTGGCGTTGTGGTTGAGTAACCGTATTCAAAAGCTAACACCGCCTCTTCAGACAGGTATGAATCGTGGATCGTGAATTTTGGTTGATCCTTATCCATGTTCTGGAGGGGTACGTAAGTCGTCGCATCTTTCTGATCGTGCAGAACCGCGTGACGGTGCGAGAAGGTACCACGACCGACATCCTGACCGGTCAAACGAACTGGGTGACCCTCTGCAAGAATTGACGCGTAGGCCAATGTCTCTGCAAAGCCCCAGTTAGCGGCCATTGCACCGGCTGCCATACGCTTACGGTCGTCATAGATCTTAGAGACCTGACGCTGCACACTGAAGTGTTCAGGGGTTTCAGCAATGTTCGCCGCAAGCTCTTGAAGCACTTTAATGTCGACACGAGTATCACACTCGAACGACCATTGGTGACCAAGGTAAGGAGCCCAATCAACAAACATCTTAGTGTTTGGTTCAAGCACAAGAGAGTGAGCAACGTGTTCGCCATTTTCTAGCGCCGCACGGTAAGACTTTTCCATCTCTTTGCTCTGTTCAGCAGTGATTACACCCTCTTCGATCAGCTTAGTTGCGTATAGGTCGCGTGTGGTCTTCTGCTTTTTGATGACATCGTACATCAACGGTTGAGTACCGCTTGGCTCATCCGCCTCGTTGTGACCGCGACGGCGGTAACAGACTAGATCGATAACAACGTCTTTCTTAAATTCGTTACGGTAATCAACCGCCAACTGAGTCACGAAACGAACCGCTTCTGGGTCGTCACCGTTGACGTGGAAGATTGGTGCTTCGATCATCTTAGCAACGTCGGTACAGTAATCTGTAGAGCGAGCATCTTCTTGCTTAGAGGTCGTGAAACCAACTTGGTTGTTGATCACGATGTGGATCGTGCCGCCTGTCTTATAAGCGCGTGTCTGAGACATCTGGAATGTCTCCATGACAACACCCTGACCCGCGAAGGCTGCATCACCGTGGATGTTGACAGGGACAACGGTGTTACCGACTGGATCTTCACGACGATCCTGACGGGCACGAACCGAACCTTCAACCACTGGCGCTACGATCTCAAGGTGAGATGGGTTGAATGCCATCGCAATGTGCACCTCACCACCGTCAGTATTGACGTTCGATGAGAAACCCTGGTGGTACTTAACGTCACCCGATGAATCAACCAGCTTCTTACCTTCGAATTCACCGAACAGGTCAGCTGGGTTTTTACCGAAGATGTTAACCAGCGTATTAAGACGGCCACGGTGTGCCATGCCGATCACAACCTCTTTAGCACCCTGCTTACCAGCACGCTGGATCAGAGTATTCAAAGAGACGATCAGAGATTCACCACCCTCAAGACCAAATCGCTTAGCACCAGCAAATCGGGAGCCAAGGTACTTCTCTAGACCTTCAGCTGCCGTTAGGCGCTCTAGGACCATGAGTTTCTTCTCAGGCTCAACCGTTGGGTGTGCACGAGTTGGCTCAATGCGAGACTGAAGCCATAGACGCTCTTCAGTGTTCACAATGTGCATGTACTCAGAACCTACCGAACTGCAGTAAGTCTCTTGAAGATCCTGAAGGATCTCGCGCAGTGTCGCCTCTTCGCGGCCAAACTGCAGACTACCGAGTTGGAAAGTTGTATCAAAATCTGCTTCTGAAAGTTCGTGGTAGCGCAGATTAAGGTCGGCCACTTCTGCACGTTCTAGCAGATTCAGTGGGTCGATCTTGGCGATCTGGTGTCCACGCATACGGTAAGCATCAAAAAGGGCTAGCGCGCGAACTTGCTTACGCTCGTGTTCAGAGCTGACAGAGGATACCGCTGCAGGCTGTGCACGTTTTTGATTCTTAGCAATGTATTGGAAATGTTCACGAATCGGTGCAAGAGGAACATCAGGAGTAATGTTTTCACCGACTTTAGGGAGTTTATCAAACTCTTCACGCCACTCTGGGGGAACGGAGTTTGGATCTAAAAGGTACGTTTCGTATAGCTGTTCTACGTAAGAGAGGTTGCCGCCGTATAGATGAGCATTCTTCCACAGCTGCTCCATCAGACCGTCTTGCATTATATATTTACCCTCGTTGTGGGGTACGGGACCTCCGAAGCTCTTGTGAAGCCTCTTCATCCATCGCCCTTATGCTTCTAATTTCCATTTTTCAGCGCATTATTCGGTGTTGCAACCAAATAAAACTCGCGTAGTTTACGCCTTTTATTCAACCCTGAACACCGCAGTTTTAGCGATTTAATACTAAAGTAATCAATGTTTTATCGCGTTTTGGAATAAGTTAATTCTACGGGCTTTTAACAGCCGTTTTTAGTTCTTTTAGGCTATTAAGTAAGAGCTTTTTAAACGTTTTTTTGCACTTTAGTCGTAATGGGACAACATCTCTTGCTTTAGAGTGTTGCGCCAGTAGATTGGAGTGTAATTGGAGAGCGGGTGACAGGCTGAAGCCAGTCACCAATGTATTATTTTCGCTACGGAGTGACGGTGACTGGCTTCAGCCTGTCATCCACCCTTACAGCGATTTCCAGAAAACAAAAAAACCCGCCAAGGCGGGTTTTTTTTGAGCTTCAACCTAATCTTAGGTTGCGCGTGATATCAGCATGTTACGGATCTTACCAATCGCTTTGGTTGGGTTTAGACCTTTAGGACATACATTCACACAGTTCATGATGCCGTGGCAGCGGAATACGCTGAATGGATCATCTAGCTCTGCAAGACGCTCGTTAGTCGCTGTATCGCGGCTGTCCGCTAGGAAACGGTAAGCCTGTAGAAGGCCTGATGGGCCGACAAACTTATCTGGGTTCCACCAGAACGACGGACAAGAGGTTGAACAACAAGCACAGAGGATACACTCGTATAGACCATCTAGCTCTGCACGCTCTTCAGGAGTCTGCAGGCGCTCGATCGCTGGAGCCGGAGTATCGTTGATCAAGAATGGTTTGATCTTCTCGTACTGCTTGTAGAACTGACCCATATCGACAACTAAGTCACGGATAACCGGCAAACCTGGCAGTGGACGAAGAACCAGCTTGTCGTTCTTAACCACTTCAGAAAGAGGGGTAATACACGCAAGACCATTCTTACCGTTCATGTTCAAACCGTCAGAGCCACATACGCCCTCACGACAAGAACGACGGAATGTCATTGATGTATCTTTCTCTTTGAGAAGGTGTAAAAGATCCAACACCATGATGTCCTTGCCACCAGGGATATCGATCTGGATATCCTGCATGTAGGGCGCATCATCAATCTCAGGGTTGTAACGATAAACACTTACTAGCATCGTAACGACTCCTTAATATGTACGAACTTTAGGTGGGAACGCTTCCATGGTCTTCGGAGCGAAGTTCACGGCACGTTTGCCCAGCGTTTTCGTTTGTGGGTAGTAAACTGAGTGACACAACCAGTTTTCATCATCACGCTCAGTAAAGTCGTTACGAGCATGCGCACCACGAGACTCTTTACGCTCGTAAGCTGCAATGGCAGTTGCCTCAGCCACTTCCATTAGGTTCTCAAGCTCTAGCGCTTCAAGACGTGCAGTGTTGAATGACCCAGTCTTATCTTCAAGATATACGTTCGCTACACGCTCACGGATTGCCTTAAGCTTAGTCAAACCTTCCTGCATCGCATCGCCGTCGCGGAATACACCGAAGTAGAGCTGCATGCACTGCTGAAGATCTTTACGGATATCCGCAACTTTCTCACCGCCAGTCGAGTTATTTAGACGGTTTAGACGAGCCATTGCTGCCTCGATCTCTTCTTCAGTAGCGTCTTTAACTTCGTAGCCTTCGCGCATCTGCTGTTCGATCTGAAGACCTGCAGCACGACCGAAGACAACCAAGTCTAGTAGTGAGTTACCACCTAGACGGTTAGCACCGTGTACCGATACACAAGCAACCTCACCACAAGCGAATAGACCTTCAACGATCTTATCTTCACCTGATTCAGGGTCTGGGTTAATCACCTGACCACCGATGTTAGTGGTAACACCACCCATCATGTAGTGACAGGTTGGAACCACTGGAATTGGTTCTTTGACAGGGTCAGCCGCTGCGAATGTCATTGAAAGCTCACAGATACCTGGTAGACGTGAGTGAAGAACCTCTTCACCTAAGTGATCAAGCTTCAAGTAGACGTGATCGCCGTCTGGACCACAGCCACGGCCTTCAAGGATCTCTAGGATCATTGAGCGCGCAACAACGTCACGACCGGCAAGGTCTTTCGCATTAGGAGCGTAACGCTCCATGAAGCGCTCGCCGTCTTTATTAACTAGGTAGCCACCTTCACCACGACAACCTTCAGTTACCAGCGTACCTGCACCCGCAATACCGGTTGGGTGGAACTGCCACATCTCCATGTCTTGCGCAGCAATGCCGGCACGAAGTGCCATACCCATGCCGTCACCAGTGTTGATCAAAGCGTTGGTAGTCGATGCGTAGATACGACCTGCACCGCCAGTAGCCAATACAGTCGCTTTCGCTTTAATGTAAACGGTTTCACCTGTTTCGATACAGATCGCAATACAACCGACAACCGCGCCGTCTGCATTTTTAACAAGATCGACTGCAAACCACTCGTTTAGGAAAGTTGTACCTGACTTCATGTTTGCTTGGTATAGCGTGTGAAGCAGTGCGTGACCTGTACGGTCTGCCGCAGCACAAGTACGAGCAGCCTGACCACCTTCACCGAAGTTCTTAGATTGACCACCAAATGGACGCTGGTAGATACGACCTGTCTCTGTGCGAGAGAAAGGAAGACCCATGTGGTCAAGTTCGAATACCGCACGTGGACCTACAGAACACATGTATTCGATCGCGTCTTGGTCACCGATGTAGTCAGAACCTTTAACGGTATCGTACATGTGCCAGCGCCAATCGTCGTTTGGATCCGCACTCGCGATTGCACAAGTAATACCACCCTGTGCAGATACTGTGTGTGAACGTGTTGGGAATACTTTTGTAACACACGCAGTGTTTAAACCTGACTGTGCAAGTTGAAGGGCTGCGCGCATACCTGCACCGCCACCGCCGACAACAATTGCATCAAATGTAAGCGTACGTAGCTTAGACATCTATTAAACCCCCCAAAGAATCTGAATACCCCACACCACGTAAACAAACGCGAGCAGGCCACAGGCAGATTGGAATACGAAACGAATGCCAGTTGGTTTAATGTAGTCGGTAGAAATTGACCACATACCGATCCAAGCATGCGCAACCAATGAAAGCAGTGTTAAAAGTGTGAAGATACGCATTGCAGTACCTTCAAACAGTGCTGACCACTGGTTGTAATCTAGTTCAGGGTTAAGCAGCATGTAGCCGATCATGAAGATCGTGTAAGCTGCAAGGACAACCGCAGTTACGCGCTGCATCATCCAATCGTAAAGGCCGCTACGGCCAAAGCTTGTTACCGAAGTTACCATACCCAAACTCCTGCTAGCACAATGGAGATAGCTGAAATCGCAAGCGTTGCTTTCGCAGCCGCATTGCCAGATTCAATCTCTTCACAGTAACCCGCATCCATAACAAGGTGCTTGATACCTGCGAAGAAGTGGTACAGAAGTGCAGACAACAGACCCCAAGCGATGAACTTGGCAATGAATGATTCTGTTAGAAGTGCAGCTGCTGCATCAAAACCCTCTTGAGACTCAAGAGAAAGGCTCAGTGCGTACATCATGAAAATGGTACCGACAAATAGAATCAGACCAGTGACACGGTGCAGAATTGAAGTCACAGCCGGTAGAGGCTGCTTAATGGTTCTCAAATCGAGATTTACAGGTCGTTTTTTGTTCACGGCTCTAGTTCACACTTATGTGCCCTCTCCGGGGCCTCGTTTACTAGTAAGTACCTGATTCGGTAGTGACAGAGTCAACTACTCAGGACGACGATTAAAACTGCACGTTTATGACAAATATTCATATGAATATTCACATATTGCAGCGCGCAATTTTCGGAGGCTGATTATAACAATTGATAGGCTTTTGACAATCAATCTAAGGCCCTATTAGCCAATGGTTTAATAGGGCCATGTACAGTTCCGACGCGATTCATACGCCAGAGCGCATAAATTCGACTTATAGCTTTTTGTCCTTACTTTATAGCTTTTGCACTGCAACAATTGACGATTGACAATCACTTTGGGCTCACTATAGTGATCAGGCCTTAAAGAGTTCTGAGCCAACCTCAGAAGACCTCTAAGATGCTTAAATACCCATATTAAGCAGTAACGGAAATAGATAGGAGCCAACCATGGCTGATAAGAAAGCTCGTCTCGTAGTAGACGGTGTAGATAAAGAGATCGAACTGCCGGTTTATCACGGCACAGAAGGTCCAGATGTTGTTGACGTTCGCCCACTAACAGGTGAAGGCCTGTTTACTTACGACCCAGGTTTTGTATCAACAGCCTCTTGTGAATCAAAAATCACATACATTGACGGCGCTAATGGTGTTCTTCTTCACCGCGGTTACCCAATCGAAGAACTGGCCGAGCACTCAGACTACCTAGAAGTGTGTTACCTCCTTCTAAATGGTGAACTCCCTACTCCAGAGCAGAAAGCTAAATTTGACTACACTGTGAACCAACACACTATGGTTCATGAGCAGCTTCGCTCTTTCTACAACGGTTTCCGCCGTGACGCTCACCCTATGGCGATCATGTGTGGTGTCGTAGGTGCGCTATCCGCTTTCTACCACGACTCACTGGACATTAATGATCCTCACCACCGCGAAGTCTGTGCATACCGTCTCATCGCTAAAATGCCTACGCTAGCGGCGATGTGTTACAAATTCTCAATCGGTCAGCCATTCATCTACCCACGTAATGATCTTGGCTACGCTGATAACTTCCTACGCATGATGTTTGCGACACCTTGTGAAGATTACAAAATCAATCCAGTGCTTTCACGCGCGATGGATAAGATCTTCACACTTCACGCAGACCACGAACAGAACGCGTCTACCTCAACTGTTCGCCTTGCTGGTTCATCAGGTGCTAACCCATTTGCCTGTATTGCAGCGGGTATCGCAGCACTTTGGGGTCCGGCTCACGGTGGAGCAAATGAAGCTGTATTGAAGATGCTTGCTGAGATCGGTTCTGTTGAGAACATCCCTGCGTTCATCGAGAAAGCAAAAGATCCAAACGATCCATTCCGTCTAATGGGCTTCGGTCACCGCGTATACCGCAACTTTGACCCACGCTCACGCGTTATGAAACAGACCTGTGATGAAGTATTGGCTGAACTGGGCATCACGGATGATCCAATGCTAGACATCGCTAAAGAGCTTGAGCGCATCGCGCTAGAAGATGAATACTTCGTTAGCCGTAAACTCTACCCTAACGTTGACTTCTACTCAGGCATCATCCTGAAAGCGATCGGTATCCCTACCTCTATGTTTACCGTTATTTTCGCTCTGTCACGAACGATCGGCTGGATCTCACACTGGAACGAGTTCCACTCAAGCCCGAACAAGATCGGTCGTCCACGCCAGCTTTATACTGGTGCGCCTAAGCGCAAGCACCCACGCGCTTAATCGCTAATAGCGCCCCATAAAAAAACCCCGCTGTAGCGGGGTTTTTTATTGTCTAGCACAAGACAGTTATTAGTGCTGTGTACGCATCAACGGTGAGCTGAACACCTGCTGGATAGCACGATGATTAACAACCTGCGCAGCTACTTTAGACGCTTTTTTCTGAGCCTGAACAACAAGCGCTGCCAATTCAGAGCGACGAATCTGTTTTGCATTCCACTCAACCAGAGCGATCTTTTCTGACTCGCTTAGGTCGTTGCTGTCTAGAAGTTCTAGAAGTGTTTTTTGATCAAGGATCTGTGACATGAGGTCATCCTCCACTGTTTAATTAAGTTGGCGCTAATATATTCGACCAAGGTATTAGTCAGCAAGAGAGGCTTTTTCACAGAATAGGTGAGTTTAGTTCAACAAAAGGTAGAAGAACTGTAGGAGCCTTATCGAAGATGAGGCGATCCATCATCGCGACCTTTTCAAGATCGCTCCAACTATTCACCTGCGCTCAATAAACAAAAAAGCGAGCCTGAGGCTCGCTTTTCATTCACAAGGTAAATTCAATTACCCAGCAATCATTCCATTATCACGCATGATGCCTTCGATCTCTGGCAAGCTTGCTGGATCATCGATGGTTGAAGGTACTGTGTACTCTTGTCCATCAGCGATCTGACGCAGTAGCTTACGTAGGATTTTGCCTGAACGAGTTTTAGGCAGACGCTTAACCACCGCCGTGCGCTTGTAACAGGCAATTGGGCCAATCTCTTTACGAATATTAGCAACCAACTCAGCTGAAAGTTGCTCATCTGAGATATCAGCTCCGTCTTTCAGAATGACAAGACCAACAGGCTCCTGACCTTTTAGCTGCTCAGAAATACCGATTACGGCACACTCTGCAACGGCTGGGTGCGCAGCTACGATCTCTTCCATCTCACCCGTCGATAGACGGTGACCGGCAACGTTAATCACATCATCGGTACGACCCATGATGAAGACATAGCCATCTTCATCTTTATAGCCACCGTCGCCCGAGGTGTAGAAACCTTCGACATCTGACAGGTAACCCGACTTGAAGCGATCGAAATCACCCCAAACGGTTGGCAAACAGCTTGGTGGTAGTGGCAGTTTGATAGCGATAGAGCCCTGCTGACCTGCTGGTAATTCATTACCCGCTTCGTCAACAATCTGCACATTAAAGCCTGGGCTTGGCAGCGTTGCTGATCCGGCTTTTGGTGGCATCGGCTCGACACCCATCAAGTTGCCACAGATCGCCCAACCGGTCTCCGTCTGCCACCAGTGATCAATAACGGGTTTACCGGTTTTCTCAACGGTCCAATCATAGGTTGGTGGATCGAGACGCTCACCCGCCATGAAGATAGTTTGCAGTTCAGACAGGTCGTATTTACCCACTTCCTGAGCTTCGGGGTCTTCCTTCTTAATCGCACGAAAAGCGGTCGGTGCAGCAAATAGAATCTTAGCTTTGTACTCTTCACAGACACGCCAGAAAGCGCCAGCGTCCGGTGTACGAACCGGCTTACCTTCATAAACAATCGTACTACAGCCAGCCAGAAGTGGTCCGTATACAATGTAAGAGTGACCAACAACCCAACCTACATCCGAAGCGGCCCAGTAAACATCACCCGCTTTTACGTTGTAGATCGCTTTCATTGAGTAGTTCAGTGCGGTCGCATGACCACCATTATCACGAACAACACCCTTAGGCTTACCCGTAGTACCTGATGTGTACAGAATATATAGAGGATCAGTACCTTTGACCGCCACTGGCTCTGCTGGTGTCGCGTTAGCCATCTCTTCAGCCCAGTCGCAATCACGTGGAGCCGTTAGCTCGGCCGTCACCTCTTCACGCTGGAAGACAATAACAGACTCAGGCTTATGCTCAGACAGGTTAATCCCTTCATCTACCATCGGCTTGTAAGGAAGCACTTTAGAAACTTCGACACCGCAAGAGGCGGTCACAATCGCTTTAGGTCGTGCATCATCGATACGTACAGCTAGCTCGTTAGGTGCAAAGCCACCAAACACCACTGAATGGATAGCACCCAAACGTGCAACCGCCAGCATGGCAACCACTGCTTCAGGGATCATTGGCATGTAGATGACGACACGATCGCCCTTCTCGACCCCTTTGGATTTCAAAACACCCGCAAAGCGTGACACCTGATCTTTTAGTTCAGAGTAAGTCACAGTGCGTTTAGTGTTGGTTACTGGTGAATCATAAAGAAGAGCCGCTTGATCACCGCGACCCTGTTCGACATGATAGTCAACAGCCATATAAGAGGTGTTCATCTCACCATCAGCAAACCAACGATCGATACCGTTCTCATCTTTCGAAAGAATCGTTTGTGGTGCTTTAAACCATGGCAGATCAGCCGCCTTCTCAGCCCAAAACGCTTCTGGTTGCTCGATCGACTTCGTGTATTCGCTTAGGTAAGACATACTCATTCCTCATTAACTGACGAGATGTGATTATTTTTAGACGCTCAATATGAGCACTTTTCTAAAATAAGATTGTCGACACTTTACCGGAAATGAATAGGGATTTATTTACGACTTATGGCGATATTGTCGACAATCCTATCCATCTTTATAACCAGATAAGTAGATTTATGGCGGTTTTATCGCCAACATGTAGTTCTACTACAGCCCGATTTTGGTTGGATTTGTTCGAAAGCATAGGCTACTCTGCGTCCACATTTTGAAAAGTTACATACCCTTTTGCCAATGCACACCCCATCCATAGAGCTAAGCCACGTCACTCTTACAAGAGAGGGACGTACCATCTTCGATGATCTGACGCTGTCACTTAATGAGTCACGCATTGGCATCATAGGATTTAATGGCAGTGGCAAAAGCAGCCTGATTCGTCTGCTTAACGGTTTACTCACAGCCGACAGTGGCACCATCAGCATCAACGGCAAAGACCCATCGAAAGGGCCTGCCGCCATGTCGACTGAAGTCGGATTTGTATTTCAAAATCCAGATCACCAACTGATCTTCCCTACCGTACTTGAAGAGTTGATCTTTGGTCTGCAAAACCAGGGCAAAGATAAGTCAGAGTCAGAAGCCGAAGCACTCGCACTGTTAAAAGAACACGATCGACTGGATTGGAAAGACCTTCCGGTCCACAGTCTCTCTGAAGGGCAAAAGCAGTTGATCTGTATTTTCTCTGTACTTCTATTGAAGCCTAAAGTCATTGTCTTCGATGAACCCTTCTCTGCACTTGACCTACCCACTCGGTATCAACTTCAGAAAGTGATCAGCAGCCTGTCCCAGCAGGTCATTATGATCAGTCACGAGCTGGACGGTTTTGACGGCTTTGATCGACTGGTATGGATAGGGGATCAAGGGGTGGTCAAAGATGGTCCCATTGAAGAGGTGATCTCTGACTATAAACAACATGCTGTTGAGACCGCAGAGTCATGATGAGTCTCTACCTCGCTCAACCATCCTGGCTGCACCGTCTGCCTGCCGGGTTAAAGCTCTTCTGTTTAGCCATCGCAACGGTGTTGCTCTATCCAGTAAAAGAGGTAGGGATCATCTCATTGGCTGTTGCTGTAACGCTTGGGATTTACGCCAGCCTGGGCAGATCTGGCTTGGCGCAACTGAAACTATTGAAACCGCTTTTCTGGATGATGTTGGCAATCTTTGCCTTGCAGTATTGGACCATGGGGCTTGCCGAGGCTTGGATACTGCTGGGTCGCATGTTGGTGCTTATCCTGCTGGCCAATGCCATCAGCATGACCACACGCATGGATGAGATGAACGCGGTTTTTCAATTTTTGCTAACGCCGCTTCGATGGCTGGGTGTGCAAACCCAACGAATCGCGTTTGCTCTCTCTTTACTGATACGGTTTGTTCCTGTATTGGTCTCGTTTATGCATGCCCTGTTAGCGGCATGGCGAGCACGTGGTGGACAACGTCGTTATTGGCAAATCATAGCCCCATTAGTGGTACAGGCACTTAGAATGTCTGACCAGGTAGCTGAAGCGGTCGCTGCTCGTGGCGGCATACCAAAAATTAAAAACTAGAGAGCCATTTCCGGCTTCAAGCAACTCAAAAGGAGTCACTGTGAGTGAAATAACAAAAGACAAACAGATTGTTCAAATTGCAATCTTTGCGGCACTGCTAGCAGCACTGGGCTTTATCCCACCGATCCCATTTGCGACGGGGGTTCCTATCTCAGCTCAATCGCTGGGCGTTATGCTAGCGGGCACGATTTTGGGCGCACGTAACGGTGCTCTATCGATGATTCTGTTCCTAGTCGTCGTGGCTCTGGGTGCTAACCTTTTGGCTGGTGGTCGTGGCGGTCTTGGCGTCTTTGCAGGCCCTACGGCTGGATTCCTATTCGCCTTCCCATTTGCTGCGTTCACAGCAGGCCTACTGACACGCTCACTGTCAGGTAAATTCTCCCTCACCATTGCGGCAGGCATTGGTGCCCTGGTGGGTGGCATTGTCGTGATGTACCTGTTTGGTATCGCTGGATTCAAACTGGTCACTGGTCGTACCTGGCTTGAGTCACTGATGATCATGTGGGTCTACATTCCAGGTGACGCCGTGAAGGTCGTTCTTGCAGCGGTCGTAACAGGTGCAGTCGCTCGAGCGCTTCCAGGCACTTTCGCCAACAAGTAATACCAACTTTGAACACAAAAAAACCCGCTACTTGGCGGGTTTTTTAATTCTAGAAACGACTTACATTGAAGCCGGCTGAACAGGAATCGCTTTTTTTACGCCGGTCAACTTGTTTCGAGCGCGGATCTCTTCATCGGAGACTCCGTCTACCTCATCAAACTTAGCGCCTTCAAAATAGCAGAGCGTTGGTTGGAAGCCATCCAGCTCTGAACGATCAAGCTGGACGTAAGCGGCAATAATAAGCAGGTCGCCCTTGTTCGCTTTATGAGCCGCAGCACCGTTCACAGAGATGACACCGCTGCCACGCTCTGCACTGATCACGTAGGTCGAAAAACGCTCACCGTTATTGATGTTATAGATCTCTATTTTCTCATACTCATGAATACCTGAAGCATCTAAAAGGTCCTGATCAATGGCGCAAGAGCCTTCGTAGTGCAGTTCAGCATGAGTGGCTGTCACGCGGTGCAGCTTCGCTTTTAAGAAAGTTTGTAGCATATCTATAACCCATGAATTGGTTGGGGATTCTATCCCTGAGTCAAACGAGGTCGCGATTTTACTCTGATCATCTAAATTTTGCACCTGCGTAATCGTTCTAACAATATTCACCGTCGATTTACATTAAACATGAGCTGATTTCAGCCAAAGATGAAATGCAATCAAAACCATTCCAATCAACTTGTTATAGAATATGCGCCTCAAAATTCGTTTAGATAAAAGGCGTGACAGCGTGCGTGACTATTCTGCAACAGATCAACTACTAAAACAGCTACTCAAAGAGCGCATCCTTATTCTGGATGGTGGCATGGGTACGATGATCCAGGGGTACAAGCTAGAAGAAGCCGACTACCGTGGTGAGCGCTTTGCAGATTGGCACTGTGACGTCAAAGGTAACAATGATCTATTGGTGTTAACGCAACCCAAGATCATCGAAGATATTCACTACGAGTACCTCAAAGCGGGCGCCGACATTATTGAAACCAACTCATTCAACGCGACCACCATCGCAATGGCCGACTATGAGATGGAATCGATCAACCACGAGATCAATGTCGAAGCGGCTAAAGTGGCACGTCGTGCTGCGGATCGCATGACGGCCGAGACACCGGACCGCCCTCGTTTTGTTGCAGGCGTGCTAGGCCCGACCAACCGCACCGCTACCATTTCACCCGATGTAAACGATCCCGGTTTTCGTAACATCACCTTTGATCAACTGGTTGAAGCGTACACCGAGTCGCTTGATGGTTTGATCACCGGTGGTGCAGACCTGATTCTGATCGAGACCATCTTCGATACCCTGAACGCTAAAGCGGCCGTTTTTGCCTGTGAACAGTACTTTGACGATCACAATTTAAGGCTCCCATTGATGATCAGTGGCACCATCACTGACGCTTCAGGCCGCACGCTCTCTGGCCAAACAACCGAGGCGTTCTGGAACTCTCTGCGTCACGCTAAACCACTCACCATCGGTTTGAACTGTGCCCTAGGCCCTAAAGAGTTACGCCAGTACGTAGAGGAGCTCTCGCGTATAGCGGATACTTTTGTCTCTGTTCACCCTAACGCGGGTCTACCTAACGCCTTTGGTGAATATGATGAATCGCCTGAAGAGATGCTGAGCGAAATTGCTGAATGGGTCGACTCTGGCTTCGTCAATGTCGTGGGTGGCTGTTGTGGCACAACCCCGGATCATATCCGTGTCATTCGCGAAGGGATCATCTCTAAAGCGCCACGTCAGATTCCAGATCTACCGATTGAGTGTCGCCTAGCCGGCCTAGAGCCTCTTAACATTGGGCCAGAGACTCTATTCGTTAACGTCGGTGAACGGACCAACGTTACCGGCTCTGCTCGTTTCCGCCGACTCATCAAAGAGGGTGACTACGAGACAGCACTCGAGGTCGCTCGTCAGCAGGTAGATAACGGTGCACAGATCATCGACATCAATATGGATGAGGGGATGCTGGATGCCGAAGCGGCCATGATCCGCTTCCTCAATCTGATTGCATCTGAGCCAGACATTTCTCGCGTGCCGATCATGCTCGACTCCTCAAAATGGGAGATCATCGAAGAGGGTCTAAAACGCATACAAGGTAAAGGCGTTGTTAACTCCATCTCACTCAAAGAGGGTGAAGAGAAGTTCATAGCTCAAGCCAAGCTGATTCGTCGCTACGGTGCTGCGGTGGTCGTGATGGCCTTTGATGAAGTGGGTCAAGCCGACACCTATGAGCGCAAGATTGAGATCTGTGAGCGCTCTTATCGCGTGCTGGTCGATACCGTAGGCTTCCCACCTGAAGATATCATTTTTGATCCGAACATCTTTGCCATTGCTACCGGCATCGAAGAGCACGACAACTACGCAGTCGACTTTATTGAGGCGACTGGTTGGATCAAAAAGAACCTACCGCACGCTATGATCTCGGGCGGTGTCTCCAACGTCTCGTTCTCGTTCCGTGGTAACGACAAGGTCCGCGAAGCGATCCACTGTGTATTCCTCTACCACGCCATCAAACAGGGCATGGACATGGGTATCGTCAATGCGGGTCAGTTGGCGATCTATGACGACCTACCTGAAGCGCTGCGTGAGCATGTTGAAGATATCGTACTTAACCGTCGCGAAGACGGTACCGAGCGAATGCTCGAGCACGCTGAACAGTATCGAGGTGATGCGGCCACTCAAGCGAACGGGGCTGATTTGGCATGGCGTGAACTGCCTGTCCAAGAGCGCCTATCGCACGCCCTAGTCAAAGGCATTGCCGATTACATCGATGAAGATACCGAAGAGTGTCGTCACCTGTACGATCGTCCACTGCACGTCATCGAAGGTCCATTAATGGATGGTATGGGCGTTGTAGGTGATCTGTTTGGCGCCGGTAAGATGTTCCTGCCTCAGGTGGTGAAATCGGCCCGCGTTATGAAGAAAGCGGTTGCCTATCTGATGCCTTACATTGAGGCGGAGAAAGATGGCAGCGAGTCGAGTTCAGCCGGCAAAGTGATCATGGCGACCGTAAAAGGTGACGTGCACGACATCGGTAAGAATATCGTTGGGGTGGTACTGCAGTGTAACAACTTTGAGATCATCGACCTCGGTGTCATGGTCCCTGCAGAGACCATTCTGAAAACAGCCCGCGAAGAGAACGCCGATATTATAGGTCTGTCTGGACTGATCACACCGTCACTGGATGAGATGGTGCATGTTGCTAAAGAGATGCAGCGCCAAGGCTTTGACATACCGCTGTTGATCGGTGGCGCAACCACGTCAAAAGCACACACTGCAGTTAAGATTGAACCTAGCTACCAGAACAACCAAGTGGTGCACGTAACCAACGCATCACGTTCGGTCGGTGTTGCCTCTGCCCTACTCTCGAAAGAGCGTAAAGAGCAGTTCATTGCCGACACTCGTGAAGAGTACCAGGCGGTTCGTGAGCGTCACCTGGCCCGTCAAAATGAGCAGCGTCGCGTCAACATCGATGCGGCTCGTGCGAATGCAGAACCGGTAAACTGGGAAGGCTACCTACCGCCAGTACCCAACAAACCTGGCATCCACACCCTCAATAATATTCCACTGGAATCACTGCTTGAGTTCATTGACTGGACACCCTTCTTCCAATCTTGGGAGCTGGCCGGCAAATACCCTCGTATCCTGACCGATGAGATTGTTGGCGAACAGGCAACTAAACTGTTTGAAGATGCCAAATCGATGCTAAATAAGATTATTTCGGAAAAACTGTTAGAGGCACGCGCTGTCGTTGGGCTATTCCCAGCTAACCGCGTCGGTGATGACATCGAACTCTACACAGATGACAGTCGCACAGAGCTATTAACGACGGTTCACCACTTACGTCAGCAGACGCAAAAGATTGAAGGTCGATACAACCACTGTCTGTCGGACTACATTACGAGTAAAGAGAGTGGTACACCGGACTATCTAGGCGCCTTTGCCGTCACGGCGGGCATTGGTGTTGACGAGATGGTGGCCGAGTTCGAAAAAGACCATGACGACTACCAGTCGATTATGGTTAAAGCCCTCGCTGACCGTCTTGCTGAAGCGCTTGCTGAGAAACTGCACGCAGATGTCCGCAGGGATTATTGGGGCTATGCTTCTGAAGAGTCTCTCGATAACGAAGCGTTGATTCGCGAAGAGTATGTTGGCATTCGCCCAGCACCTGGCTACCCAGCCTGCCCTGACCACACCGAAAAAGGGTTACTGTGGGAGCTTCTGGATGTCGAGCAGCAGGTCGGCATGACGCTGACTGATAGCTTTGCCATGCTACCCACCGCCGCTGTCAGCGGATGGTACTTCAGCCACCCTGAGGCGAAGTACTTTGGTGTTGCCAAGATCAGCGAAGACCAGGTAGAGGACTACGCTCATCGTAAAGGGATGGAGTTGTCAGAAGCTGAGCGCTGGTTGGCACCGAATCTAGGGTATGAGCCGGAGTCGTTGTAAAAGCACGTGATTTGAATGCGGTGACAGGCTGAAGGCCTGTCACCCGTACCTTGATCGGCACCATTATGATTATTCGCGGTTTTTCGCTTCGCTCAAATTCGCTCCTACAACACTGCCTTGTAGATAATCTGCTACAAAACCCGATTGTAGGATCGAATCCCCCGAAGGGGAAACCGCGAACCTAAGGCCTCTCAACGTTGTGATGAACTTACACCAAAGTGCCCGTGACTGGCTTTAGCCTGTCATCGGCATCACCAGCGTTTTCCAGAACCTCTGCGAACACCAGACAGCGGATGACAGGCTAAAGCCAGTCACCCGGTCTTAGCAAAACCTCTGGATAAACCACGCCAAACCACCTTATAACTTTCCCGACTTAACTTGATCCAAATCGACCTAGCACTCCTACACCTTAAGTCTTAGTCCCGCTCTGTAAAATAACTACACACCCCAGTATAATGCGCGCTGCGAAACTATCACCGCAGATTCCGAAGGAAATAAATTGAGGTCACAAACTTCAATTTGATGGAATCCTACCGTTAACATTTGGGGACTAGAATGGCTAAAAAACCAAGTACCATCGTCTACACACTCACTGACGAAGCACCAGCACTTGCGACAGCATCACTACTACCGATCGTACGTAAGTTTGCTAAAACCGCAGACATTAATGTTGAACTCTGCGACATCTCACTAGCAGGACGTATCCTCTCCTCTTTCCCCGAGTACCTTAACGATCAACAGAAGGTTGAAGACGGTCTAGCACAACTAGGTAACATGACCTCTGATCCAAACCTTAACCTGATCAAACTACCAAACATCTCAGCCTCTGTACCTCAGTTGAAAGCTGCAATTGCTGAACTTCAGGGCCAGGGCTACCACGTACCTGAATTCCCAGATGAGCCACGTAACGACAAAGAGATCGAGATCCGTGATCGTTACTCTAAGATTCTAGGTTCCGCTGTTAACCCTGTACTACGTCAGGGTAACTCAGACCGTCGTGCTCCAGCGGCTGTTAAAGCCTTTGCACGCAAGCACCCACACAGCATGGGGCAATGGAGCAAAGCGTCACGTACGCACGCTGACTACATGAACGGCGGCGACTTCTTCTCAAGCGAACAGTCTGTAACGATGGAGAAGGACACTAAGGTCCGTATCGAATTCATCTGTGGCGATGGCAACATCACTGTTAAGAAAGAGCTAGACCTTCAGAAAGGCGAAGTACTTGACGGCATGTTCATGAGCGCTAAAGCGCTACGCAACTTCTTCGAAGAGACACTTCAAGACTGTAAAGAGTCTGGTGTTATGTGGTCACTGCACGTGAAAGCGACCATGATGAAAGTCTCTCACCCAATCGTTTTCGGTCACGCAGTGACTGTCTTCTACAAAGAGGTATGGGACAAGTGGGGCGAGCTGTTTGAAGAGCTAGGTGTTAACCCTAACAACGGTATGGGTAACATTCTTGATAAGCTTGAAACACTGCCTAACTCTAAGCGTGAAGAGATCCTAGAAGATATCCACGCAGCTGCACTGCACCGCCCAGAAATGGCGATGGTTGATTCCGTTAAAGGCATCACTAACCTTCACGTACCTTCAGACGTTATCGTCGACGCCTCTATGCCTGCGATGATCCGTAACTCAGGTAAGATGTGGGGCCCTGACGGCAAGACTAAAGACACTAAAGCGGTCATGCCTGAATCGACTTACGCTCGTATCTACCAGGAGATGATCAACTTCTGTAAAACGCACGGTGCGTTCGATCCAACGACTATGGGTACCGTTCCAAACGTCGGTCTAATGGCGATGAAAGCGGAAGAGTACGGTTCGCACGATAAGACCTTCGAAATGGAAGAGGATGGCATCATGCGCGTCGTTGCTGAAGACGGCACTGTATTGATGGGCCACAAAGTTGAGAAAGGTGATATCTGGCGTGCGTGTCAGACCAAAGATGCTGCGATCCGTGACTGGGTTAAATTGGCTGTGACTCGTTCACGTCAATCAGACACTCCTGCGATCTTCTGGCTAGACGCTGAACGTGCCCACGACCGTGAACTTCGTAAGAAGGTAGAACTCTACCTACAAGAACACGACACTGAAGGTCTAGATCTTCGCATCATGTCTTACGTACGCGCGATGCGCTCTACTTGTGAGCGTCTAATCCGTGGCATGGATACCATCTCTGTTACCGGTAACGTACTTCGTGACTACCTAACCGACCTATTCCCAATCATGGAGCTAGGCACTTCTGCTAAGATGCTATCCGTTGTTCCAATGCTTGCGGGCGGCGGTATGTACGAAACAGGCGCTGGTGGTTCTGCACCTAAGCACGTACAGCAGGTTGTCGAAGAGAACCACCTACGTTGGGACTCTTTAGGTGAATTCCTTGCAATCGGTGTCTCACTAGAAGAGCTAGGCATCAAAGAGAACAAACCACGTGCTAAAGTTCTTGCAGCAGCACTCGATCGTGCAACTGAAACACTACTTGAGCGTGGTAAGTCACCCTCTCGTCGTACTGGTGAACTGGACAACCGCGGAAGCCACTTCTACCTAGGCCTTTACTGGGCACAGGAACTTGCACAGCAGGAAGAAGATAAAGAGCTAGCAGCAACCTTCGCTAAAGTTGCTGAAGATCTAAGCGCTAACGAAGCGAAAATCCTAGAAGAGCTAGCAGCCGTTCAAGGCAACCCAGCGGATCTTCAGGGTTACTACCATGCACCGCTAGACGTTGTAACTAAGGTTATGCGCCCAAGTGAGACTCTAAACAGCATCATCGATGCCTAAGGGTTAGCGTGAATAAAAAAACCGCGGCTTGCCGCGGTTTTTTTGTTGGAGCGATCTTGAAAAGGTCGCGAAAAAAGATCGCCTCATCTTCGATAAGGCTCCAACGTACTGGTGACAGGCTGAAGCCTGTCATCCGCTTTTAAATTACGTGCAGAGCTTGGCAGTAAACTAAAAGAGCGGGTGACAGGCTGAATACCAGTCACCGGCATACTGCCAATCCTACGCTTTCGCTTTCAACGTCATCACCCCACCCAACACAATTAACCCCATACCGGCAATCGTTAAGGTTGCTAGAGTCTCATCCCACAACAACCAACCGACCAGACTGGCTATGATGACTGAGCTGTAGGTGAATGGCCCAAGATAACCAGCGGGGGCGCTATGGTATGCCTTAGTCATTGAGAGTTGCGCCAAGGTCGATAGCGCAGCGATTCCAATAACACCCGCTAACTCAAACCAGCCCATTGCCACCCACCCCTGCAGTGCAAAGGGTGCACTGAATAGTGACGCAAATAGCGAGAAGTAGAAGACCACCCTGCGAGAGGGTTCTGTATCTTTCATTTTACGCACGAAAATTTTTGCTTGAGCCCCCAGCACAGCACCAGCAAGGCCTATCAATACTGCCAGTTGCAAACCGGCATTGGCCGGATTAAGGACTAGTGCTACCCCAACAAACCCGATCGGTAGGGACCAAAAAAGAATGGGGTGGATCTTCTCTTTCAAGAACCAGAGCGCCAGCAGTGGCATGAACAGCGGTGCCGTCTGTTTTAATAGGGCTGCCGTACCCAGAGGAAGATGGGTCCAGCCATAGTAGAGACAGGACATAGCAGAGACACCAACCAGAGCCCTACCCAAATGAAGGTTGATGCGTGAGGTTTTCAGCGAGATCCCCTTCGCACCCAACACCAGTGGTAGCATAATGAGCAGACCAAAGGCGTTTCGTAAGAAGACCAACTGTGCAACCGAGAGCGCCTCAGCAACGGTTCGAATTAACACACCGGTAGCCACCAAGACAGCTTCTGCAAAAATAACTAACAGAACTCCTTTTAAGAGCTGGTTCGCCCCCTGCTCACTCACAACGAGAATCGCTGGTAGTCGTCAGAGAGAGTCTCTGCCGTTTTAGCGCTGGTCACAATCGCTTCATAGCCCTCTTCAGGGTTTGATAGGTACTGATTAACGACGCGCTCAATATCACCTAAGGTGACAGCTAACACTCTTGAGCGATACTCCATGCGTTGTTCCGGTGTACGGCCAAAGAGCGCATTCAGGTGAGTCGCTTTAGCTTCGCCAGCCGGTGAACCCGGTTTATCGATCGAACTGATCACACCCAAGATTGCCTCTTCCAACTTTTCAGAATCCGCACCACCGTCAAGCAACCAAGCCACTGATTGATCGAAATGGTTGATCGTCTCGATGCTGTTTGGATCACGGTAGCTGTAGAAACGGAATAGCCCGTCACCACTGTCTTGGCTAGCACCCGAACCGTAAGCACCACCCTGCTCTCGAATGGCACGATGCAGGTAACCGTTGCGGAGAATCTCACCAGCAACGGTCAACGCGGCGGCATCTGGATGCGCAACAGTAACGGTCCTGAAGACCTTGGCACAGAAGTTTACCTGTGTATTAACAATCCAAGCCTGCTGCTTCACTGGCGCTTCAGCCGATACTTGGAAAGGCTTATCGACCGAACCAGAGGATAGACGCGCGAACTCTTTTTCAAACTGGCGCAGACAGCTCTCTTTATGCTCTGAATCAGCCACTAACAGCGCTTTAGGGCTAGAGGCCATTATTGCTTGGTGAATGCCTCTAAGCTCCTCAGCTAAGGCGTTCAACTGGCTTTCATCACTGGATTGATCAGCCAACTCACGGGCCAATTTAATCGATGGCAAACCTCTAGAGGCGTGTGAGAAACCGGCCCCAGGTGCTAGACCTGCACTGGCGGCCAAAATCGCTAACGAGTGACCCTGCCCAGTAACAGACTGCTCTTTTCGAGACGCGTTCTGGTTTAGCAACTCAGCGATACGAGCCGTCTCATTAAAAGGTGCTGAAACCAACATATCGGCCATCAACTCAGAGAGTGCCGCTTGATTAACAACCAACCCTTTGCCGGATAAGATCAGGATAGCGCGCAGTTGCGTCGCATCATCGGTCGCCGCTCGCGCATTGATAGAAGCTGAGATTCCACCACTGATGGCACTCTCCAATGCCTGGTGCTCTTTGTAGGTTCGGCCAGCACTACCCAATTCCGTTAGACACTGAGTGTAGAGTGGTAGAAGGGTCTGCTGCCTTGCCGTTAGTTCTGGCAGATCAAACAGCAGCTGTTGGTAGACGATGCCATTGGTGCCGGCTGTAAACCAAGTAGTGGAATCATTGACCTGATCACCTACCGGGAAGTGACATTCAACAGGAACATCCTCTAAAGTCACTTTTGGCAGCAGTGAAGGGTCATCGGCTTGGGTTTGACGCTCTTCGAGCTGTTTAGCGAGCGCATCGATCGACTCTAACGCTTCACGACTCAAACTCTGTTTGTATTGGGCCAGACGATCCGCCTCAGCCTGATCTTTACGCTGACTCAATTCGGTATCAGGCCTTAGAGTGAGTAGCACACGGTGCGGGTTATCGAGCAACCAAGTTTTTACTAGATTCGGAATGAACTGAGGGTCTTTAATCTCCTCTCGTAGTTGATCCAGAACAGAGTCAATATTGAGGCTCGCAATGGCATCACCACGGTGAATCGCATTTGATAGGGAGGCTAGGATTAGCGACATACCAAAGGGGTAGTGATCACCAGTAATTTCTCGTTGTTGAAGCTCCAACTGGTGCAGTTGGGCGGCCACAACGGATGGATCAACACCCTGATCAACCACCTCTTGCAGCGTATCCAACACCAGCTGCTCAAACTGCGCCGCTCGCTCAGGCTCACTCCCCTCGATACCACAGAGGAATGACATTTCGCGATTAGAGTCCTCGATACCACAAAGCGGTGAAGGTGCAGCTCCTAAATCTGTTGACTCTAGAGCGGCTCGCAGGGGTGAACTGGAATTATCCAACAGAACGCGTGACAGAAGTTGCCCCTCAAGTTCTGCCTTAAGATCGATCGAAGGCTTGGTCAACCAACCGAGGACATGATGGGTCTTCCCCTCTGTCTCACCCTGATCCAGTGGGTAGGCCTCTTCCACCTTGATCGGGGCAAAGTAACGCTTCTCATCGGCCACACTCAATTCAGCATCGAGTCGTTCAAAACGATTAAACGCCTGCTCTTCAAAGCGACGCTGTAATTCGTCAACGGAAATATCACCAAAGGTCATGACAATGGCATTACTTGGGTGATAGTGGGTCTCATGAAAGGCTTTTAACTGATCGTAGGTCAGATCCGGAATATCCGCAGGTTCACCACCCGAGTTGTAGTGGTAGGTCGTCGTTGGAAACAGGTATTTAGATACCGTTTGCCACAGCACCGATGTGGTTGAGCTCATGGCCCCCTTCATCTCGTTGAATACGACTCCTTTAAAGAGCAGGTCCGACTCTGGATTACCCGCTTCCGCTAGCTCTACACGGTGTCCCTCTTGCGCAAAATCTAATGGGTCGAGACGCGGGAAAAATGCAGCATCAAGATAGACATCCAAGAGATTGAAAAAGTCTTTACGGTTCTGGCTGGCAAAGGGGTACGCAGTCCAATCGCTGCTGGTAAACGCGTTCATGAAGGTATTCAGTGAACGGCGAGTCATCATGAAGAAGGGATCACGAACAGGAAAACGCTCACTACCACAAAGCGCTGTATGTTCGAGGATATGAGCCACCCCGGTTGAATCTTCAGGCATGGTTCTGAAGGCCACTAAAAAGACGTTTTCATCATAGTCAGTTGCAAGGTGGAAGTGCTTAGCCCCTGTCGCCTTGTGCTCATACTCACTCATCTCGATACCGAGCGAGTTGATCATTTCTGAACGGATAAATTGAAAACTCTCGTGTGCTTGTGCCAAACCGAACAACCCTTTAATAAAAATTTATTGCAGAATTGTACCGACATTGAAGCATTTAAGCATCCACTTCGAACCATTCGATATTACTTAAAAGCCCCATATTTACTGGGGGTTAAGGTTAAAAATCATAACTAAAAACTTGAAATCTTGAGTAAAATGCTCAACATTATAGATAGCTATAAAACTAAAGCGTTCAGGTTGAAATAAACCGAACCAAACCAGCAACGAGAAGAGGACATTATGGCCACTTACGACAGTATCAACACACAAGCACAGGGTGCCGTACGCGATACCAATAAAATGATTCGCAACACATACATGTTGCTTGCGATGACCATGGTATTCAGTACCGTCACTGCCGTTATCTCTATGGCGATCAACCCACCGTTTATCGTCTACCTAGGAAGCATCATTGTCAGCTTCATTATGCTTTTTGTCATCAACAAGAAGCAGAATACAGCCGCTGCACTCCCACTGACCTTCCTTTTCACAGGTCTAATGGGTTTTGGTCTAGGCCCTATCCTTAACTCCTACCTAGCACTTCCTAATGGCGGTCAAATTGTAGCGACGGCTCTGGGTATGACTGCAGTAACCTTCTTCGGTCTAACTGGCTACGTCATGTCTAGCCGCCGTGATTTCAGCTTCATGGGTGGATTCCTAGCTGCGGGCTCTATCGTACTGATCGTAGCGATGCTTGCGATGTTCATTCTGCCTCTGTTCGGTGTGGATGTATCAGGCATGCAGCTTGCCTTCTCTGCCGCGGTTGTATTCCTAATGGCAGGTTTCCTTCTGTACGATACAAGCAACATCATCAACGGTACCTACACTAACTACATCATGGCGACGGTGGGTCTCTACCTAAACGTCTACAACTTGTTTGTTCACCTACTGAGCCTAGTGGGTGCGTTTAACGACGACTAATTTGTTGTTTGAGTTTCTTTTAAAATCCCCGCAATAGCGGGGATTTTTTGTTGGAGGCATATCGAAGATGTGGCGATCTTTTCGGTGGCAGTAATTTGCTCCTGCAATGACTGCATATAGACCATCCCTGGACTTAACTGGCCTTCAGCCTGTCAACCGCTGGTAGACTTTACTGCCAATCTGGAAAACACCGATAAAGCAGATGACAGGCTGAAGCCAGTCACTGGTGCTTTTAGATAAACTCTAATGGATACCAATCGCGGCCTTTTCAAGACCGCTCCAACAGTGCCAAATTCGAATCTCGTGCCAGTCGTCCACGTCCGATCGAGAGTGCCAATGGCCAGCCTTTAGGCTGGGTATTCGCTTTTGATCTTCAATAACAAAACACCCACAAAGATGTGCCTATCAAAAATAAGTTGTTAGAATTCTCACCATGAAATACACCCTCATCATTCAATCCGCGCCGATCGATCATCAGAGCAGCCATACCGCTTTGCGCTTTGCTCGTACGCTTTTGAAGGCGGGTCATAGCATTGAGCGCCTATTTTTTTATGGTGCTGGGGTTCACAATGCGACCAGTCACAGTGTTGCTCCGCAAGATGAGTTAAACCTGCCTGAGCAGTGGCAGCAGTTTGTTACTCAACACTCACTGGATGCTGTTGTCTGCATTGCGGCGGCGGTACGGCGTGGGGTTATTAACTCAGCGGAGAGTAGCCGCTACAGCAAGACGGGTGACAATTTAGCGGACGGCTATGATCTATCGGGTCTGGGGCAGCTAGTCGCCAGTGCGGTGGAATCTGACCGTGTCGTTACCTTTGGGGCTGGTTCATGAAACAGTTTCTTGTGATCACCTCTTCAGCACCTTATGGAAGCGCTCAAGCCCGAGAGGCAACTGACCTTGCACTGGCTGCCGCTCTGTTTGATCAGAAGGTCTCTCTTCTGTTTCAGGGTGATGGCGTGTTCCAACTGCTACCGGATCAAAACCCAGCAGTGATAGAGCAGAAAAACCTTTCCGCCATGCAGCAGGCGCTTCCGCTCTACGATGTAGAGGATCTGTTCTATTGTGCTGACTCTTTAGAGGAGCGAGGCATTACTCAAGACAAGCTTGCTCTGCCGGCAAAAGCGTTGAGTCGTTCTGAGATCGCACTACTCATTCGCCAACAGGATCATATTTTCCATGTCTAGCTCCAACGACAAGATCAGAGGCACTCTCTACATCGTCAATACACCGCCTAACAGCCCCAACAAGCTTCAGGCATGCCTTGAGCTACTGCAGGCTGATGATCATCTACTTCTTATCGAAAATGGCGTCTACTGGGCTTCTGAAGGCTTAAGCCGTTCATTACAAGAACTACCCTGCCCCGCGACGGTTTTAGAGTGCGATTGCCAGGCTCGTGGGGTCCTTAGTTCATTACCGACCTGTAGCGATGGTGGGTTTGTCGATCTGACGATTCAGTATCCGCGCTCTGTGAGTTGGTTCTAATGAGTGATCTGCTGGTTAACGGTGTTAGCTACCCATTGGATGCCGAAGGGTACCTAGAAAATTTAACTCAGTGGAATGTTGAGCTGGCTGAGTCCTTTGCAGAGAGCATTGATCTAGAGCTTACAGAAGCTCACTGGGAATTGATTGACCTGATGCGTCAGTTCTATCAAGAGTTTGAACTATCCCCTGCGATGCGTCCGTTCATCAAATACACCACACTGCATCTGGGGGCTGATAAAGGGAAAAGTATCTACCTAATGCAGCTCTTTCCTGGCGAGGGTAGCCCGGTTAAACGTATTGCCCTGATTGCAGGACTGCCTAAACCGGACAACTGTCTGTAGGTTATCTAAACCGCTTTTTTGAACAGGCGGTGGAAGTTAGCCGCTGAACGTTCAGCCACCTCTTCTACTCTAAGCCCCTTAAGATCAGCAACGCACTGTGCGACTTCTGCGACGTAACCTGGTTGGTTCGGTTTACCGCGGTAAGGTACAGGCGCTAGATAGGGTGAATCGGTCTCAATGAGGAACTTATCCAGTGGGACCGCTTTAACGACCTCACGAAGATCCGCGGCGTTCTTAAAGGTGATAATGCCTGAGAAAGAGATCATAAAGCCGAGCTCAATCGAGCGCATCGCCATCTCCATCGTCTCTGTAAAACAGTGCATCACCCCAGCAGTCTTTGGATCCGCATGCTCCTGCATCACCTCAAGCGTCTCTTCTCTCGCTTCACGTGTGTGAATGATGACGGGGAGATCCAACTCACTTCCCAGCTTTAAGTGGTTAGCAAAACTCTCTACCTGCTGCTCTTTGGTATCCGTCTTATAGAAGAAATCGAGTCCAGTCTCACCTAAGGCGACGACACGCTGATTTGCCGCAACCGCTTGGCGAATCTGAGCCTCATTCCAAGGACTCTCTTCGACGTGGCATGGGTGAATGCCAACCGAAGCGTAGACATCAGACTGCCCCTCTATTGCCTCTAACATCGCAGGGTAGAGATTCATATCGATACCGACACAGAGCATTTTAGAGACACCGCGTTGACGTGCATCATTAAGCAGCTCAGTCAGTGAATCGTTATGTTTGGAGAGATCTAAACGGTCTAAGTGACAATGAGAATCGATGAACATGATTGTAAACTTTGAAAACGATGAAAATTAAATGGTAAGCGTTTGACGGCCTGATTCGTGTGCACCCGCAAGGTAGGTATCAATCTTCTTAAGCAGCTCAGTCTCGTCAGATGAGAGTTGAATACCAATCCCCGGCACTTTACCGCCCTGCGCATTCTTAGGTGTTTGCCAAACCACTTTGCCGGTGACAGGGATCTTATCAGGCTCCCCCATTAGCGATAGCAGCAGGAAGATCTCTTCGCCTAGCTCGTACTGATCTTTGGTTGGTATAAACAGACCACCACGCTCTAAAAACGGCATGTAAGCTCGATAGAGATCCTCTTTCGTATGTATAACGAGTCCGAGGATGCCGTGATTTTCTGATTTAACTGTCTCAACCATTACTTAACACTCAACTCTTTCCAATCAAAAAACAGTTTCTCTAATAGTAGCTGCTTATTGGGGTTTAGGTGGCGTTGGATCGCGTTTAATTCAACTTGAACTGACTCATAGAGTTTCAGTACACGGCTTGCATTCGCCTGTTTTGCAACTGAATCCACCATCTTACGCATATCCAAATTGATGCGAGGCTGTTCATCCTGCGCAATCTGAATTCTTACAATATCACCCAACAGAGATTGCCACCAAATTAGAGGCAGACGCAGATCCTCTTTTTGGTATTTCTCTGCCAAGGCGACTGGGCTGACTCGAGCACGCAACAGATCGGCCAAGCCACCCAAAAAATTGGCACGAAGATCAATCGCACCACCGGACTTCCATTCGTAAGCTGTTAATGGAGCTCCTTGCGCTAACCCCAAGTAACCTTTGGCTTTTTCAGGAGGTAGCTGAAGCTTTTCGGCCAGCCAATCAGTCGCTAAACCAGCTTCAGGCAGACTAAATTCAACTCTTTGACAACGACTACGAATGGTCGGCATCACCTGACCTAACTGGTGAGCAATCAACAGGATGAGTGTGTTATTGCCAGGCTCTTCGAGGGTTTTCAACAGAGCATTGGCCGCAGAGATATTCATCTCTTCTGCAGGGTCGATGATCAAGACGCGATAACCACCCTGCTGCGCAGTGCCGTGTAAGCGATCAATGGTTTCGCGCACCTGATCAACTTTAATCACCTTACCAGCCTCTTCAGGTGAGAGGTGAAGCAGGTCCGGATGCGTCTCGTGCTGAATCAGCTCACAGGTTTTACATTGACCACAGGGTTCTGAACCCCTAGGGTTATTACAGAGCAAGCGTTTAGCGAGGTGCTCAGCAAAGGCACGTTTACCCACCCCTTTATGCCCAGCCAATAACAGCGCATGAGGTAACTTATTATCAGCGATCAACTGATCAATACGCTGCCAATACTCTGCCTGCCAAGGAAGAATGCTCACAAGGCAACTCCAAACTCACGCAGCACCGCCGCAATTTGGGCTTGAACCTGAGGAATGGAAGGCTCTGCATCAATAATTCGAATGCGTCCGTTTGAAGCCGCTGCACGCTCTAGGTAACGATCGCGTACCCGACCAAAGAAGCTCATCTCCTCTTGTTCGAAGCGATCGAGCGCAGCTCGTGCACGCGCACGGCTCATACCTACCTCAACCGGTAGGTCTAGCAGTAGGGTTAAGTCGGGTTGAAGATCGGACAACACCAACGACTCTAGCTGATCAATAGTCGTTTGATTCATCGCTCGGCCACCACCCTGATAAGCATGAGTCGCATCGATAAAACGATCACAAAGCACCCATTTACCTGCAGCCAAAGCGGGTTTAATGAGGGTCTCAACATGCTGTGCTCGAGCAGCAAAGACAAGAAGGAGTTCTGTCATCTCGGACATCGATTCAGATCGCGGGGTCAAAAGCAGCTCACGAACCTGTTCAGCCAATTCAGTTCCACCCGGTTCACGTGTCACGACCAGATCGATACCGGACGATTCGAGACAGTCTTGAATGTAGTCTAAGTTGGTCGTTTTACCGACCCCTTCACCACCTTCGAGTGTAATGAACTTGCCTTGCATTAGTTGGCCTCTGGTGTAGAACGATAATCTTTGCGACGTTTCAATTGATACTCTCTTACGGCGCGATTGTGTTGCTCTAGTGTATCTGAAAACTGGTGCGAACCGTCACCTTTGGCGACAAAATAGAGCGCCTTACCAGGCTCAGGATTAAGCGCTGCGACAATCGCATCCTCCCCTACCAATGCAATTGGCGTAGGAGGGAGCGCTGGAATTCTATAAGTGTTATAGGGTGTCGACTCTTTTAAATGCTTACGTGTCAGATTGCCCTGATAACGCTCACCTAAGCCATAGATCACGGTTGGATCGGTCTGCAGTCGCATACCCCGATTCAGACGACGAATGAAGACACCCGAGATCTGCCCCCGCTCACTACTCAAACCCGTCTCTTTCTCGATGATAGATGCCAGAATAAGGGCTTCGTAGGAACTCTCAAGCGGCAATGTTATATCACGACTCTGCCAATGCTTATCTAACACATCATTAAGCATTCTGTGTGCACGAAGCAGCAGTTCTTTGTCCGTTGTACCCCGCTCAAAATAGTAGGTCTCGGCTAAAAATAGGCCTTCAGATGAATCGACATTGAGGCCCAGTTCAGTCGACAAACTGGCGGCATCCGTAGCACTCAATGTTTTCTCAAGCAGTTCATTGTCTGCAAGAGAGGCCAGCATCTCTTTAACGGTTGCCCCCTCAATAAGGGTCACTCGATACTGCACAGATCGACCCGATATGAGACGATCAAGCAGGGTCTCTAGGGTATCACCCACCCTTACCTCATACTCGCCGCTGCGCAACTTGGTGAGTTCTGGCTGAAGCTTAAACAGTAACTTAAGTTTGAACGGCTCATCCAACCAGTGACGATCGGATAGCTCTTGAACCAAGCGTGAGGCCGTATAGCCAGTAGGAACCGTCAAGGTGGTTGGTTGCTGGAGCGCTAGACGCTGTTTAGGAAGATCAAGAACGGACTGATATTGGCTCCACCCAACAGAGGCAAGCACCATAAAAAAAGCAACAAATACTATGACTGTTCGTTTTAACAAACCTAAACCCAATGAGTATTAGCAATCAGTATGAGTCGGGGCCGATAGGCACCCGACTCAACGGTCGCTAGATCTTGTTAAAGACGAGTGTACCGTTGGTACCACCAAAGCCAAATGAGTTGGACATAGCGGCAAATAGCTTCGCCTCTTGGGCCGTGTGAGCCACATAGTTAAGGTCACAGCCTTCACTTGGGTTATCCAAGTTGATCGTAGGCGGCGCTACTTGATCACGAAGAGCCAGCACACAGAAGGCTGCTTCGACAGCACCTGCAGCCCCTAATAGGTGACCTATCATAGATTTAGTCGAGCTCATACGGACATCTGAAGCAGCGCTTCCCAATACCGCTTTAGCCGCATTGGATTCCGCAATATCACCCGCCGGAGTCGATGTGCCGTGTGCATTGATGTAGTTGATTTGATCGACGTTCAGACCGGAATCTTTAATCGCATTAGTCATCGACAGAGCAGCACCGGCACCATCCTCTGGTGGTGAAGTCATGTGGTAGGCGTCATCACTCATACCAAAGCCACTCAACTCACAGTAGATCTTCGCACCACGCGCTTTAGCATGCTCATAGGACTCAAGTACCAACATTCCGGCACCATCACCCAGCACAAACCCATCACGATCACGATCCCATGGACGACTTGCTGCTTGTGGATCGTCGTTACGACTCGACAAGGCACGCGCAGCGGCAAAACCACCCAAACCAAGTGGCGTTGTCGCCATCTCAGAGCCACCTGCGATCATCACATCAGCATCACCGTATTGAATCATACGCATCGCATGACCAATGTTGTGGGTACCGGTTGTACAGGCGGTTGTGATCGCAATATTCGGTCCACGGAAGCCATATTTAATGGCTAGGTTACCGGCGATCATATTGATGATACTGCCAGGAACGAAAAATGGAGAGACTCGACGAGGGCCTGACTTATTCAGTATGTCGTGTGTGTTTTCAATCATTGGTAGACCACCGATGCCGGAGCCAATGGCACAACCAATGCGTGGTGCATTCTCTTCTGAGACTTCAATACCGGAATCTTCAACTGCTTGAATAGCAGCCACCATGCCGTATTGAATGAACAGATCCATCTTACGAGCCTCTTTAGGGTTGAGGTAAGGCTCTAGTTGAAAATCTTTAACAGATGATGAGAAACGTGTGCTGAAAGCCGAAGCATCAAAATGCTCAATTGGGCCTGCACCACTCTTTCCCGCAAGAATATTTGACCAAGTGTCATCGACCGTTTGACCAACAGGTGTTAATAGACCAAGACCTGTGACTACAACTCGATTGCGCGACATCTAAAACTCTCCGATGGGCTAATAAAAGAAAAGCCGCAACTACTCTAGGCAGGTGCGGCTTTTCGAACGTACGTAGAACCGATTACTGGTTAGCGTTAACGTAGTCGATTGCTAGCTGAACTGTAGTGATTTTCTCAGCTTCTTCATCAGGAATTTCAGTTTCGAATTCCTCTTCAAGAGCCATTACTAGTTCAACAGTGTCAAGTGAATCAGCACCGAGGTCTTCTACGAAAGAAGCTTCGTTAGTCACTTCTTCTTCTTTAACACCAAGTTGCTCGGCGATAATTTTCTTAACGCGATCTTCAATATTGCTCATATCGATTCCTATAATGTTTCAACGCCCACTGTATCTATACTGACACTTTGGGAATTTTAGAAAACCGCTGCTTACATAAAAGATAAGCAACAATTGTTAACTGGGTGCAATTATCCGCTATCTGATGGAAATTACAACCTTTTATACGGTAAAAAACCACACCTAAACGGGGGTTTTAACCCATGTACATACCACCGTTGACCTGGATCGTTTCACCGGTCACATAACCGCCAGATTCGCTGCATAAGAAACCAACGACTGCTGCGATCTCTTCAGGCTTACCTAGACGTGACAGTGATATCTGAGACTGCAGCATCTCTTTATGTGCTTCAGGTAGATCAGCCGTCATATCGGTATCGATGAAACCAGGCGCAACACAGTTGACCGTCACGTTACGACTACCTAATTCACGAGCCAATGCACGTGAGAAACCTTCCATACCTGCTTTAGCTGCTGCGTAGTTTGCTTGACCCGCGTTACCCATAGAGGCCACAACAGAGCTGACGCTGACCACACGACCCCAGCGCGCTTTTGTCATGCCGCGTAGAACACCTTTAACCATGCGGTAGACTGACGAAAGATTGGTATTCAGCACAGAATCCCACTCATCATCCTTCATACGCATCATCAGGTTGTCTTTAGTAATACCAGCATTGTTGACCAGAATGGTAACCGCACCGAACTCCTCTTGGATCTGTGCCAGTACCGCATCAACCGACTCTTTATCAGAGACGTTTAGTACATAACCTTTACCCGCATTACCGGCTGCAGCTAAGTATTCAGTGATTGCACTAGCACCACCTTCACTCGTTGCTGTTCCAAGAACGGTAGCGCCCTGTGCAGCGAGATTCTCTGCGATCGCTTTACCGATACCGCGGGTAGCACCTGTTACTAGCGCAACTTTATTTTCTAAACTCATCTTTTAATCCTTAGCTATTTTGTGCTTCTAGGGCTTTATCTAGACCCGCAGAATCACCAATATTCAAAACGGTTAATGCGCGATCGACTTTCTTATTCAGACCCGACAGAACTTTACCTGGACCACACTCAACGGTGCGATCAACACCCAGTGCTAACATTGCTTGTACGCTCTCAGTCCAACGCACTGGACTGTACAGCTGCTGCACCAACAGATCACGCAATTCAGCAACATCTTCACAGGTCGATGCATTGACGTTGTGAATGAGTTTAATCGCTGGCAGTGTAATCTCAATCTTTGCCAATGCTTCAGCCAACTTCTCAGCTGCTGGCTGCATCAAAGCACAGTGAGAAGGCACCGATACAGGTAGCTCTACTGCACGTTTAGCACCCGCCTCTTTACAAGCTTCCACACCACGCTCAACCGCTGCTTTCTCACCGGCAATTACGACCTGACCTGGGCAGTTAAAGTTAACAGCAGAGACCACTGCACCTTGAGCGGCTTGCTCACAAGCAGCCACAACAGCCGCGTCATCAAGACCAAGAATTGCCGCCATCGCCCCAGTACCAGCAGGAACCGCAGCCTGCATCAACTCGCCACGAAGGCGAACCAGACGCACACCGTCAGCCAAGGAGATAGCACCAGCACAAACTAGCGCGGAGTATTCACCCAGTGAGTGACCTGCGACAACCGAGGGTGCTTCACCACCCTGCTGTTGCCATAAACGCCACAGAGCGACACTCGAAGTCAGCAGAACGGGTTGTGTATTCTCAGTGCTATTAAGAACCGCTTCAGGCCCCTCTTGAGCAATAGCCCAAAGATCCTGACCTAAGGCTTCAGAAGCCTCTTTAAACGTATCCGTGATAATAGAGTGCTGTGCAGCTAGATCACTCAACATACCGAGTGATTGTGAACCTTGGCCTGGGAAGACCAATGCAAGTGATTGAGACATGTTGTCCTCGATTAACTGTCGGAGATTAACTCCATAAAAATTCCTAATGCGGAGTTTACATCATATGAGGAATATCTGAACCCTTAAGGGGAACTGTTTAGATCCTGAGCAACCTGATCCGCCAACTGGTTAGGCAGATCGGCTTTAAGCATATTCAGAGTGTTTTCTAAAGCCGCCTTAAAGTCATTAGCGTTCGCAGCACCATGACTTTTAACGACCAGACCATTCAAACCTAAAAACAGTGCACCATTTCTTTGACCTGAATCGAGCGATTTAGTCAGGGCTGTCAGCATTGGGCTAGCCAGCCATGCGATGACTTTACTGTAGAGTGAACCTGCAAACACCTGGCGCAGTCGATGAGCTAGCAGCTTAGCGACCCCTTCGCTACTCTTTAGGGCCACGTTACCGACCAGACCATCACAGACGATCAAATCCGCTTCACCAACAAACAGATCAGCGCCTTCAACAAAGCCGATGTAGTTCACCTCTGGAAGTTCCGCTATCTGAGCACTCGCTTCACGAAGCGTCTCGTTGCCCTTGGTCTCTTCAGAGCCTACGTTAAGCAGACCAATTTTTGGATCTCTACCTGTTGTAACCCGCACCAAAGCGCGCCCCAACACAGCAAACTGCTTTAGCATCTCTGGGGATGAGTCTAAGTTAGCGCCCAAATCGACGACCTGACACTCGCCTTTCAAGGTCGGCATAGCTGCAGAGATAGCGGGACGATCGATCCCCTGAATCATTCCCAAGGTGCGTCTCGCAAGGGCCATCAAAGCCCCCGTATTGCCAGCACTCACAACGGCACAGGCCGAACCTGATGCGAGCTGATCCAGAGCTAACTGCATTGAGCTGTCCGAGCCTTCACGCAGAGCGGAAATTACCCTCATATCGGCCGTAATAACCGATGAAGCATGCACAAGGCTTAACTGTGAATTAGCGTCTTTAGGAAGATAGGGAGCGATCTGCTCTTGATCACCCACAAGGGTAATCGATAGATCAGGGTGATCTTTAAGAACTGCGAGGGAGGCCTCAACAGTAATACGGGGACCGAAGTCCCCGCCCATTGCATCAACAGCGATGCAATAACTGTGTTGCACGGCTAAGACTTACTCGTCGCCTTTTGCAACAACCTGACGACCGCGGTAGAAACCGTCAGCTGTCATGTGGTGACGACGGTGAGTCTCACCAGTAGTCTGTTCAACTGAAAGAGTTGGGTTGCTAAGTGCATCGTGTGAACGGCGCATATCGCGACGTGAACGAGACTTTTTGTTCTGCTGTACTGCCATGGTTTTTACTCCTGGATCTTACTTTACTAGCGCTACTTCTTAAGGCTCGCTAGCACACTAAATGGATTCGGTTTTTCAATCTGCTCCGCAGGTATCTCATCTTCGCCGAAGGACATTTTTACTGAACAGTCATCATGATAACAGACGGCTGGTAAACTCAGTATCAACTCTTCTCCGACCAAATCTGCAAGATTTACATCATCCTCTAACAGTAGAGGATCATAGTAACGGGGCAAATTCTTGGCCTGCTCTTCGTTTAACACAACGGCTAAACTGAACTCTGCTTCCAATTGCAATGTCACTGGCTCCAAGCAACGTTGACACTGTTGCTGAACTTCAACGTTCGCTTGTCCGGTCACAGTTCTTAGCTTCTGCTCATCAAGGGCAAAAGCCAGTTCTACATTGACATCACCACAGGGACTGACCAGCAAGGAGCAGAGCTGAGGCATAGATTGCAGTGCAATAGTGCCTGTTAAAACTGCTTCCCGCTCGGCAAGTTTCCGAGGGTCGACTTTTTTCGGAAGAGGGCCGTTCGACATAAGCGCGCAATTCTAGGGATCTGAAGCCCAACTGTAAAGGAATATATGCCATTAATTGAGGATATTTGTTAGGTTAGAGCCTCTTTAGCTAACAAAAGCCCAATCTGCACAAAATCGCAGCGGAATATCGATGAAAAGCCACCAATTACCGATCGTTTTAGCCTCAAGCTCAAAATATCGCCGCGAACTACTGTCTCGCATTTTAAATGAGTTTGAACACGCCTCTCCCGACATCGATGAGACGCCAATAGCCGGCGAGTCTCCAGAGGCTTGTGCGGCTCGTTTAGCCCAACTGAAAGCCAAGGCGTTAGCTAAAGAGTTCCCTGCACACTGGATTATAGGGTCTGATCAACTGGCTACGCTTGACCAGCTGATTCTTGGCAAACCTTTAACCAAAGAGAGAGCGATTACCCAGCTCTCTTTGTGCAGCGGTCGGCGTGTCAGCTTTCTAACCTCTTTGGCGCTTTTCAACAGCCAAACTGAGGAGACTAGAGAGTATCTAGAAGAGGTTGTCGTGACCTTTAGAGAACTGTCAGACGCAGAGATCACAGCTTACATTGATCGCGAGCAACCGCTGGACTGCGCAGGCAGTTTTAAATGCGAGGGGTTAGGTATCACTCTGTTTGAGTCGATTGAGAGCAGAGACCCTAATACTCTAATTGGCCTGCCACTGATTGGGTTAAACCATCTATTACTAGAAGCGGGCATCAACCCGCTTCTAAAATAGACGCTATTAGCGATCTATTTGAACTGGATAGAGCTCGTTATACCGAGAGTGTTCATAACCTGACTGGCCACCCCAACACCTAGACGCTCTGCCAAGCGTTCAACCGCGTTTGGACGGTAGCTGTAATCAATTAGATGATCGGTATTAAACTGTTCGCGAGCAACAGAGCTAGCACTGCCTAACCCATCAATCAAACCCAATTCAACGGCCTGTTCACCTGTCCAGATTAGTCCAGAGAACAGCTCAGGGTTATCAGCAAGACGATCACCCCTACCCTGCTTCACAGCGTCAATAAACTGTTGGTGAGTAGTATCCAACACAGATTGCCAAAAGCGCTTCTGTTGATCCGAGAGCGGCTGGAAAGGGTCTAGCAGTGCTTTGCTGTCGCCTGCGGTAAGAGCACGGCGTTCAACCCCTAGCTTCTCCATCAAATCGACAAAACCAAATCCACTTGAAATGACCCCAATTGAACCTACCAGGCTGGCTTTATCCGCATAGATAGCGTCCGCGGCACTGGCTAGGTAATAACCGCCACTGGCGCCAATATCGGTAATAACGGCCATCACCGCCTTATCAGGATAGAGTGCACGGAGTCGAACAATCTCATCATAGACGTAACCGGCTTGAACAGGACTACCACCCGGGCTGTTAATACGCACAATAACACCGAGACTGTCAGATGCCTCAAACGCATCGCGCAGAGAGGTGATCAACAGATCAGCACTGGCTTCGCTGCTGTCTGAAATAACGCCACGCACTTGAACCACTGCCACATGTGGCTTAGAGATCTCCTCAATGGAGGCGAACTTCTCACTCCACAGAAAAAAGCCTGCGATACCAAACAGATAGATAAAGGTCAGAGACTTGAAGAAGATGCCCCAACGGCGAGATCGGCGCTGCTCACGGTTGACGTTATCAACCAGCTTTTCAAGCAAGCGCCAGCTTTTTGAATCGGTACTGTCTACAGCAGGCTGATCACTCTTCTCATTAGTTTGCACAACCGTTCCACTAGCCTGCTCAATACTCTCTTTTGAATCACTAGGCTTTTCACCCCAAGGATTGTGTTCCACATTAACTCCTTAACCAATCCACTAACTCATTAAAATGATCAAACACCTGCAACGGTTCAAAGGCATGCAGATCATCCACCTCATGCACCCCATAGCTCATAGCCACTCGATCAATACCCGCACTGCGCGCCATCTCCAAATCATAACTGGTGTCACCAATCATAAGGACTTCGCTAGCATCCAAACCTGTCTCTTCTAGGATCTCATGCAGCATCAAAGGATCTGGCTTGGATGCCGTCTCATCAGCACACTTGGTCAGTTCAAAATGGCCCGCCAACTCTGTATCAGACAGGACGCGATCCAAACCACGGCGGCTTTTTCCAGTCGCGACCGAGAGTCGATAGCCATGCTGTTTGAGTAGCCCCAGTCCATCAAATGCACCGTCAAATAGCGCCGTGGGTGTCTGATCAACCTCTAGATAGTGTTTACTGTAACCCTGCCGAATGAGCTCTCGCGTTGCGGCATCACATTCAGGCATGACTTTAAGAATAGCCTCTGGCAAGCCAAGGCCAATAATATCTCGCACTGACTCATCACTGGGGATTCTTAGACCTAGCTCACGCGTAGCGCCCTGAAAACTGGATACGATACGCGCTTGAGAATCGATTAAAGTTCCATCCCAATCGAAAATAAGTAGCCTATACTTCACGTAAACCTCAAAGTTTGAGCATTATGTATTTAAACAAGCGTCTAACACTGCTGTCGACACTGCTGATAGTCAGCTCAGTCTACAGCACCTCTGCGAAAAGTGAGAGTTCGCAGACCATCTATAAATTTCGCAACGAGTCAGGCGTGCTCTCGTTCAGCGATCGACGCCCTAAACAGACCACTCATTATGAAATACTCAAATTTGACTGTTATGCCTGCCGGTCAAACCCATCAATCGATTGGCACACTGTGCCTCTAAACACTCGAGACTTTCGCAGCATTACACAAATCACCGCCAACCAAGTCAAGGTTGACGAATCTCTTATTCGCGCCGTGATTCATGCGGAGTCGGCATTCAAAAGCAACGCGCTCTCTTCACAAGGGGCAATGGGTTTGATGCAGCTAATGAAAAAGACAGCACTCTCCCTAGGTGTCGAGAACCGACAGGATCCTAGCGCGAACATCTTTGCCGGGAGCCAATACCTAAAAGAGCAGCTAGAGCAGTTTGGTGACACAAAATTGGCCCTAGCAGCCTACAACGCAGGGCCAACGGCTGTGAAACGTTACCAAGGCATACCACCCTATCCCGAGACAGAGCGCTACATTGAACGTGTAATGATTCTTAAAGCACGCTACGACAAGGTTCTTTAAGGCAATAAAAAACCGCAGGCCGGATAAAGGGGGAGTTCCAGGCTGCGGTCAGCAGTAATAACTGCTCATTTAGAGGCTTTCAAGCTGGTGATTTACCAAATAGGGCTTAAAAAATGCCCTGCTTGTAGAACAGTAGACCCTCTGTGAAGTCTTTTAGTTCCGTGAATCTGTAACTTTTTTTGAAAAAATTTTAAATCTGTTTAAAAACAACAACTTATAAAATAGAAAAAATTACAGCCGCTCAACTAAGAACGGGCTGTGGATAATAGACCTATGCTGGTTAATTTTCAATCAATCGTTAACTCTTTTTCGCTAACCAGCAGACCGTTGTTATCAGCGTAGAGATATTCACCCGGAATGAAATCAACACCGCCAAAACGAAGCGTGACATTTAATTCGCCCGCCCCTTTTTTCTCGGTCTTCAACGGGTGGCAGCCCAACGCTTGAACACCTAGGTCAAGATCACCAATGGCATTCACGTCACGGATACAGCCGTAGATAACAATACCCGACCAGCCATTCTTGACTGCTTTCTCAGCCAGCATGTCACCCAACATCGCGCGACGCATAGAGCCACCGCTATCAACTACCAGCACTCGACCTTCACCAGGTAGCGCAACTTGTTCACGAACCAAGGAGTTATCTTCAAACGCTTTGATCGTCACGATCTTTCCGCTAAAGCGTTCACGACCGCCAAAGTTACCAAACATCGGTTCAAGAATGCGCACATCATCTTCATAGCGATCGCACAGTTCGGGTAGTAGATCTTCCATCGATTTCTCCTGATAGATTTTAAGATTTTAGACGAAGGCCATCCGCTTCAATTTGGATCTTGCCCTCTTTCAACAGCTGACCAATCGCCATTTTGTAGGCTTTTTTACTGCAACCAAAACGGGCATTAATCGCTTCAGGCGGACTCTTATCACCCAGTGGACAGAAGCCGCTGTTCGCCTCCAACTCAGCCAACAGCTTATCGGCAACAGACCCGACTCGTTTATAACCAGGTGGCGTCAGCATAAGGTCAATCTGTCCATCCTCACGAACCTGCTTAACATAGCCCGTCAGACGCTGACCCAATTTCAAATGCTGAGTGAGGTCTTGACGATGGATAAGGCCTTCATAGCGATCATTGATGATGCAGAGCATGCCTAAGTCAGTCATACGCCAGGGCAGCATTTCAACCAGCATCTCTTTGTTTAGGTCGGTTGGGTTGGACTCAAGATAACGATCCGTTTTCATTGAGGCCGCGATACGGTTCGAGTTATCAATGTAGATGAAGACATTCACCCACAGACCTTCCGTCACATCACGCTGCTGCTCTGAGAAAGGCAGCAGCAGATCTTTAGATAGTCCCCAATCCAGGAAAGCACCTATCGGCGTGGTCTCTTTAACACGCAGTCGAGCGAATTGACCCACTTCCGCTTTGGGATGCGCCAAGGTCGCGATCTCTTGATCTTGGGAGTCAAGGTAGACAAACACACGCAGCTTATCGCCAGGCTTAGTACCTTCAGGCACTTCACTTCGAGGGAGCAGTATGCCGCCACCATCACCTGTCTCTAAATAGACACCGTATGGACTCTCTCGCAACACCGTTAATTGATTGCGCTTACCGAGTTCAAACACGCCTCTCTCCCAATATTAAAAACCCTATGATAACCGGTTAGGCCAGAACGAAAAACGGCCAGGGAGTGAATCCTGACCGTTTTTAAGGATTTAGCCTCTTTTAGGCTTTGTCATTCGCCAAGTAGAACCAGGTATCCATGACTGAATCAGGGTTGAGTGACACACTGTCGATACCCTGCTGCATCAACCAACGGGCAAGATCAGGGTGGTCCGAAGGTCCTTGTCCACAGATACCCACATATTTACCCTGCGCCTTACAGGCGGTAATCGCCATCTCAAGAAGACGCTTAACCGCTTCGTTTCGCTCATCGAACAGATGCGCGATAAGACCCGAATCACGGTCCAAGCCGAGTGTCAGCTGAGTCAGGTCGTTCGAACCAATTGAGAAGCCGTCAAAGTACTCAAGGAACTGGTCAGCGAGTAGTGCGTTGGATGGGATTTCACACATCATGATCAACTTAAGACCGTTCTGTCCGCGCTGAAGTCCATTCTCCGCCAACAGATCTACGACCTGTTTTGCCTCGCCTGGTGTGCGTACGAATGGCACCATGATCTCAACATTGGTTAGACGCATCTCATCACGGACACGTTTCAATGCACGACACTCCAGCTCAAAACAGTCACGGAAGTCTTCAGAGATGTAGCGAGCAGCACCACGGAAACCAAGCATTGGGTTCTCTTCATGCGGTTCGAACGATTGACCACCGATCAGGTGACCGTACTCATTGGATTTGAAGTCCGACATACGAACGATCACTTTCTTAGGGTAGAAAGCGGCCGCAAGCGTTGAGATACCCTCAGTCAATTTATCAACGTAGAAATCAACAGGCGATTTGTAACCTGCGATGCGGCGTTCAATAACCTGACGCACATCACGTGGTTGCTCCTCTAGATTAATCAACGCTTTCGGGTGAACACCAATCATTCGGTTGATAATGAACTCTAAACGCGCCAGACCAACACCAGCATTCGGCAGTGATTGGAAGTCAAAGGCACGGTCTGGGTTACCCACGTTCATCATAATGTCGAACGGCAGCGATGGCATCTGTTCAACATTGTTTGTAGTGTGTTCAAAGTCTAGACAACCCGCGTAGACGTAGCCTGTATCACCTTCTGCACAGCTAACAGTCACCTCTTGGCCGTCAGTCAGTGCAGAGGTTGCATCACCACAGCCCACGATAGCAGGAATACCTAACTCACGTGCAATGATCGCCGCGTGACAGGTACGACCACCACGGTTCGTTACGATCGCTGATGCACGTTTCATAACCGGCTCCCAATCTGGGTCGGTCATATCCGTTACCAACACATCACCATCCTGAACGGTGTGCATCTCATCAAGTGACTTAACAAGACGAACAACACCGGCGCCAATTCGGTGACCAATCGAACGACCTTCAACGAGGACCTGACCCTTCTCTTTCATCAGGTAGCGTTCGATCACGGTTTTTTGTGTCTGACTGCGAACCGTTTCTGGACGAGCCTGAACGATGTAAAGCTGACCATCATCCCCATCACGAGCCCACTCGACATCCATTGGACGGCCGTAGTGGTTCTCAATGATGACGGCAATGCGCGCCAACTCTTCTACCTCTTCATCCGTCACACAGAAACGGTTGCGATCCGCATAAGAGACATCGACCGTCTCTACCGCCTTACCCGCACTGTGCTCATCCGTGTAGATCATCTTGATCGCTTTAGAGCCCATGGTACGACGAAGAATCGCAGGAGCGTTCTGCTTTAGAGTGGGTTTGTAGACGTAGAACTCATCAGGGTTAACTGCGCCCTGAACAACGGTTTCGCCCAAACCGTACGCGGCGGTGATGAAGACAACGTGCTGGAAACCTGATTCTGTGTCCAATGAGAAGAGAACGCCCGATGCGCCGGTCTCACTGCGAACCATGCGTTGAATACCCGCAGATAGCGCTACTTCAGCGTGAGTAAATCCTTTGTGAACTCGGTAAGAGATGGCGCGATCGTTATATAGGGAAGCAAACACCTCTTTGATCGCGTGTTTAACATTATCTAGGCCTTTAATATTTAGGAAGGTCTCTTGCTGGCCAGCAAAAGAGGCATCTGGCAAATCTTCTGCAGTCGCCGATGAGCGCACTGCGACACTGATCTCAGCTTGGCCATCCAACATCTCTGCGTAAGCTGTTTCGATCGCAGCATCCAATTCAGGTTGAAAATCCGCATCCATAATCCACTGACGAATCTGACCGCCAGTTTCCGCCAATGCACGCGTATCATCTGCATCCAGCTCATCAAGACGTGCATTAATACGATCCGCCAAACCACCATAGGCTAGGAACTCTCGATACGCTTCGGCAGTCGTGGCAAAGCCACCCGGTACACGCACACCGGCTTCACTCAATTGACTGATCATTTCACCAAGAGAGGCATTCTTACCACCTACTTTTTCCACATCGGTCATGCGCGCCTGATCAAGACGAATCACGTATTCTGTCAAAGCACTATCTCCTAAACTTTGGTCGTTAAACTGAGTATTTACTACCCAATACACGCCATACTAGAGGAAGAAAAGAGAAATAAAACCCCCTTTTAAAAATGTAATTTCGCTACAAAAACTCTAGTATAGGGCATTGAATTTAGTCGAATTGAGTATCCAAAATGAAGCGCACCGCTTTCTTTATATCGGACGGAACCGGCATCACAGCTGAAGTTCTTGGTAACAGTCTGCTTAGCCAATTTGAGTCGGTAGAGTTTGAAGAGATCACCCTTCCCTACATCGATACACCCGAAAAGGTCGAAGCCGTTATTCAACGCATTAACGAAACAGGCAAACAAGACGGACATCGTCCAATTGTGTTCGATACCTTTGTTAATGCAGAGTACCGCGCAATGATCGCTGATGCTGAGTCCTACAACATCGACATCTTCTCGACCTTTTTAAAACCGCTTGAATCCGAGCTCGATACCGCATCGACCTACACGGTTGGTAAATCACACGCGATTAACCAAATTGATCGCTACAAGGCCCGTATCGATTCGGTTAACTTTGCGTTGGATAACGATGACGGCGCCAGAACTCAGCAGTACAAAGAGGCTGACATTATCCTAGTAGGTGTCTCCCGTTGCGGTAAAACACCCACCTGCCTCTACATGGCACTGCAGTACGGTATTCGCGCCGCCAACTACCCACTGACCGAAGAGGATATGGGCGGTGAAGATCTACCCGATATTCTTAAGCAGCACCGTGAAAAGCTGTATGGATTGACCATCGATCCGTTCCAGCTTGCCGCGATTCGTAATGAGAGACGCCCAAACAGCCGATACTCGTCACTCGACCAATGCGATCTTGAGACTCGCACGGCTGAGCGCTATTTCCGCCAGAACAATATGCAATCGATCAATACCACCAACTTCTCGATTGAAGAGATCAGTACACGCATCATGGCCGATGCTAATCTCAATCGACGCATTGTTTAGGAGCCTATCATGCCACTACCCACACCGGCTGCGAGGACGCATCGCCATACACGACAGGTCACCTGCACTGGCTATCAGCGTGAAGATGGGCTTTGGGATATTGAAGGCCATCTCGTCGATACCAAAGCTGATGAGATGCCATTAAGTGAATTTATCTTAAAAGCGGGCGACCCACTGCACGATATGGCGATCCGCCTGACTGTTGATCTTGATCTGAACATACACGCCGTTGAAACCACGATGGATGCCACCCCCTACACAATGTGTCCAGGTATCGCACCGGTATATAAACAGTTAGAGGGAGAGTCGATTAGACCCGGCTTTACCAAAAAGGTGAGAGATCTGTTTGGCGGCATTCAAGGCTGTACACACCTGGTTGAGCTATTAGGTCCAGTAGCGACAACGGCCATACAAGTCACCTTTCAAGAGCGCCATCGATTAGCAAAAAGCACGGCTGAATCACCGGTTTCCGCGCAACTCAACAGCTGCCACACCTACGCTGAAGACTCGCCTGTCGTCGAACAATATTGGCCCGAACTCTATAAAGGTTAACCAGTATGGCACTGATCGACAGAGATAACTGCACGCTATTCGTAATTGATGTTCAGGGGAGGTTGCTACCGGCTGTGCAATCACCAGAACAGACCCTCGCTAATACCGTCGCACTGGTTGAGGTGGCGCAACTTCTTGAGATACCCATCGCCTACTCTGAACAGTATCCACAAGGTCTTGGAGCCACTGAAGAGTCGCTACTATCGCTTCTTGAAGGTAAGGCTGAGCGGTTCGAAAAACAGAGCTTTTCATGCGTAAGTGAACCACAGATAAAAACCGCGTTGAATCAGTGGGAGCGCAAACAGATCATCATTGCAGGCATGGAGACACATGTCTGTGTTCTTCAAACAGTCTTAGAACTTAGTGAAATGGGATTTCAGGTTTTTGTGGTCGAAGACGCTGTCAGTTCACGAAAGGCCGAGGATAAAGTGCTGGCTCTTAAGCGAATTCAACAAAACCAAGTGACCCTGGTTTCAAAAGAGATGGTGATGTTTGAGTGGTTAAAGCGTGCCGATCATCCTAAGTTTAAAGAGATCAGTAGAGAGTTCATTCGATAGATAGCTAGAAACAGAAGAGCCAGCTATTTGCTGGCTCTTTAGCAACTAAAATTAATGACTACTCTTGTGGGAACTTGTAGTAGGTCTTGTTGAGGTAAGCCGTAACATCGGCAACCTCTTCCGGGAACCAGCCGACATTCATCTTGTCGTTACAGCCCTGAACCCAGGCCTGTTCAAGATTTTTATAGCTGGAAGCCATACGGTCTGAACGAGTGTAAAAGGCAGGTTCGTGACAGGTTGCGCAGGTCACATCATCACGCATTTCGCCGTTAATCTCTCGCTCAAAATAGGTTTCATCATAAAGCTCCTTGCCGTTATCCGCGTCGGCAGCAAGTGCTACGACAGGGGTCAACAGAAGGGCTGCAAACAGAGTACTTTTTTTCATTTTCATCACTCCAAAGAGCAGGACAATTGTCTTGCCTAAGCTCAGTTATTGCTTAAAGTTGATTGCTCATTTGTAAAAACTGTTCTGGCGAGGGTACACCCACCAGAGTTAACTCTTTTCGATACTGACCAAGTCCATCATAAAAGATAAGCGTTGGCGGACCAAGTACTTCATAGCGCTTTGTAAGCTGCTTCGACGCTTCATCATTAGCCGTCACATCTACTTTTACCAGCAACATTTGCGCCATCCTGTTCTGAACGGCTGAGTCAGCGAAAGTGACGTAATCGAGCTCCTTACAGGAGACACACCAATCCGCGTAGTAATCCAGTAAAACAGCCTGTCCTCTCGATTTAGCCAGGCTCAATTGAGCGTCTAAATCGGTTGGATTGGTCACGGTTACAAACTCAATCTTCGCTGCAGTCGTGGCTTCACTTGTCGATACGAGGCCTTTCAATGGGTAGATCAAACTCTTACCACCGGACAGAAGCCCTAGGGTTAAAGAGGCACCGTAAACGAGCAGGATAACCCCTACCCCTTTGGCGATCTTCTTAACACCATGAACTTCCGAGGCGTGACTTTCAAAGACACCCATAAAGACAGAGGTGATGATTAGGATCAGCGCGACCAATCCCATCGTCACCTCAACCGGCACGATGCGATCTAACATCCAAACCGCCATCAAAAGAAGAACGACACCAAAACCGGCTTTGACACTCTCCATCCAAAGACCCGCACGTGGCATGTACTTGGCTGCAGAGGTGCCGATCAATATCAGAGGAATACCCATACCAATCGACAGTGAGAATAGTGCTAACCCGCCAATAACAGGATCACCCGTTTGACCAATATAGATCAAAGCGCCCGCCAACGGAGCAGCCATACAGGGACCCACAATCAGTGCAGAGAGGAAGCCCATAACAGCCACACCAACATAACTGCCACCTTTCTGTTTATCAGAATTGCGACTCAACCAGGTTTGAACAGAGGACGGCATCTGCAGCTCGTAAAAGCCAAACATAGAGCCTGCCAACAGCACAAACAGAAGACTGAAGAGAGCAATTACTGCAGGAGCCTGAAGTGCCGCTTGCAGATTCGCTCCAAACACTCCTGCCAGCACCCCAGCGATTGTGTAGGTCACCGCCATAGCCAGCACATAGATGATCGACAGGGCTAATCCATGCTTAGCATTAGTGTTGTGACCATGACCGGCAATAATGCCCGACAGAATGGGAATCATCGGAAATACACAGGGCGTCAACGACAGAGCCAAACCCGCTAAAAAGAAGACGCCAATCAAAGTCCAAGAGGAGCTACCTGATAGGGTTTGTAAGAACTGATCCTGCTCACTGACAATCTCTGTCGTAGTTGCGTCAGCTGAAGCTGTTTTTGTAGCCTGTAAAGCCTCCGATAGACCAGTGTAGGCAACCACACCAGTCACCGGTGGATAACAGATTCCCCCTTCCCAGCAACCTTGGTAGCTGACATCAAATTGACCCTCAGCCGATGCAGCGGTTTGACGCGCCAGCTCAACGGTCACCTCAGCGCGATCATGAAAGACCTCTACAACACCAAAGACAGGATCCTCTTTAGTATCAGTCGCGGAATCGGATCGGCTAACTTGGCTAACCCCTTCTGGAAGGGTTAACTCGATTCGATCTTGGTAGAGGTAGTAACGAGGCTCAATATCCCATACCAATAGAAAGCGGTTAGCATCCAGTTGCTGAGCACTGAATTTAAACGCCTGTTCAACCTCTAACGGCTCATCACTGTTACCACCAAACAGAGACGCATTGGCGCCTGACAGTGACAATATGAACGCCATTAACAGGCTGAGTGTGAATTTGATAGAACGCACAAAGTCCTCGCATTAAAACTTATCTATCGCAATAACGAAGATTTAAATTACACAGTTAGAGCTATTATTCCGTTTTGTCGGTCATAGATCACTAAAATTCGTATTTTATACTGACAGAGCCCTTAAACCAGACCATTGACTGTGTTACAAACGCTCTTCTTTCAAAGGATTATTCGGATTTAACCCATGACCGATACTCGTATTGACGATTTAAACGTCGAATCAAATGACCCACTGGTCACACCCAATCAGCTTAAAAAAGAGTTACCTCTGTCTGATAAAGCTGCCGCGAGCGTGATGGCCGGCCGCAACACCATCAAACAGATTCTTAAGCGCGAAGATAAGCGCCTGTTCATCGTGGTAGGCCCTTGCTCTATTCACGATCCAGAAGCTGCGATCGAATATGGTCGTCGCCTATTGAAGCTGCAAGAGCAGGTGAAAGATTCACTCTACCTAGTAATGCGAGTCTACTTTGAAAAACCACGTACCACCGTCGGTTGGAAAGGGTTGATCAACGACCCTCATATGAACGACAGCTTTGAGATTGAAGAGGGACTTCGTATTGGTCGTAAGTTGCTGCTTGATCTGGCCGAGATGGGCCTTCCTCTGGCGACTGAAGCATTGGATCCAATCTCACCACAATACATGCAGGATCTTATTACTTGGTCAGCCATTGGGGCGCGTACCACTGAATCACAAACTCACCGTGAAATGTCCTCAGGTCTATCCGGCGCCGTTGGCTTCAAAAATGGTACTGACGGTAGCTTAGATGTTGCTATTAATGCGATGCAATCGGTCAGCCACCCTCACAGCTTTTTGGGAATCAACTCAGAGGGTCAGGTATCCATTGTCCGTACTCGTGGTAACCAATACAGTCATGTCGTACTTCGTGGTGGTGCGGGACGTGCCAACTACGACACCGTCAGCGTCAACCTAACAGAACAAGCACTAGAGAAAGCGAAGCTGCCACAGAACATTATGATCGACTGTAGCCACGCTAACTCAAACAAAGATCACAACCGCCAGCCGCTAGTGGCTAAGGATGCAATGCATCAGATTGTTCAGGGTAACCGCTCAATCATCGGTCTTATGATCGAGTCGCACATTAATGAGGGCAACCAGTCGATCCCTTCAGATCTCAATGAATTGAAATACGGTGTCTCGGTGACGGATGCCTGTATCAACTGGGAGACGACCGAAAGCTCACTGATTGAGATGAATGATCAGCTTGCTGAGATTCTAAAAACTCGATAAGCATCGATCGGATACAAAAAAGGGAAGCCATTAGGCTTCCCTTTTTCAATTCAACGGATCAGTGATGATCGCTGCCACAACCACAGGATGACTCACCCCAGTACTTCAACTTACTGGTTTGACCAATACCTGCGTTGAATCCATTGGTTGGATCCAGACTGCGGTAGAACTCTTTAAGCGCCTCTTTCGCAGCGTATTCATGACCAACGTTATGTTCCGCTGGGTATTCAGCACCACGCGCATCAAAGGTATCCAAAATCTGGTTCTTAACCGCTTTGGCATCAACACCGGGCTTCATGATGTAGTTCTGGTGCATGACGTGACAGAAGAAGTGACCATAGTAGACCTTAACGGCAATTTGATCCGCTAGCTCTTGTGGCAGCGTTTCAAACCAGTCGCGCTCATTACGCGGGAAGGCCACATCGATGGTCATAACCGCACCTAGTTTGTCGCCTTCCATGATCTTGTTACGTCCAATCGCACCACCCGCGACAAAACGGTGCAGAATCGCCTGCTCTGCTTCGCGCTCAGTACACTCGAAATACTCACCCTCATTCGTTTTAAAGAACTCATTGAGGTAAGCGCGCATCTCATCGACACACTCATTGCCTGTTTCGAGAATCCAGTGGTGTTCAAAGCGATCACGATACTCTTCCATGCTAGCCGGCAGATGATTTGGCCATAGGTAGCTCATCCACTGCAGCATCTTGTCCGAGAAGTTTTTCGGTAAAAAGCCTAGCTTATTGGTCCAACGATCAACCGTGCGTTTAATCGCGAACATCTTAGGCATGTAGGAAGCACCGAGTTTGTCGATCACGATGAACGAATCTTTACCGTACTTCTTAGAGACGTCATAACAGGTACGGTGAATGTACTCACCGGCGATAGGCAGATTCTTAAAGGTCGACAAGATATCGCGACGCATCTGCTCCATAACCGCAGGGTCATTAGTACCAACGTAGAACACCTGCTGTTTCTTTGGAATCTCGAAGGTATCCATACGCACAGCAAAGACGGCCAATTTACCGGCACAACCAGACGCTTCGTGCAGACGACGACCATCATTGTTGTAGCGAGAGGGTGTCTCAGCATCAATATCACGAATACGATCGTTGTACTCGTTATCGGAACCCAGCAGATCTGGGTACTGGACATCATCAGCGCGATAACGCTCGTACTGAAGATTTTCGAGCATCTCCTCAGGTGTATCACCCAAGTTGATTCCTAGATTGTTCACCAACTCCAACTCACCGTCGGCATTGATCTGAGCAAAGATAGACATCTCTGTGTAAGCAGGACCACGCTGAACTAACGCACCGCCAGAGTTGTTACAGATACCACCGACAATAGACGCACCAATACATGAGGAACCGATGACAGAGTGAGGCTCACGACCGTATGGACGCAGGCGATCTTCCAGACCAAAAAGCGTAGAACCCGCAAGACCCACAATCTGTTTGCCCTGATCAATCAGGTGAATAGAGTCGATGCGCATGGTACTGATGATCACGATAGGACGATCGTAATCGTCACCATTAGGGGTAGAGCCACCGGTCAAACCGGTATTCGCGGCCTGCATAATGACGATCACATCCGCTTTGACACAGGCTTGCAGACAGTGCCAAACCTCAACCAAGGTTCCAGGACGAACGACAGCTAATGCACTACCACCACCCAGACGAAAACCGGTAGCGTAAGGCGCCACACGATCAGATTCGGTTATTGCGTACTTCTTACCAACAATGGTTTGTAACTGCGAAATAAGTGCCTGAGTCGACATTATTCAAAGCCTCTATCTTGAAATCAGATGCGGATTATAGCGGATCCTGCGGGGAATTAAATTTAGCTTTCGCAATGCACAAAAAAAGAGATCACTTTTATCTGCCCTCATTCTGTAAAAACCAAAAAGTTGACATATCAACTTTTTGGATCTATTGTTCATTTCACAATAAATAACACCATCGGAGAGAAGCAATGAGTTCAATGGATACCGATCTAATTCATGACGATCAGCCTTACAAAAACCATCCATATCAAGGTAAACAGATCAAAACACTACCACTGGCTTCATCAATGGGTGCTGAGGTACTGGATGTTCAGTTAAAAGATCTTGATGACGAAGCCTTTGAGGAGCTCAAAGAGGCACTCTGGCACCACAAGATGATCTTCTTGCGTAAGCAGAACCTCTCCCCTGCTGATCAGTTGGAGTTTACAAAGCGCTTTGGCGAGTTAGGTACCGATGCTTACACCACAGGTCTTCCTGGCTTCCCAGATGTACAACCTGTTATCAAAGAGGCTGATACCAAATCTAAAATCATCTTTGGCGGTGGTCACCATACCGATTCAGCCTTTCTAGAAAGACCACCATCAATCAGTGTACTTCACGGCATCGAAATTCCACCCTATGGTGGTGATACCATCTGGTACAACTCAGTGATGGCGTATGAGAGCCTGTCTGCTGGCATGAAAAAGATGCTAGCGCCGCTAAAGGTTCATATGGCTGCTGACCGCGTTATAGGCTCGATGAAAAAAGTGGTTGAACAGACAAAGAATATGACTTCAATGACCGATATCGAGTTAGAAATTGATATCGACGCGATGATGCGCGGAAACTTCCATCCGATGGTTCGCAAGCATCCAGAATCTGGTCAAGTGTCACTCTATGTTGATGGTGTCTACTCAGTCAATATCGAGGGAATGGAGCGCCGCGAGTCAGAACCTCTGCTTAAATTCCTACACGAGCACGCAACGCAAGAGTTCTTCTGTTGTCGTTTACGCTGGGAAGAGGATACTGTCGCCATTTGGGACAACCGCATCTGTCTTCACCGCGCGTTTAATGATTACGATGGGTTCCGTCGTGAACTGCATCGCACAACAGTCATGGGCGAAAAACCTCAGGCTGCGTTTGAAAGTTAATGTCAGATAAATTGGACATTATTCGACACAGAGAGGGGCATGAAGTTCTCGACTATGATCGATACCTTCAACACCTTATCTCTGTGATCGCCAATAGGCTGACAAGCTACTCATCAAGCCAGTACCTATCGCAATTTGGTTTGGGCTCAGTTGAGATGCGGGTTCTCGCATCTCTGGCTTATCAGCCAAACCAAAAGGCAGCTGAAGTCTGCTCCCTGATCAGCATAGATAAGGCAGCGGCCAGTCGAGCCATGGCTAAACTGGACTCACAAAATCTGCTCATTGGTGAAACAGCCACACCCAAAGGCAAGCAAAAACGCTGGTCACTTAGTGAAAAGGGTTGGGCACTACATCAACGCTTCTTGGACGTGGTGCTTGATCGTCATGAGAGAGTCGTAAAAGAGATTGATGAGAGTGAATTAGTTCAATTTGTTGGGACCCTTCACAAATTGATTAAAAATATTGAAACGCTCGACACCGAATAAATAAAAGGACAGAACATGAGTAACGATCCAAGATTTCAGGTAGATCTACCCGATGCACCTGAAGGAATGAGTGACACTGAATGGCAAGCCCGCCTTCAACTCGCAGCGACCTACAGAATGGTTGATCACTTTGGCTGGACATTCATTGTCTACAACCATATCAGCCTGCGTATTCCTGGAACTGATGAGTTTTTAATCAACCCGTTCGGGGTTCGTTATGATGAAATGCGCGCATCAGACCTGATTAAGATCGATATTGATGGTAACGCCCTTTCTGAAAGTGAGTGGAACGTCAACAAAGCAGGCTACACCATTCACTCAACGATTCATAAAGCCCGCCCTGATCTGCACTGTATATTACATACACACGAGCCAGTTTCGCAGTCACTGTGCGCGCTGGATTCACCATTAATTCCTGTTACGCAAGAGGGTTGTCAGTTCTTCGAACGCACTGGCTATCATGACTTTGAAGGGATCGTTCTGGATGGCTCTGAGGGGCCGCGACTAGCGGCGGCAATGGGTGAAACCAACCACACGCTTGTTCTCAAGAACCACGGTCTTCTCACAGCAGGCCCAACTTGTACCTGGGCCTTTGTAAGACACTTTGCTTTCATTAGAAATGCAGAGGTGCAATTGGCTGCTATGGCAGCAGGCAACCTGAACCCAATTGATGAAGAGATCATTCGAAAAACTCGTCATCAGTTCGAAGGCGGCGAAGCTCAAGCCAATGCAAAAGTTAGACACCCTGAGTGGCCGGCGTTGATCCGTTTGATCGATCAGAAAGATCCTAGCTGGAAACTGTAAAAGAAAAAGCCCTCTGACAAGAGGGCTTTTAGTGGGCATAATTATATGCCACCCATACAGAGGTATTTAATCTCTAGGTAGTCATCCAGACCGTACTTAGACCCTTCTCGACCTTGGCCACTCTGTTTAACCCCACCAAAGGGTGCCATTTCTGAAGAGATAATCCCTTCATTGATGCCCACAATCCCAACATCCAGTGCTTCAGCAACACGCCAGACACGGCCAATATCGCGACTGTAGAAATAGGCTGCCAAGCCGAATTCTGTGTCATTTGCCAGTGCGATGGCCTCCTCTTCTGTTTCAAACTTGTAGATAGGTGCCACAGGACCAAAGGTCTCTTCGTAAGTCACACACATATCGGTTGTGATGTCAGCCAGTATGGTCGGCTCAAAGAAGGTGCCACCCAGTGCATGGGGCTTTCCACCTAATACAATCCGAGCCCCCTTCTCTACCGCGTCTTTGATGTGTCGTTCAACCTTGTCGACCGCAGCTTGGTTGATCAGAGGACCTTGAACAGCGTCGTCCACTTCAAGACCGTTACCCACTTTAAAGGCTGAAACACGCTCAGCGAGCTTTTGAAGGAAAGACTCATAGATACCGCTTTGGACAATGATACGGTTGGCGCAGACACAAGTTTGGCCAGTGTTTCGATACTTAGATGCAATCACACCATCGATAGCCGCATCCAAATCAGCATCATCAAAAACGACGAAGGGGGCATTTCCTCCCAGCTCCATACTGACTTTTTTGACGCTGTCGGCGGCTTGTTTCATTAGAATCTTGCCGACCTGCGTCGAACCAGTGAAGGAAATTTTACGAACTTTATCTGAACTCGTAAGCGCACTGCCTACGGCAGCCGCTTTAGCTCTCGAGCTTGTCACAATGTTGATAAGACCCGTAGGGATACCTGCTCGTGCTGCAAGTTCTGCCAGTGCGAGAGATGAAAGCGGTGTATCTTCTGCCGGTTTAGCAACCACTGGACATCCCGCTGCTAGCGCTGGTGCAATCTTGCGCGCAATCATGGCATTCGGGAAGTTCCAAGGAGTGATTGCACCCACTACACCGACTGGCTGCTTGATAACAACTAAACGCTTATCACCCGTAGCTGCAGGAATGGTATCACCATAAACACGCTTGGCCTCTTCAGCGAACCACTCGATGTAGCTCGCGCCGTAAGCGACCTCACCACGCGCTTCTGCAAGAGGCTTACCCTGTTCTGCTGTCATCAAACGCGCTAGATCTTCCTGATTCTCCATGACCAAATCAAACCAACGACGAATAAGATTAGCTTTCTGTTTGCATGGAAGGGTTTTCCAATCGGCCCAAGCAGCATCGGCCGCGTCGATCGCTCGTTGAGTATCAACCTCATCCATATCGGGGACTTCAGCAAGTAACTCTCCAGTAGCGGGATTGATCACGGCAAATGTATCGCCGGAATGTGAGTCTACCCACTGACCATTAATAAATGCTTTAGAGATAAGAAGAGAGGTGTCGCTAAGTTGAAGTGGCATGATCGAAAGATCCCGTGATTTGATTATTAACATTATTCGTTACAAACAATACGTTAAACCTATGGAAAGGATCAATTCAATGCGGTTTTGCGGAGTGAAATTCACTTGTTTAGTGGTGAATGAAGAAAGGGCGGATGACAGGCTGAAGGCCTGTCACCTGGGTACTAACCCACTACGCAGTTACCGTGCCAGGCCTTCAGCCTGACATCGGCACTTTCAGCATTTTCCAGAGACTAAAAGGTATCCCCTGGAACATGCACAGAACCCGTCATTAGAAGACGCGCACTTCGGCTCATGATGGCGGCTTTAGCAGTCCACTCACCATTCACCTCTTCCGCTTTTGCACCGACACGCAAGGTACCCGATGGGTGACCAAAGCGAACGGCATCGCGCTCTCCGCCACCGGCAGCGAGGTTAACCAGCGTACCCGGTACTGCTGCTGCCGTTGCGATAGCAACTGCCGCTGTACCCATCATCGCGTGATGAAGTTTACCCATAGACAGTGCACGAACTAGAACATCTACATCATCCGTTGTGATCTCTTTACCACTAGACGCTGTGTAGTTCTTTGGTGGTGAGACAAAAGCAATTTTAGGGGTATGTTGACGCGTCTCAGCCTCTTTAAGATCCGTGATTAGACCCATCTTTAGCGCACCGTGGGCACGCATGGTTTCAAAACGCGCTAGCGCTTCAGGATCATTATTGATCGCTTCACGAAGCTCAGTACCTTGGTAACCAATCTCTTCTGCATTGAGGAAGATGGTTGGGATACCTGAGTTGATCATTGTCGCTTTAAAAGTACCCACACCAGGAACTTCAAGATCATCGACAAGATTACCTGTTGGGAACATAGAACCTTCGCCATCGGCTGGATCCATGAACGACACTTCAATCTCAGCTGCGGGGAAAGTGACACCATCAAGCTCGAAGTCACCTGTCTCTTGTACCTGACCATTAGTGATCTGGACTTTACCGATGATGGTCTTCTTGATGTTGGCCTGCCAAATTTTGACTTCGCAGATGCCGTTTTCAGGAATCTTAGCTGGGTCGATTAGCCCTTCATGAATAGCAAAAGGGCCAATAGCCGCCGATAGGTTACCGCAGTTACCTGACCAATCCATAAATGGACGATCGATCGCGACCTGACCAAAAAGGTAGTCAACATCATGATCTGGCATGGTGCTTTTTGAGACGATAACCGTCTTCGATGTCGATGAAGTCGCACCACCCATACCATCAATTTGAGCACCGTATGGATCTGGGCTACCAATGACACGCATTAACAACTTATCGCGCGCTTCACCTGGAACCTGACACGCATCTGGTAAATCCTTCAGATTGAAGAAAACACCCTTAGATGTACCGCCACGCATGTAGGTAGCGCGAACCTGAATTTGAGGAACAAATGCCATTTCAAACATCTCCCTTAATTTAAAAAAGGGCCGCGATGCGACCCCTTGTAGTTAGCCAATTGCTTATGCATTGCCCTCAAGAAAATCTTGAGCAAAGCGTTGCAACACACCACCAGCTTTATAGACACGAACTTCTGCAGCCGTATCAAGACGACAGGTCACTGGTACGCGAACCTGTTCACCGTTACGACGATTGATGATCAGCGTTAGATCTGCACGTGGCGCGATCTCACCTTCCACATCGTACGACTCAGTACCATCAATACCGTAAGTATGACGTGTTTCGCCCTCTTTGAATTGAAGAGGTAGTACGCCCATACCGACTAGGTTAGTACGGTGAATACGCTCGAAACCTTCAGCAACGATCGCTTCAACACCCGCTAGGCGAACACCTTTAGCCGCCCAGTCACGTGATGAGCCCTGACCGTAGTCAGCGCCAGCAACGATGATTAGGTTCTGCTTGCGCTCCATGTAAGTCTCAATCACTTCCCACATGCGCATCTGTTCACCCTGAGGTTCTAGACGAGCTAGAGAACCCTGAATGATCTCGCCGTTCTCATCACGACACATCTCATTCAACAGTTTCGGGTTAGCGAAGGTTGCGCGCTGTGCTGTTAGGTGGTCACCACGGTGAGTTGCGTATGAGTTGAAGTCCTCTTCTGGAAGACCCATCTTAGCAAGGTATTCACCCGCTGCAGACGACGCAAGAATCGCATTCGATGGCGATAGGTGGTCAGTTGTGATGTTGTCACCTAACACTGCCAATGGAAGCATACCTTTTAGCGTACGCTCACCTGCCAACGCACCTTCCCAGTATGGAGGGCGACGAATGTAGGTCGACATTTCACGCCAGTCGTAAAGTGGGCTTGGCGCTTTCTCAGCTTCACCTAGGTCAAACATAGGGATGTAGATCTGCTGGAACTGCTCTGGCTTAACGGCCTTAGCGACAATCGCATCGATCTCTTCATCTGATGGCCAGATATCTTTAAGCGTTACTGGGTTACCGTTGGTATCCGTACCCAATACATCGTTTTCGATATCAAAACGCATCGTACCGGCAATCGCGTAAGCAACGACAAGTGGTGGTGATGCTAGGAATGCCTGCTTAGCGTATGGGTGGATACGGCCGTCGAAGTTACGGTTACCCGATAGTACAGCTGTCGCGTAGAGGTCACGATCAATAATCTCTTGCTGAATCACAGGATCAAGCGCACCCGACATACCGTTACAGGTTGTACAAGCGTATGCCACGATACCGAAGCCCATCTTCTCAAGTTCTGGAAGAAGACCCGCCTCTTCTAGGTAAAGTTTTGCAACTTTTGAACCTGGAGCAAATGACGATTTAACCCAAGGCTTGCGCACAAGGCCAAGCTCGTTAGCACGTTTAGCAACAAGACCTGCAGCAACAACGTTGCGGGGGTTTGATGTATTGGTACATGAAGTGATCGCTGCGATGATCACTGCGCCATCTGGTAGCAGGCCATCAGCCTCTTCCGCTTTCGCAACAGCCAATTTCGCTTCGTCAGCGATACCGCGATTGGTTAGATCCGAAGTTGGTAGACGACGGTGTGGGTTTGATGGACCAGCCATATTGCGCACAACAGTCGATAGATCAAACTCAAGAACTCGCTCGTATTCAGCCGTAACAAGATCGGTCGCCCATAGGCCAGTCTCTTTAGCGTACTGCTCAACCAGTGCAACCTGCTCTGGTTCACGACCGGTCAGTTTTAGGTAGTCGATCGTCTGGCCATCGATGTAGAACATCGCAGCCGTTGCACCAAACTCTGGAGTCATGTTCGAGATAGTCGCACGGTCACCAATCGATAGTGAATCAGCGCCTTCGCCGAAGAACTCAAGGTATGCACCAACGACACGCTCCTGACGTAGGAACTCAGTCAGAGCCAATACGATATCAGTCGCAGTGATTCCTGGATTACGTTTACCCGTTAGCTTCACACCCACGATGTCTGGAAGACGCATCATTGATGGGTGACCCAGCATAACAGTTTCAGCTTCAAGACCACCGACACCGATCGCGATAACACCCAGTGCATCAACGTGAGGCGTGTGCGAGTCAGTACCGACACAGGTATCAGGGTAGGCAACCCCATCACGCGCCTGAATAACCGGAGACATCTTCTCAAGGTTGATCTGGTGCATGATGCCGTTACCGGCTGGAATTACATCAACGTTTTCAAACGCAGTCTTGGTCCAGTCGATAAAGTGGAAACGGTCTTCGTTACGACGATCTTCAATCGCACGGTTCTTATCGAACGCTTCTGGATCAAAGCCTGGTGCCTCTACTGCCAACGAGTGGTCAACAATCAGCTGAGTTGGCACGACAGGGTTAACCTTAGATGGGTCACCACCCTGATCCGCAATCGCATCACGCAGACCTGCTAGGTCAACCAGTGCTGTTTGACCAAGAATGTCATGACAGACAACACGCGCTGGGTACCAAGGGAAATCGAGGTCACGCTTACGCTCGATTAGCTGTTTTAGCGAATCAGTTAGAGCGTCCGGCTCACAACGGCGAACCAACTGTTCTGCCAATACACGCGATGTGTAGGGAAGCTTCGCATAAGCGCCAGCTTCAATTGCTTCAACCGCTGCACGAGTATCGAAGTAGTCGAGCGTCGTGCCAGTTAAAGATTTACGGTATTGAGTATTCATCATTTCAAGTTCCTACTCTTAATTAGGCACGGTCTTCAATCGCAACCCACTCAGCCGACTCAGGGCCAGTGTAGTCTGCAGAAGGACGGATAATACGGTTGTTTGCACGCTGTTCGATGACGTGAGCAGTCCAACCCGCTACGCGCGAACAGACAAAGATCGGCGTGAACAGTTCAGTAGGGATACCCATGAAGTGGTAAGCCGATGCGTGGAAGAAGTCCGCGTTACAGAAGAGTTTCTTCTCACGCCACATGACCGCTTCAACACGCTCAGAGACAGCGTAAAGGTGCGTATCACCTACCTGTTTAGAGAGTTTTTCAGACCACTCTTTGATGATCGCGTTACGTGGATCTGACTCGCGGTAGATCGCGTGACCAAAGCCCATGATCTTATCTTTACGAGCCAACATACCCATGATCGCTTCCTCTGCTTCGTCAGCAGATTTCCAGTTTTCGATCATCGCCATCGCCGCTTCGTTAGCGCCGCCATGCAAAGGACCACGCAGTGAACCGATGGCACCGGTCACACAGCTGTGAATGTCAGACAGCGTTGACGCACAGACACGAGCCGTAAAGGTTGAGGCATTGAACTCATGCTCTGCGTAAAGGATCAAAGAGGCGTGCATAACATCGACGTGCAGCGGCTCTGGTTTTTTATTGTGAAGCGTCCATAGGAACTGCTCTGCAATAGAGTCTGCGTCTGTCTCTGTCTCAACTCGGATGCCTTTGTGAGCAAAGTTGTACCAGTAGTTGATGATGCCAGGGAATACCGCCAGCATGCGATCGATGTGATCGTGCTGTTCGCTAAAGTCCATCTCTGTCTCAAGGTTACCCAACATAGAGACACCGGTACGCATCACATCCATTGGATGAGCATTTTTAGGGATGTTCTCTAGAACCGTTTTAAGCGCTGCTGGAAGTGCGCGCATGCCTTTCAGACGTGCTTTATAAGCATCCAGTTCCGCTTGGTTAGGCAGTTTGCCGTATAGAAGAAGGTAGGCAACCTCCTCAAACTGCGCATTGTCAGCCAACTCTTTAATATCGTAGCCGCGGTAAGTAAGACCAGCGCCCGATTTACCAACCGTACAGAGTGCCGTTTCACCCGCAGATTGACCACGCAGACCTGCACCACTTAATTTTTTTGCTTCAGCCATCTCTTTCTCCTTGAATGACATGGACCTGCGACAGAACAACAGATCCGAGAGTTAGGGATTAGTTACTTGTTTTTACCTTCTTGGAACAGAGCATCTAGCTTCTGTTCAAAGTCGTGGTAGTTCAAGAAATCGTAAAGATCCATGCGAGTCTGCATCGTATCCACAACGGCTTTCTGATCGCCATCACGCAGTAGCGCTTCGTAAACGTTCAAAGAGGCTTTGTTTGCTGCACGGAAACCAGACAGTGGGTAAAGAACCATCGTACAACCGTTCTCTGCCAACTCCTCTTTATTGAATAGAGGTGTCGCACCAAATTCAGTGATGTTCGCAAGTAGGTGTCCACCGTTAATACCCTGAGAGAAGGCTTTATAGTCTTCAAGCGTATGAACCGCTTCAGCGAAGATACCGTCAGCACCCGCTTCTAAACAGGCTTGTGCACGTTCAACGGCTGCGTTAAGACCTTCCATCTGGAATGCATCGGTACGGGCAATGATAAAGAAGTCATCGTCTGTTTTAGCATCAACGGCCGCTTTAACACGATCAACCATCTCTTCTAGAGAGACGATCTCTTTGTTTGGACGGTGACCACAACGCTTCTGAGCAACCTGGTCTTCAAGGTGACACGCCGCTGCGCCACCACGAATCATCTCTTTAACCGTACGTGCGATGTTGAATGCACCACCCCAACCTGTATCGATATCAACCATCAGAGGCGTATCACAGGCTGCTGTTACACGACGTACATCTTCCATCACATCGTTCAATGAGGTCATACCTAGATCAGGTAGGCCGTAAGAGGCGTTTGCAATACCACCACCAGAGAGATAGATCGCTTGGTGACCAACACGTGTTGCCATCATTGCGTTGTATGCGTTGAAAGTACCCACAACTTGAAGTGGCTTGTTATCGGCTAGTGCCTTACGGAACTTAGCGCCTGGGGACATCGACTGAGTCATCTCTATCTCTCCTTAGGGTTGATTTAATTTAGATTCGATATTGCGTCTTGATGCACTGATGTGACGACGCATTAAAAGTTCGGCCAGCTCTTCATCACGCGCTTCAATGGCATCCAATATTTGATGGTGCTCACGTAAAGCCATGGTGGGACGAGAACTGGAAAGACTGAATTGGAAACGATACATTCGCACCAAGTGGTATAGATCGGCCGCTAATAACTCTTGAAGTTTTGAGTTACCAGACGCCATCACAATTCGGTAGTGAAAATCGAGATCGCCCTCTTTCTGAAAGTAGGCCTGTCCCTCTTGCTCTTCGATACCTGACTGATGCTGATCTAGCAGAGCACGAAGCTGGTTGATCTCCTCTTGCGGCATAACGGTCGCGGCTAAACGGCACGCCATACCCTCTAGCGCTTCACGAACGCGATAGATTTCCAACAGCTCTTTGACACTTAACTGAACAACACGCGCGCCAATATGAGGCTTTCGCTCAACCAGACGCAGCCCCTCTAAACGACGTATCGCTTCACGAAGTGGGCCTCGCGAAATACCGTAGGTTTTAGCCAGTTCTGGTTCAGAAATTTTAGCGCCCGCTGGAATTTCACCCTTCACAATCGCAGTAATAATTTCATGACACACTCGGTCTGCAAGCGTGCTACTCTGTTGTGATTCTGAAGCGTAAAGCGGTTCAATGGTCATAAATATTGTCGACAATCTGATTGTGCAATGTAGAATAACCCGCTTTATATAGGCTGACAATCAACCAAAAGGCTAACATTGTCGACAATTTTGTTATCTCGACTGATCAGTCGGATATAAGCAGGAGTGAAATATGGATACCTACGCTGCAGCATTGATGCTCTTCTTAATCATGGATCCGTTGGGCAATATCCCTGTGGTGTTATCCATTCTTAAAAAGGTCGACCCCGCCAGACGTATCAAGGTACTACTCAGGGAGTTAGTGATCGCCTTAATCCTAATGCTGATCTTCTTATACAGCGGCTCGGCACTGTTAAAACTGTTATCGCTCTCTAAAGAGGCGGTCTCTATCTCTGGCGGTTTAGTACTACTGATTATTGCAATCCGAATGATCTTCCCATCCCGTGGTGGCGTTATGGGCGATGATGAGGATGATAGCGAACCGCTAGTGGTCCCCTTGGCTACGCCAATGATCGCAGGCCCTTCAATACTGGCCACTCTGGTACTTTTAGCAGAGAGCGAACCGAGTCGCAGTATAGACTGGTTAATCGCCCTTCTGATCAGCTGGGTGGCGACCGCTATTATTTTAATCGCAGGACAATCACTCTATAGAATACTCGGCAAACGTGGCTTGAAAGCGATAGAACGTCTGATGGGTATGATATTGATCTCGATCGCTGTTCAGATGCTAATCAATGGATTTTTAGCAATTCAGTAGCCTTTTAAATAGCGCTTTAACTCATCATTCATGATACGGGCGATCTGACGAGGCTTTTGATAAGGTAGGGAGTGATCTGTCCCTGCCACAAAATGGTAGTGCCAATTACGCATACTGTCTGACAGGTGCTGATGCAGTTGATGCATCGGCTCGACACTCAACCCACCGATAAAACTGCTGACATCCCCTTGAGCTGCTAGCAGCCTCTCCCGATCGATGAACAGGGCCGCATTGGTAACGGCGTCTAGAGCGTTAGCAAAACCCAGTCGGCGCTCCCCCAAACGCTGCAACGTCATTCTTTCAACCGCTTCGCTCACCTTACGATTGGGCGAAATGGTATCTAGAAAGGTCCGAATCCCTTCATCACTCTCTGAATCACGTAGGCTCTTAGCGGCGACAGAGAAGGATTGACGAATGGAGACAGTCTCTGCCCAATCATGACGATCAAGCAACGCACTCTCAAGCAGGAACTGTTTGCGCACCCGTTGTCTAAGGTTCTGTTTTAACAACAGTGATACCAAGCCCCCAAGGGAGTAGCCTGCCAGATCGAACTCATGCCAGCCTAAATGATCCACCAGGTGAGTCATATCCGACACCAGATCATTGACACTGAAGGGGTGCTCTACTCCATCATTACTGACAGTATCCCCAGCACCTCGTAAATCAGGCACAAGGATTTCACCCCAGCCTTCTAGAAAGTGCTGCATCGCTTCCCAAGTATATCGACCCGCCACACCAGCGCCGTGAATTAACAGCAGTCGGCGACCACCCTCAGATTCTGGGGGACGATAGATGCGATAAGCGTGCTGATAACCTGCATGGGCTAGAGTGTCTGAATGACATTGACTGTCTGATAGTCGACTCATGGTAAGCACTACTCAGGATAAGTAGGGGCAGCTAATGCCACCCCTAATAGGACAGGTTTATAGTGAAAGATTGCGGTTACTTGCCGCTAGAAACTCTTTCTTAAGGTCTTCGTAGGTGTGTACCGCTGGGAATTGCGGGAACTCTTCGATGACGTTCTGCGGAGCATGGAAAAGAATGCCCTGCTCAGCTTGAGCCAACATAGTCGTGTCGTTGTAAGAGTCACCTGCAGCGATAACACGGTAATTAAGCAGTTGGAAAGCACGCACTGATTGACGCTTAGGGTCGCGCTGACGAAGTGTGTAGTCGGTAATACGACCGTTTTCGTCTGTCTCAAGTCGGTGACAAAGCAGCGTTGGGTAACCCAATTGAGCCATCAACGGTGCCGCAAATTCATAGAAGGTATCGGAAAGAATCACCAACTGGAAACGCTCACGCAACCAATCCGTGAACTCTTTAGCGCCTGGAAGTGGGCTCAGTTTAGCAATGGTCTCTTGGATCTGAGGAAGGGTTAAACCGTGCTCATCAAGAATACGGAGACGCTGCTTCATCAACACATCGTAATCAGGGATATCACGAGTCGTTGCCTTTAACTCCTCGATACCAGTCTCTTCGGCAAATGCGATCCAGATTTCAGGGATTAGGACCCCTTCAAGATCAAGACATGCTAGTTCCACGCTAGGCTCTCCTTTAAAAATTAAGGGGCTACTCTAGCGATTTAGTCGCCGCCTTTCAAACGAAAGACGACGATATTAGACGGTCATTAGACCTTTGGCCCTACATCGAAGGGATCTGAATATCTTGGAACAACTCATCCACTTCAGCACGACCGCTACAGGCTTGAACTTTTTCAAGAACGTCGTGAGTAATGTGTGGAGCAAACTTCTGAATGAAGTCGAACATGTAACCGCGTAGGAAGGTACCGCGACGGAAACCGATTCGAGTAATAGAGGGTTCAAACAGATGGGATGCATCGATAGCAACCAGATCCTGATCTAGCTGCTGATCAACCGCCATGCTGGCGATGATCCCTACACCTAACCCTAGGCGAACGTAGGTTTTGATAACGTCCGAATCCACCGCAGTGAAAACCACTTTAGGATCGAGACCCTGCTCTTTAAACGCTTCATCCAACTTGCCACGACCGGTGAAACCAAAGGTATAGGTAACAATTGGATAAGAAGCTAACTTCTCTAGAGTTAACTCGCCACCTTGCGCAAGCGGGTGATCTTTAGGTACGACCACTGAACGGTTCCAGCTGTAGCAAGGCATCATAATTAGATCTGAGTAGCTGCCCATCGCTTCCGTCGCAATCGCGAAATCGACAGTACCATCGGCGGCCATCTCAGAAATTTGAGTAGGTGTACCCTGGTGCATATGAAGCGCAACTTCAGGATACATTTTGATGAATTCATTAATCACAGGAGGCAGAGCGTAACGTGCCTGTGTGTGAGTGGTGGCTACCGATAGGCTGCCTTTACGCTCATCGCTGAACTCTTGAGCAATCTGGCGAATAGAGTCCACTTTCTGGAGAATCTCTCCTGAGATCTCAAGAATCGCTTTACCAGCAGGTGTAACGCGCGTCAGGTGCTTACCACTACGAGCGAACACTTCAACACCCAGTTCATCTTCTAGTAGACGGATCTGCTTAGAGATACCTGGTTGCGATGTGTATAGGCTTTGTGCCGTAGCAGAGACATTGAGGTCGTGTTTAGAGACTTCCCAAATGTAACGCAGCTGCTGAAGTTTCATCTATTGCTCCAATTTATAGCCAATTATTAGCCAATTATTAGCCAATCGCCCTTAGTCGGCGTTGATATCTATTAATAAGCCAAATATAACACTAGAGAATAAGCTAAAGCAAAAGGCTATATCCTTATACACGACTAAAGGCGAGCATTGAGTCGGCGAATCTGATCTTCCTGCTGAGTAATACGCTTCTCCAGTGAGTTCACTCGAGCGGTAGCGCGCGTCAGCGATTCATCTTTCTCTTTGAGCTGCTGACGAAGCACGCTTTCGCGCTTTGCAGCTTCCGTTGCTGCGACCGTCAACTTCTGATTAAGTACACGAACCTGATCATCGCGCTCTTTGATCTGTGCTTCCAAACGGCGGTTGGCGTTAGTTTCACGCAGCAGCTTAGAGTTGATATTCGAGATATCACGACTGGCCGATGTCATGTTCTCTTTTAGTTCGTTCAGATCACGCTCCAGATCGCTGATGGTCTTCTCTTGCATCTCAAGACGTGCATCTTTCTTCGCTATCTGAGCCTGGTTTTCATGAACTGAACGCGTCAGCTCTGACTCTGTTCGAGTGCCCTCATCACGAAGCTTTTCAAGCGCATTACGATAGTGACGAGCTTCAACCTCAGCACGGGTAACGTTCTCCAACGCTTGCTGCTGCTCCGCTTTGATACGTGCATCAAAGGTTTTTTTGGCATCTTCGTGCATTTTACGAAGTTGGCTCAATTCGGTCTCTAGGTTAGTACGAACCTGTTCAGCCTTTTTACGCTGATTGATCTCACTGGCAATGTTCGCTTTAAGCACACCCATTTCAGCTTCAATCGCTCGAAGAGCCTGTTCACTCTTATCCATCTGCTGAGTTTGTGCGCGGTACTTTACTTCCAAATCACGATAAAGCGCCTCCGCATCACGAACCATGTCGCGGGTCGCCTTGCGATCCTCTTCATCACCCGCTCGTTCACTCTGCAACTCGACTCGCAGCTCGGCCATCGCCTCTTGCAGCGCAAGATCCCAAATCTGCTCAATGCCTTTGTTCAGTGAGTCAGGTACCGAGTTGTGTAACTTTGCACTGGCACGCACCTCTGGCAGACGAGCATAACTCAAGCTCTGCGCCCAATGACTTAATGCCGCATTAGCCTCGTCCCTGGAGAGACCCAGTCGTTCAGAAATTACAACATCCGTCGGCAATTGACCTTCGGCCAACAATTCTTCTGCTAACTCAACTACTTTAAGATCCAACTCGCTCATCTTTACCTTATCGTTCAACTGCAACGAACTATAAATTGTCCAACAATCTTAACAAACTATCATCTAATGGAGCACGCACTTCTAATTCTTCGCCATCAGGCAGAGTGAACCTGAGGCCGGCGGCATGAAGCATCAATCGTTTAAAACCCAGCTTTTTAAATTCAGCGTTGTTCTCATCTGACGTGTACTTAACATCACCCACAATCGGATGACCCGTATATTGGGTGTGCACTCTAATCTGGTGAGTACGACCGGTTTTAGGTCGAGCTTCCACCAGCGTTGCAACATCACCAAATCGACGCAGCACTGAAAAATTTGTAACCGATGGTTTACCCTCAAGGGAGACACGAACGGTTCGTTCACCTGATCGGTGCTCATCTCGCAGCAGGGGTGCATTGATCTGTTTGTGCTTAGCATCCCAACGACCCACAACCAGTGCCTGATAGATCTTATGCACGCGACGCTCCCTAAACGCATCGTGCATGTAACGCAACATCGAGCGTTTTTTAGCAATCATGATGCAACCCGAGGTGTCACGATCGATTCGGTGAATCAGCTCTAAAAAACGCGCATCTGGGCGCAATTTTCTAACCGCCTCAATCAGCCCTAAAGAGACGCCGCTACCACCATGCACCGCTATGCCCGAGGGTTTATTGATGATCAGCAGAGAGTCAGTCTCATAGACCACTGAACGTTCTAGCAATTCGAGTAACTGATCACTGACAGGGGCACTCTCCCCTTTTTCTGGAAGGCGAATCGGAGCGATGCGTATTTGATCCATCGCTTGAAGCTTATAATCAGGTTTGGTGCGTTTTTTGTTAACTCGAATCTCACCCTTGCGCAACAGCCTGTAGATCAGCGTTTTTGGCGCCCCTTTAAGAAAGGTTCGCAAGAAGTTGTCGATACGTTGACCCGCTTGATCGGCATCGATATCAACAAACTGAACTTTATTCAAAAAGCCGGACTTAGGGGGATTTGAAGGCATGATGTGTGGGTAAAATAAATTGCTGAAAAACCAGTAAGTTGCTATATTCTACCGCTGCTGGATGAAGAAGGCTTCATTTTTATTCACACCCCACTAGAGCGAACAGTGATTCACTCACAATGTGGCGGTAGTTACCCAGCTTGAATAGCCATGTAATGGCTGAAGAAATTTATAAATAGCGACGTATTTTTCACGAGTGCTGAACAACAGCCCTCGGCTGAAGGATGGAGACGCACATCAACCAGGAACCTGCAGCCTCCCACTCCACGTTGAGTAAATTGGGCAGAGCAGCAGCCACAGCTAGAATCGATAACGATATTGGTTGATGTTTCCTCCATCGCTGAAGATAACCTAATTATCCGGTGCAGAGCGTACTGGAGATTAGCTATTGCTTCTATAAAGCCAGGACACAGGTTTGTTGCCCGTCAAAGATGCGTTGCGTTAAGAGAACGTCAAAATGAAACGCATGTTAATCAACGCGACTCAACAAGAAGAGTTGCGTGTTGCGCTTGTCGATGGACAGCGCATGTTCGATTTGGATATTGAATCCAACTCCCGCGTGCAGAAGAAGGCAAACATCTACAAAGGCCGTATCAGCCGTGTAGAAGCCAGCCTTGAAGCTGCATTTGTCGATTACGGTGCCGAACGTCACGGTTTCCTACCCCTAAAAGAGATCGCTAAAGAGTACTTTGTTTCATCGCCTGAACGCGGCCAGCGTCCAAGCATCAAAGATCTTGTCAAAGAGGGTACCGAAGTCATCGTCCAGGTGGATAAAGAGGAGCGCGGCAATAAAGGTGCCGCTCTGACAACCTTTATTAGCCTTGCCGGTCGTTACATGGTTCTAATGCCTAACAACCCTCGTGCAGGTGGTATTTCGCGCCGCATTGAAGGTGATGAACGCTCTGAACTTAAAGCGGCTATGAACGGCCTGGACATTCCTAAAGGCATGGGCGTCATCGTTCGCACCGCCGGCATTGGTCGTTCGACTGAAGAGCTGCAGTGGGATCTTAACTACCTTGCTACGGTTTGGACTGCGATTACTGAAGTTGATGATCGCCCAGCTCCATTCTTGATCTATCAAGAGAGCAACGTCGTTATTCGTGCCATTCGCGACTATCTACGCGATGACATAGGCGAAGTGCTGATCGACGAGCCGAAAGTGTTTGAACAAGCACAGCTGTTCGTTCGTCAGGTAATGCCAACTTACGAAAATCGTATCAAGCTTTACAAAGAGTCTGTACCACTGTTCAACCGATTCCAGATCGAGACACAGATCGAATCAGCATTTGAGCGTGAAGTAAAACTCCCTTCTGGCGGTTCGATTGTTATCGACCCGACAGAAGCTCTGGTTTCAATCGATATCAACTCCGCTCGCGCGACAAAGGGCGGCGATATTGAAGAGACTGCTCTGAACACCAACCTTGAAGCGGCTGATGAGATTGCTCGCCAGCTCCGTCTTCGCGACATGGGTGGTCTAGTGGTTATAGACTTCATCGATATGACGCCAATCAAAAACCAGCGCGAAGTTGAAAAACGCCTTAACGATGCACTCAAGCTAGACCGCGCACGTGTTCAGATGGGTCGCATCTCACGCTTTGGTCTTCTAGAGATGTCACGTCAACGCCTGCGCCCATCGCTGGCAGAGAGTCGTGGTCACGTCTGCCCTCGCTGTAATGGTCAAGGCTATATTCGTGATATTGAGTCACTGGCACTCTCTATTCTGCGTATTCTTGAAGAGGAAGCGTCTAAAGATCGCACCTCTCAAATTCGCGCGATTCTTCCAGTCAGCGTAGCGACCTTCCTACTTAACGAGAAGCGTCATCAAGTGCACGCTGTTGAATTGCGTCAAAATGTGCGAATCGTTGTGGTCCCTAATCCAAATATGGAAACACCACACTACGAAGTGGTTCGTTTGCGCGATGATCACACCATCACTACGGTGAATGATGCGAGCTACACGCTGCAACCAGAACAGCCAGTCGAAGATCCTACCGACAAACCACTACCGGTCGTTCCGCGTGAGCAAGCGGCTGTGCAGGGGGTTCTTAACTCATCTGCGCCACCAGCACCTAAGAGCCAAAGCTCTGAACCAAAAGCGGAGCCAGCTCGCCAACAGAAACGTCAGCAGACTAGTCGCAAGCCTGTCGCTAACAAGTCATTGGGCGAGCGTATCATTGCAGCGATTAAAGGTCTGTTTGGTCTATCCGACTCTGCCAAGGAGGACGATAAAAAGAGCACTCGCCGTGATGACAATAAAGGTTCTGACCGCGATGGCAACCGCAACAATCGTCGACGCAACAACAATCGGAACGATCGTCGCCGTGGTAACAATCGCCGTAACGATCGTCGTGAGCGTCGTGATTCGGACGAAGTCATTACGGTTGAGACGGAGAACAACCTGCCGACCATCGGTGATAACGAAAAAAGTTCATCGAATGACGATCAGCGCTCTGGCCGTTCACGCCGTCGCCGTCGCGGTGGTCGTGATCGTCGTTCAGAAAACGGCAATGAAGAGTTCAACTCTAGCAACAACAGCGAAACGGAACTGCCACCACGCAGTAAAAACCGTGGCCGTCGTCGTCGCGCCAATGAAGAGCGCAGTGCTGAGCGTAGCAACCCTATCCCAGAGGAGTTGCTCAATGCACCGCTAGAAGCCGTTTCAGAAGAAGTTGCTGCGGAAGCCTCAACTGAAGCTCCAAAAGCATCTGAAACAGCGACCACTACTGAAGCGCCAGCAGCTAACGAAGTGTCAGAAGCAACAGCAGAGCAAGCCGCGGCTACTGAAACAGAGAGCCAAGCTACTGAAGTGACTACCGAAGCTACTGCTGAAGAGTCTGCAGAAAATACACCGGTTGTTGAACAAGAGCCGGAAGTCGTTGTAGAAGAGTCAACTGAAAACACAGTAACTGAAGTTGAAGCTACGGCTGAAACAGTCACTGAGACACAGGTTGAGTTGGATCTGACTCCTGCTGTAGAGCCCTCAGCGAATGAAGAGCCTTCAGCGAATGAAGAACCTTCAGCTGATGAAGAGCCTTCAGCTAATGAAGAACCTTCAGCCAATGAAGAGCCTGCAGCAGAAGCAACTGAAGAACCTACTGCTACTGAAGAGACTGTTGAAGAAGCACCTGCTGAAGCAGAAGCGAGCGAAGAGGAAGCAAAACCTCGTCGCCGCCGTCGCGCTGCAAACGATCCTCGATTGAAGCGTCGTCAAGCAGAAGCGGCTGAATAACAGCGCACTTCCAATAGAAAAGCAGCCAATGGGCTGCTTTTTTTTGGTTTTAATTTCTGCTCAGGCTAGGGATAGGCGATCGGCTCTTGCTCTAGGCGAACCGAGAACCGATTAAACACGCTCTGTTTAATATCATCGGCTAGCTCATCAATATCCTGACGCGACCCACCCGCATGATTCACGATCACGAGTGCCTGATCTTTATGAACACCCACTCGTTCACGATAGAGACCTTTCCAACCGCACTGATCGATTAACCAACCCGCAGCAAGCTTTACTCCAGAAGCATCTGGGTAGTTGGGAATCTCTGGATAGATTTGCCGTAAACCCTCAAAGCAGTCGTTTGAGACAACAGGATTCTTAAAGAAACTACCCGCATTAGGGAGCACTTCAGGATTCGGCAGTTTAGATTGGCGCACAGCGACCACTGCGTCAAAAATCGCTTGAGCGCTCAGCTCTTTAATCCCTTGGGCATCTAACCAACCCTGAAGTGCCGCATAGGAACATTTAGCTTCAAATTGTTTTGAGAGATTGAATCGCACTGAAGTGATAATGAAACGGCCAGGGTTTCGCTTGAACAGCGAGTCACGGTAGGCGAACTGACAATCCGCTTTCTGCATGACGTCAAAGGTGTTGGATAGCGTATCAAACACCTCTACCTGATCGATCAGATCCGCTACTTCAACACCATAGGCTCCGATGTTTTGCACAGGAGATGCACCGACCGAACCAGGAATCAGTGCAAGATTCTCTAGACCATACCACTCATTTTCCAGACAGTGAGTCACTAGGCTATGCCAGCTCTCTCCAGCGGCCACTTTAATTAAAACCGACTCTTCTGAGTCTGATAGTATCTCAATGCCTTTCGTTGCAATATGAACAACGCAACCCGGCACTTTATCTGCCAACACCAGGTTACTGCCACCGCCTATCCACAGAGTGGGAAGATCCTGCTGAGCAATAAAATCTAGAAGTTCAGGAAGGTCATTTAAGTCAGATAACTCAGCAAAAAATTGAGCTTTAGCCGGCATCGCCAAAGTGTTGAACGCCGTTAAATCATGCCAGGAGTGTATGGTGAGCATTAGGCGAGTCTCACCTCTAACTGCTTGATTAAGCCATCGGATGCCGCTTCAATCAGATCAACCACCTCATGAAAACCTGAGTCACCCTCACCATAATAGGGGTCTGGTACTTCTGCCCCACTCTTCCCTGCAAAATCGAGAAACAGGCTCAGGTGGCCAGAGTAGTGATTCGGCGCAATGGCCTGCAAGTTATCCAGATTGGTCTCATCCATTGCCAGGATGTAGTCAAAGCGTTCAAAGTCAGCAGGTGTCGCTTGCCTTGCACGCAAAGGCGTTAAATCGTATCCACGCTCAGCCCCCACTTTGACAGAGCGTGGGTCTGGCGGGTTGCCCACATGCCATGCAGCGGTTCCCGCTGAATCGACTTCAACTCGATTGGCTAACCAAGGGTGATCATCCAAATTTTTACGAAAAATAGCGTCAGCTGATGGGGAGCGGCAAATATTACCTAAACAGACAAACAACACTCTAATCATTGCAAACACCACCCTTACTAAGTCAAATAACCTACTGGCCTTCCATTATCCGTTTAAGTCTTTCAAGGTCCTCAGGAGTATCAACGCCCGCTGGTGGAGCCTCGACGGCGTTGGCTACATGAATCGAAACACCATTGAATAGAGCACGCAATTGCTCAAGGGATTCTGTCTTTTCAATGGGTGCAGGTGACCATTGAACATAAGCATTAAGAAATCCTACACGGTAGGCGTAGATACCAATATGACGGCGCCAAGCAAATAGAGAAGGCAGAGTTTCAGGTAGCTCATCATTGGCCATCCTATCTCGCGGCCAAGCGATCGGAGCTCGCGAAAAATAGAGCGCCATGCCGCGAATGTCCGTCACAACTTTGACCACATTAGGATTCAAAAGGTCGGTTTTCGTCTCGATAGGTTCTGCTAATGTTGAGATGCCTGCATCTTGATGTGCCGCAAGGTTATCCGCAACTTGATCGATCAACTTTGCTGGAATTAGAGGCTCATCACCCTGAACATTGACGACAATTTCATGATCCGCCAAACCAATTTTATTAACGACCTCTTGAAGTCTATCGGTGCCTGAAGGGTGATCCGCCGAGGTCATACAGACCTCAGCACCAAAGCCTTTGGCTACCGACTCAATTCTTGGGTCATCGGTTGCGACGATGACACGGCTAGCACCACTCTCCAGTGACCGTTCATAGACGTGTTGCACCATCGTTTTACCGGCCAGCTCAACCAAAGGCTTACCTGGAAAACGGGTAGATGCATAGCGCGCCGGAATAACGACAGTGAAACTCATTAAGGCTACTCCGGAAGACGCTCTTCGCTGCTTAGAGTGCGAGCTTCGCTCTCAAGCATCACCGGAATGCCATCACGGATAGGATAAGCTAAACCACTGGTGCGACAGACTAACTCATCACTCTCCTTATCCCACTCCAAAGGGGCTTTGCTGACAGGGCAAACAAGGATATCGAGAAGTTTAGGATCCATTTTATTCTCCGTTAGGGTTAACAACACGTTTCAGTAATTGGGCCAAGTGCTCCGCCTCTTTGGGTGCAAATTCCGCCTCTACTGAAAGCGCCCAACAATTATCTGGGGCGATAGAGTGACATTTTACTGCATCTTTATCGGTCATCACCAATGGCAATGAGCGGTATTGATCGAGCAGCTCTTGAGTAATCGGTGCGTGATCCCTTAAAGGGATGGTTTTAAGCTCTAAGCCCAGCCCCATTAGGGTATCAAAAAACCGTGAAGGGTTACCGATACCCGCTAATGCATAGACTGTTTTGCTACCAAATTGATCGATCTGAAGCGATTTTTGTTCACCCGATGCTAGATGTCTAAACGCAGTAGGGCTTAGACGATAGGTAAGCGCACCTGGATAGCTAAAAGGGCCTTCACCATTCAACACAACCAGATCAACTTCATTTAAGCGCGACAGCTCTTCTCTTAAAGGCCCTTCCGGCATCAACTGTTGGTTACCTAACCCTCGCACAGAGTCGATCACCGCAATTTCGAACTGGCGTCCCATTAGATAATGCTGCAGACCATCATCACTGAAGATGATATCGACCGAGTGTTGGTCAAGAAGATGCTGGCATGCAGAGACTCGATTCGGATCAACGACGACAGGCACGCCTGTCTTCTCGAAGATCATCTGCGGCTCATCCCCCACCAACTCTGGCGAGGTCTGGTCAGACACTTGCATAGGATAACTTGTTGCCTGACCACCGTATCCACGACTGACCACACCGGGGTTGAACCCCAAGGATTTTGCTAGGGTTACCAAATAGATTAAGAGGGGAGTTTTACCGGTACCACCGACACTGATATTACCGACCACGACAACCGGCACATCCATTGTGACCGCCTGCTCGGTCAGACGCACACGGCGGCGTTTAGAGATGAAACGATAGAGCAGTGATAAGGGACGCAGTAGAACTAGCCAGCCTGCTTTCTGATACCAAGCATTCTCAATCAACTTAGTCGATCTCTCTGGTCGTAAGACTCAATTGAGAAAACCCTAAGTTTGCTGCTACATCCATGGCGGTAATGACCGCTTGGTGAGGAGTCGATGCATCGGCGGAAATCTTTAGAGGGGTTGTAAGATCACCACCACTCTCTTTTATCACTGCCGCCCTAAGAGTTTTAGGCTGCGCATTGACCAATGCTTTATCGTTGATTGCGAAGCTACCATCGGCCTTGATGATGATCTCAAGCATATCGACCTGAGCCATCTGGTCTGTCGTTGCTTGAGGGAGGTCCACTTTAAGCTGGGTCTCTTTAGTAAAGGTGGTCGACACCATAAAAAAGATCAGCAGCAGGAAGACCACATCAATCAATGGGGTTAGGTTGATGGATATCTCTTCCGATTGAGGTCTTGGAAAATTCACAGAGCGCCCTATTTAAGATCCACTTTGCGATCACCATGGATAATATCGACCAACTTGACCGACTCCTGCTCCATTGCCAACACCAGCGTCGATACACGACGTTGCAAGAAGCGGTGCGCTACCAACGCAGGGATGGCAACTGTCAAACCGGCTGCTGTTGTGATCAGGGCCTCGGAGATACCTCCGGCCAAAAGGTTAGCGTTACCCGTGCCGGAAATCATGATCTGGGAGAAGACTTTAATCATGCCGATCACAGTCCCTAACAGACCCAACAGAGGGGTAATGACCGCAACAGTTCCTAGACTGTTTAAAAATCTCTCCATCTGATGAATGGCGTCACTGGCCGCATCGGTAATGGACTCTTTCATCACATCGCGACCGGAGCCTGCGTTACTCAATCCAGCGACAATCAGTGATCCTAATGCACTCGCCTCTCTGATCTCTTTGAGACGATCATTAGTTAGCTGCCCACCTTTATAGAGCCCCCAGACATCGGCTAGCAGACCCGGTGGTAAAATCCTATCAGCCCTTAAGGCCATCAAACGCTCAACCGTGATAGCAAGTGCAAGAATTGAACAGGCTAAAATCGGTAGCATCAACCAACCACCAGCGGAAATTAACTCTAACAACGAAAAACCTCAAAAAGACAGATTGACCAGCCTAGACGGCCTATAAAAATCCCATAGTATCGCAGCATTAATGAGTTCGCCAATAACGGGGATATAAGTTTGCAAAAGAGTCACTTAGACACTGATCTTGGGTCGCTGTTAATACTATTTCACCCTGCTCCGCTGTATCCAAAAGGGTGATGCCTCGATCGGCCAATCGCTGTTTTACTGACTCATTAGGATGCCCAAAACGATTGTGTTTGCCTCGCGATGCGATCGCAGCCTCCGGCAAAAGTTGATCCAACCAGACACCTGAGGAAGAGCTATGGCTACCGTGGTGGGATAAGACCAACCAAGTCACAGGGGATAATCGCTGCTGATTGAGCAACTCGATTTCTGCACGGCTGGACATATCTCCTGCAATCAATATTGAGCAACGACCATTTTCGATGTACAGAACACAACTTTGATCATTATCGGATTGCTGGTTCTTTAGGGCATAGAGCTGAAAACTAACCTCCCCCTTTTTCCAGTTTTGTGATGCACAGGCAGTGCCTCCCATTAAAAAGGGCTGGCCTGAATAGAATCGGTTCACTGAAAACTGCTCTAACGTTCTCTCTAAGCCTCCACTGTGATCAACGTCTGAATGGCTAACAATCAGATCTAACTCTCTGTAGCCTAGAGCCCTGAGAGTTGGAAACAGAGTAGCTTGAGCTGCGATCCAACCGCTTCGACTTTTAGCCGCTAAATCATAGACCGTCACTCCCTCTCGAGTTTCAATCAAGATCGATAGCCCCTGACCGACATCCAGCAGACGAACGACATACTCACTCGCATCGGGCCGATTCTGTTTGGGAGTGAGTAACGGCAGCAGAAGCAGTAGACTCAACACTTTGAGACGTCCAGGTAGAAACAGCAAAATCAGAGCAAGCAAACTTACGAAGAGTCCAAATATCGCGGGAGTTTGCCACTGAGCATGCAAACCAACTAGCGAATGGAAAGAGAGTCCATGCCAAAACCCTGAAGCCCAAATTTCATAGAACGCCAAGATCGGCTCAAAGATTCCAACCAGCGCTAGCGTTAGGGGTAACAGTGCAACAAAGAGTGAGACATAAGGGATCGCCCAAAGGTTGGACAGTGCACCGCCCAAGTTAAACTGTCCTAAGCCAAAGAGCAGAATTGGCAACATTGATAGAGTTAAAAAAAGCTGTACTGAGAAGATCTGCCTCAGCATGGAGTGGCCATTGCGCCAATTGGCGAACTGAATCAACAACCCTACCAGACTGAACGAGAGCCAAAAGCCAATCTCTAAAATCGATAGAGGCTCATAAACCAGAACCAAAAAAAGTGCAATTTTGAGCCGTTTCATGGAGTCTATTCGCCGTGCAAACAACTGTGGCAGCAACAAGCAGATCGCCATGATCCAAGCTCTCTGAAGCGGCACACCAAAGCCACCAAACCAGAGATAAAAAGAGGCTAAACTGATAGCACATAAAACGGGGAGGGTTTGTATTATCGAGGTAGGACTAACACCCAAGTACTGGATCGACACCACAACCAACCTACCCAATAGAAGGCCTGTTAGACACATCACCCCTAGATGTAATCCGCTAACAACCGCCAAATGGACGGTACCACTGACCCTAAGAAGCTCCCACTGACTGTCATCCAGATCCCCCCTGTATCCCAAAACAAGGGCGGACATCAGAGCGGATGTTGACTGACTCATATTATGATTTAGCCAATCATGTACCCCTTGCCGAATGGAACTGTTCTGCTCATATTGTATCAGCTGTTTGATATACCCTGACCCACCAATCCCCTGTGCAAACTCTTTTTTGAGTCGATCCGGACTGAACTCATTTTGGTAGGCATTCAGCGGACCCACTTTAGCCAGCACTTTGATGTGATCGCCAGCCGCTATTCTCACCTCAGAGTCGTATAGCCCAAGCCGCACACGCTCGATTTTCATCAATTGAACAGGTGCACTCTCTATATCCAAAAGCAGCGATTGAAAGCCCCCTGAAGCCTGAGGCTGTAAGTTGATGACTGTCCCTTCAATCTCAAACTCTTCTGGCTCAACGCTTTTTGGTAAGGTTTTAGAGAGCCCATCGACTGCGTGCCACTGGGCCACCACAAAACCTATTAGAGCAAACAGCAGATGAGATCTAAGTGTAGGAGAGCCCCACCACAGGCCAACCGTTCCCAGGGTTAAGATAATAAGAAAATAGGATCCCCAACTGATAGAGGGTAGATAGGCGTGCCCGAGCACTGCTAAGAGAAAACTGATCATCCTTGATCCAAGCCAAATTATTTATTCAATCTAGCAGAAGTTTCAGTAATAGCAGGTTGGTTTATTAATAATCGAAGGGCATAATCTGACTTCCAAATAATTTCATAGGTTGTTCAGGGATGCCACGTAAGCTGTTAAAGCGTTACATGCCGAAACAGGATGCTTTAAAAAGTCATAAGCATCTTAAATGGCTTGGTGAACATCTGCACAACCCAGACCTATTCCATTTGACTCGAAAGTCCGCCGCTAAAGCGTTCTTGGTGGGTATTTTCTGTGCTTTTCTTCCCATTCCTGGTCAGATGCTTGTCGCCGCTTTCTTGGCACTCTGGATTGGCTCAAACCTACCCATTTCGATCGGGCTAGTTTGGTTAACCAACCCTATCACCATGCCACCTATTTTTTATACGACCTATAAAATTGGGGCTTGGATTTTAGGAACGCCGCCGGTCAACATCAGTTGGGAGTTACACACCATCCACTCAGAGCTCGCAACGATCTGGTGGCCCCTGCTGACGGGCTCTCTTATCTGTGGATTGCTATTGTCTGGGATCAGTTATATAGCCATCAACCGCTTGTGGATTTGGCAAGTGCGACGCCGTTGGCAGAAACGTTTACTAAAGGCTCGTGCTAGCAAACACTAGTCTCGACTAAACGCCCCTCTTTCAATTCAAGCACACGATCCATCCGTTTTGCCAACGCATGATCATGAGTGACGACAATCTGTGCCACGCCCTGCTCCTGATTGAGTCTCAGTAGATGCTGCTCAACATCTTCGGCGGTATGAGGATCAAGATTACCGGTAGGTTCATCCATCAAAACACAGGCGGGTGTGTTTGCCAAAGCACGGGCAATCGCGACGCGTTGGCGCTCTCCCCCACTCAACTTGGCGGGTTTATGTTGAGCACGTGATGAGAGACCTACCTGATCAAGAAGATAAGCTGCACGCTTCTGAGCGGCATCAACAGATACCCCCGCCAACAGTTGAGGTATGGCAATGTTCTCTAACGCAGAAAACTCCGGCAGCAGGTGGTGAAACTGAAACACAAAACCGAGTTGCGAGTTACGCAGTTCAGCGCGGCGATGCTCGGAAAGCCGACCAATCGATTCACCTGCGATAACCACCTCACCAGCGGTTGGTGTATCCAGCCCCGCCAATAGGTTGAGCAACGTACTCTTACCACTACCCGAGGAGCCGATGATGGCCAGACGCTCACCGGCAGCTACAGACAGGTTCAGATCATTAATGATGATCAATTGACGCTCCGCTTCATCAAAAGAGCGGCATAGCTGGTTTGCAACCAAGACATTACTCATATCGAAGCGCCTCCGCAGGTTCAACCTTAGCCGCGCGCCAAGCAGGATAGAGCGTGGCTAGGAAGCTCATCGCAAGAGTCACACCAATCACCAGCGAGACATCCCCTAATTGAAGCTCAGAGGGTAGATAGCTGATGAAGTAGACCTCCGAAGAGAGGAATTGAATACCTAACACCGACTCTATCCAAGCCACCAGATCAGAGACAGTCAGCGCTAAAATAATGCCTAAAATGGCTCCAAGCAGAGTCCCTAGCAACCCTATAAGGGATCCTTGAATCATAAAGATCCTCAATATCATCCCTGGCTTCGCGCCCAGAGTGCGCAATATTGCGATGTCGGAGCGCTTATCGGTAACGACCATAACCAGCGTCGAGACGATGTTAAAGCCGGCAACAAAGACGATCAGAAACAGAAGCAGTCCGATCATTCGTTTCTCTAGCTGAATCGCTTGAAATAGATTGCCATGAGTTCGAGTCCAGTCAGAGGTGTAGACTGGATGGTTCAACTCTCGGGCAAGTTCATAGACTCGTGTAGGCGCACTGAACAGGTCATTGAATTTAATCCTAAGCCCTTCAACGGCGTCACCCTTAATTCGTTTCAAGCGGGCTGCATCCTGAAGGTGAACAAAAGCAAAATTGGCATCTAACTCAGCACCGACTGAGAAAATACCGGACACAGTAAAGCGTTTTAAACGCGGAATAACACCGGCCACACTCACTGACGCTTCAGGCAAAACCAGATTGACCTTATCACCGACCGATACGCCTAAAAACTTAGCAAGAAGCTCCCCCAAAACAATCTGATATTTCCCAGCTTCAAGTGAGTTCAGGTCACCAAGAGTCATCTGACCGGCGGCTATCGAAACACTCTCTTCCAGTTTTGGATCAATACCCGATACCAATACAGGCTGGACACGACCGGAGGCGGTCAGCATCCCTTGTGCCTGAACAAAGGGTGCCACCCCCTCGACGTCAGACGCAGTCAAAAGCGTTTCACGTAGTGGTTGCCATTTATCTAACGGAGCGTTGTAACCATTGATAGTAGCCTGTGGAACCATACCAAGTATCCGCTCTTTCAACTCACGATCAAAGCCGTTCATGACACTCAGTACTAGAATCAATGCGGCCACACCGAGCATCAGTCCGAGCGTAGAAACTAAACTGATAAAGGATATGAAGTAGTTCGAGCGGTTTGCTCGGGTGTAGCGCCAGCCAACAAAAAGAGAAAAGGGATTGAACATCGACTGGCGATTTCCTGGATAATGAATTGAAGCATAAGTTAACAATTCTGACCGCTTGAGTGAACCTAATTCAGGGAGTATTTCGCGATTAACATTTAAAATCGCCCTTGAAACCTCTATTCTCAGCACAGCTTATCTTTGGGGTTCTGAAAAACATGCTCGACAGTAAAAAACTTCACCACATTGGAATAGCCGTTGGCCTGATTGGCTTGGGCTGTTGGTACCTAGTCGCTGAGCGACTATCACTATTCAGTCTGATTACAGAACAGTTCCCAGAATCTCATAAAGGCGCAGGCTTAATGGTCGCTATCATGGTGGTAATGACACCTGGTTTCTTCATATGGAAACACTACAACCGCTGGTTAGAAAAGGTACTAGCCATCAAGGGGAGGTACTATGAAGATAGCTACTATCAGAATGACTCAGAAACCAAGCAGAAGTAATTAACCTAGCGAATTAGCTGCTCGCTATGCTTTCTTTGGTAAGACTAGACACTGATTCAGTAGTAAATTTTTTCATTAAATAAAAGGCTGAAACCGGCACATTCCAGACCCTATCCTAAAACAACGAATAGTTGCAAAGTGTAAACAGCGACCCAAAGGCTACTGAAAAAATCCTCAGAAGCGGACGTTAGCCCAGCTAACGAACGAAGCGAAACAAATGACTTCAAGTATCGGGATTGGCATTTAGCTGCTCGGAATTGAAGAACGTGCTTTAACCCCTGGAACCGCGTGAACAAGTGATCTCGATAAATTTGGGAACGACTGCGCAAATTCCGGACATTAGCTGCCATTTTTCTGAGAGCTGCAAGGCGCACATAGCAGCTCTTTCGCAACCGGAGAGATTTCCCTAAAGCGGACGGAAGGTGTGATCTACTGGAGTCGGCACATTGCGGGCATTAATGTCGTTATAGCGGGCACCGCGTTGGTAATCTTGTTATGAGGTCTCGGGAAAGTCTTTCTTCCAATTTTTATTTGCAGTTTTATTATCGTTCTTGCTAGCTTAGTGTGTGCGGCTAAGGTACTTGTAATCCCCCTAATTACCTTTAAAACTATTTATAGAGCCTTATTACCTTCAATATCCGCTTAATTCGGCTTCTAAGAAATTGGTTTAGCGAAAAACGGGGTCTAACCCCTATGAATTAAAGCCCCGCAGACTCCAATCGACGGTAGAGCGTCCGAAGACTAATGCCGGCGATGTCAGCAGCTTTCTGCTTATTGCCCTGCACCTGGTGCATCAAGCCCTCCCAGTACTGACGCTCCTGCTCTTTCAAGCTCAGTGATCCAGTAGCAGGCGGTGGTACAGGCCTGGCCGAGATCGGTTCAGCGTTGGCAGTCGGTTCGATGCTTTTAACGACACGCTCACGACGGAAGTCATTGGATGAGACAGTGCGCGCAGCGCTCTCATCCTTGCCATCAAACATGACGTAACTCAGCATGTTTGCATCAATTTCTGCATCATCAAACCAGCTAGTTGCGCGCTTCAGGATGTTGCGCAGTTCACGGAAACCTCCAGTAAATTTGTGCGCTTTGAGAAGCTCGATCGCATCACTGCTCAGCATACGACCAGCAGCACCGAGTTCTGAGAGCAGATGGCTAACTAGTGTAGCCATCTCAGAGCGACGGTCATTAAGACTTGGAATGTGAATAATCTGCTCGTTAAGGAGGTGGTACAGATCCATGCGAAACTGCCCACTCTCGATCTTGGCACGCAAGTTGTGTGTTGGTGCGGTAACAATACGCGTGTCAAAAAATTCAGGCTGCGCCCCCCCGACAGGGTAATAAGTCGACTCTTCCAGCGCGCGTACCAACACAGCTTGAGACTGCTGGGAAAGATCGTCCACGCCGATCAAACAAAGGGTACCACCGTCAGATTTTGCCAGAGCACCCAAACGAACAATGTCGCCAGAGCGATCGGCAACACCGCAGAGCTCTGCAGCAAACTGTTCTTCAGTGAGTCCAGTACAGCGGATGACTTCAAAGGCTTGATCTTTGCGAGCGCTGCCGCGGTGTAGGGTAAAGGCTGCTACGGCTTGTCCTGATCCGAGATCGCCCAACAAGAGGACTCGGTCAGGTGTCTGAGCAACTTTAGAAAGAACTGCTACGTAATCGAGTGATGACTGAGTTGACATGAAAACCCCCAATATTTCATGTTAAGCCGCCCTATTTCAGGGACATATGACAAACTTAGCACAGTTTATGCCAAAAGCGAGGATCTCGCGTACTTTTGTGCCAACGTCGCTAACCACATACAGCAAAAGTCACGAATGCCTACTCAAGCATGGACAAAAACGACTCAACCTCTGAAAGAACTCGCTTATGCTGTGCCCTAACATCCGAAACCATGTCAGCAGTGGCAGATCCGTTTTTGAAGGCCAAGCTCAGTTCATTCAGCCGGTTTGAGTAGCGCGCCATACCAAGAAAGCCGGCGGCACCCTTCAACGTGTGTGCGAGCTTGCCAGACTCTTCATCACTCACGCCATCAAACAAATCATTAGCAACAGGGTACTTCTCGATAAAGAGTTGTAAGTTAGAGATTAGTGATTCGGACGTCGGCCAGTAATCTCGCGCCTCTTCGAAATCGAATTCAGCGAATTCGAACACCTTAGATTCAGGAGAAGAGAGGTTTGAATCATCTTCAAAGCCCAAATCTGCCTGCACCGGTGCAAAATCTTTGTCCACCATCACAGTTTCAATAGCCCTCAGAAGCTCATCGATTTTGTAGGGCTTACCCACAAAGCCTTGCATACCAACGCTGGTGGCCCGCTCTTTCTGCGAGGCAGTTACTCCAGCAGATACGGGGATAATGGGGATGTTTTTCCAACCCGGCTCTGCTTTGATGCGCTCAGTCGCCTCAAAGCCATCGAGCACAGGCATTTCGATATCCATCAATATAAGGTCGTAATCGCTGCGAGTCAGCGCGTCAATTGCTTGCTTACCATCGCCAACTAAAGTGACCTCTGCACCGCGCTGACGCAAATGTTCGCTAATCACTTGCTGATTGATCTCGTTATCCTCAGCCACAAGGATGCGTAGATCTCTCAGCAAAATAAGTGAACTGACCTCAGCAGCCAGATTGGCATGACATTCTGCTACAAGTGGGCCAGCCTGTCTCGTATCGCCCAAAATACAGGCGAACTGTTTTAGACTGAACGGGGCTACAACAACACCCGTTACTAGACTGAATAAGCGGGGATTCAAGCCTTCGAGCTTGGAAATCGCAACCAGACGCAGCCTATTCCCAAACTGCCTTTGTAGATCGTTGATAAACTGCTCCAACTGGTCCAATCCGAGAACATGTCCAAAGAGAACCACATCAAATGCTTGCTTTGCCAGGGCACCCGTCGCTTCATCAAGGTCAACTACAACCTGCACGTCTGCAACCCAAGGTTTGAGCACCGCTTTTATGTGATCTGCGGCGAGCCCACGTCGCTCAACCAATAACACCGTCACACGCTTGATCGACTTTAGATAAGCTTTATCCACGATCGGTTCGGCATAGCTGACTTTAACTGGGATGCTGATACTGAATTTAGATCCTACTCCCAATTCAGATTGCAGCCTTACCTCCCCGTCCATCAACTTACAGAGTCTCTTTACAAGTGCCAAACCAAGCCCAGCCCCCTCAGTTGTATTACCAGCACCGCCGCGTTCAAACTGCTCGAAAATAGATTCGTGACGCGAGGGTTTTATACCTACACCCGTATCACTTACCTCGATAACCAGGTCTCCTTGAGAGGCTGAGCTCTTTTTGAAGCCGGCAGAGAGCATTACCAAGCCCTCGTCGGTAAACTTTACCGCATTGCGCAGCAGGTTATTGACGATCTGGCCTAAAAGCTGGGCATCTATCTCGATTTTTCGCGGAAGCATGGGAGAAAAGTCGACCATAAATCGCAGTCCGCTGTTCTCAGCAACCGGTTGATGCAGCGCCACAAAGTTGTCCAGCAAGTTTTCAACTAGCTCGGGTTCCGGCTCTACATGCAACTGCCCACTCTCTAAACGACGCAAGTCCAGCAGGTTGCGCACTAATGACTCCAGCGTGTCGGCCGCACCCGATATCTTCGAGAGGTACTCTTGTTGTGTTTTGGTGAGCCGTGTAGCCAACATCAGATCCGTTAGCCCTAGAATTGCGTTGAGCGGTGTTCGAATCTCGTGGCTAACGGTTACAAGGTTATCTGCTCGATCGTGGGCCAGCTTTTCAAGTTCGGCTGCCCGTTGCCTCAGTTCCTCAATGTCGGAGTACTGAACGTAACAAAATCGTGTGTCAACCCGAACAGTCAACACACGGTTGATACGTGTACATCTGTACTCACCGTCGACACGACGAATACGACACTCCAACTCGTCCGTTAACACTCCGTCTTCCTGAAGCTCAGAGTTGAAAAACTCTTCATTCCGGACAGTAAAAGCCTCTATGTCATTCGGGTGAATACGATCAACCAAATCCGCAAAGGTCAGTTGCGACTCTGCCGGCTCGCCGAGGAAACGATGAACCTGATCTCCGAGAACCTCCGCTGAATCATTTGGATTCTTGATGATATCGACCGCGAAATTAAGGGAGTCCGCTACCCGGTCAAGAAGTTCAACTTGAGACGACAAAAGTGCAGTTTTCTCAATATATTTCCTCGAGTATCCAACAGAAACCCCGCCTACTAGCGACGAAATGATCGCGGGCAACAGTATTGTTTTTGTGCCGATATCGACACCTACCAGCAGGGTGAGTGCTACAGACAGAGCAATAGAGGCAGCGACGATTAACAGTACAAAGAGATAGGGATGTTTGTATAAGTAGCTTGTAATCTGTGATCTTGGCGGAGACTTAGCGGCACTCAAAGGCTCATCCCTCTATAAGCGCTTTCACAGACTCAAGCAGCTCAGATGCACGGCAAGGCTTCTGCAGGAAGAGATTGATCTCGTTCTCAGCAAGCTCAGCACGAATCTCGTCATTGTCATGCGCTGACAAGACAATGATAGGGATATCTGAGCTGCCCCGCGCCACTCGAACTAAGGACGAAAGAGCAAGTCCATCTAACTCATCCATAACAATGTCCGTAATGAGCAGATCTGGCCGGAAGCGGATGATCATCTCAAACGCTTGGTGAGCGCTAGGCGTCGTAATCACTTGATAGTTTGGAGAGAGTGTACTCTTGATATAGTTTAGGATGAGTTCATCGTCATCAACAGCGAGTATCTTTATAGCTTGGGTCATGTGGGCTCAATCCTTCATTGATAGGGCCATAGTGTGACCCAACCCCATGAAAAATATCAACGTGTAATTACCACAACGCGCTTTTTAAAAATCTGTACTAATCTGGAGGTAGTGCGTCTGGGGGCTACATGATTTCACCGATTGCTATCGTCAAATTGATCCGACAACACCTTAGGGTTGAATCGTCTGAAATCCTTCGATCTCTGTTGGATAAGTGTCCCCGTTCACTTGATGATCAGAATTGGCGCTGGGAGCTAAATGGCTTTGTGAGCGCGTTAGTCGCCACCGGTCATCTACGCGCGGAATCGCAGCACGAGATAGAGCGACAACTCTTCCCAGAGAGTAACGAGCAGCGCAGAAAACTGGCACGCTCGAAGTCCTTCTCGATTGATGTATTCACCCTCTCCCCGAGCAAAGAGGCACGCAAATTTCAGTATGATGTGCCCGCGCTAAACCCCTTCGATGCCTACGCTAAACTCGCCATGCGAGTAAGCTATAACCGACTGGAGTATGTAGAGGTAGTTCAGGTTTTCAGGGGGACAAAGGATGAGCGAGAGAGCGTTCAAGAACCACTAAAGTATTTTGACCGAAGTGAAATTGTACAGCCGCGAGGTTAGAACTTTTTAACAATTGCGAGCCCAAAAGCTGAGCGCTCGTTCTGATCAACGTTCGCTCGACTGAGATGAGCATAGACCGAAGTATCCTCACTGATATTAACCCGCCCGAATAAGCCTGCAGAGATTGCTGAACGGTCACGCGATAGATTTCCACCACTTACACTGCCCGCGTCCAGATGCACGCCTAAGTCAACTTGCTGGTCGAAGAGGGTAACCGGTTTGGAGAGCTCAACTTGCGAAACAACCCGCGTAGAGCCGCCGCTCGACGCTAGATTTGTCTCCCCGCCCAGATATGAGGCGGTCACCCCACGTACAGAATCAGCGCCCCCTAAATAGAGACGCTGACTCAGAGGCACTGAAGCCATATCACCGCTAATCGCCGAAGCCCCTACTCGCGCCTTCAGTGCTAGGCCAGTATCAGCAAGCGGGATAGATCCGGTGTCGTAGTCGATATCCGTACGCCCGTATCCGGAACCGCGATCCAAATTCTGGGCGAGCCCGATAGACAGTGTTAGTCCGTCACCCTCAGTCCAACCGGGCCGCGCTTCAAAAAGTGCTTTTGCGCTGAGCAGCATCTGGTCGGCCAGAGATTGCCCTGCCGATGCTGCTTGCGATTTAACCTCTGTCTGATGGACCTCGCCACTAACTTTTATCTCAGTCAGATGTAGGCCATCTCCACCTGAAAAATCACGCCATCGCGAACTGAGCTCTGTCGCTCGTGAATCGAAAAAGCGGAACTCTTGTGGGCGGGTACTAAACTCCAAATCAAGCTGGTTGTTCAGGTTGTAATAGACAGGGACGGCCAGATCAATCTCATACTGCCCGTCGATATTACTGCCAACTCGGTAGTCGAGGTAGCGTAAGCCTTGGTAATCGAAAAAATGGCGCCCGTCGAGCGCCCCAAAAAGCTTACCGCCTGTTGTTAAACTTGCCCCAACGCTGAGGTCGCTCTCCCCCGCCTCACCGACGACTTCCGCATCGTAGACACCCGGAATGCGCGCGTAATAATCAAATGATCCGTCACGCACAAAACCGAGATAGTCAAGGCGATCTATCGCCTTAACATGCTCGGCTTTACTGAGGGGTTTACCGTTAAGGTCAGCAAGAAAATCAGGACTCAACGCAATCTCGGCATCCAGCACTTGATGGATGCCGACCGATTCAATGCGCATCTTCTGTCCGGTATCGATCCGTATTCCGTCTGGTAACTCAACCGTCTGCGCTTGCGGGTAACCCAAACGATCGAGGCAACTAAGAATCTCGTCAAGCGTTCCACCGTCGGCCGTCTCTAATATCGGGCAACTGATTTCATCTGATTCAAGCCGCATCCAGTCGATTAAGCGCTGGGTATCGTCAGCTGTGCGAAGATCGAACACCCGAGTTATCGGCGCAGGTTTAAGTGGCGGTAGTTTGGGCTTTAAATCAACCTCAGGCGGTGTATATGGAACGTTCAATACCTCAAACGGATCGATGCCGTTAGTCGCGGCTAACATTTCGCCGGGCACCTCGGATTGAATAAGGCTGATACCGCTTGGTGGAGTATGGGTTGTTATCGAGAGCTCGTTCTGCGTTTCTGCAGGTGCTGCAAGCCTAGCCTCGGGCAGAATCGTCGTGGAGGCGTCGATAAGCTCTAGATTTTCACTTGCAGACTCTCCCCTCCCCTCTTGTGCCTGAAAGGCTTCAACAGGTAGGTCAACAGCCTGTTTCACTGCGCTTACAGCAGTCACCGTCAACTGTGCTTTGTGCACCTGAGTATTCAGTTCGATAGGCTCTGCTGGAGCGGCTTCGCTCTGAACTTTTGGCGCCTCATCAAGAATTCGAGCGACCAGCGCGTCGATATCTTCGAGTTCGTCAAGTTGCTTGGTTGGCGCGCCAGCAGGTGCCGATTCAACCACTTGCAGATCCTCAGCTGTGTCAGCTTCAGGCTGTGGCATCTTCGCGATTACAGACTGTTTTTCTGACTTAAGCTGTGGGGCAAGATCAACAGCATCTTCTGTCACGGACTCAGCAATAACAGATTGAGCGGAAACAACCGGCTTCTGCACCGGCAAATCGGCACTAACCACGATCTCTAGCGGCTCCGATTCAAAAGCCGGCGCCGATTCAGCCAGCAGTTGATCAAGCGTCAAAATTCTGGGGGCACCCGGCGATAGCGTATCGATGGGTAGCAACGTCAGCGTCTCAGAGACTGGGCTCTCATTGCCCATTGTGTCTACTTGATAGGCTGCAACTTCAACCACTTCGGTGCCATCAAACAGCCCCGGACGCGCGACATACTGCTCTACTTCAGCACCCTGAGTAATCTCAAACCAATCGCTATGGTGCTGCTGCTCAACCAGAAGTCCATTAACACTGAGAATCGGTACTGAACCAGCCGGCAGTTCAAAACCGTTGGTGTATCGTTCAGAGAAGTTGTTTGCGATCTGTGCGATTTCAGGCGCTTCCGGAGCTGTGGTGTCTAGCGAGGCTAACTCTAATCGAGACGGCTCTGCAGATCGGTTACCGGCGGCGTCAACTGCAAAGGCCTGGAGTTCGAGCACTTCAGAGCCATTAAAGGCTCCCTCCAGGGCAAGATATTTATCAAAGTCACCGACGCGCTCAATCGAGAACATATCAGAGAGTTGCTCAACGCTCAGCGTTTCGCCATTCACACTCAGACGCACCTCTGAGTTCGCCTCTACGGCAAAGCCCTGCTCCAGTGCCCACACAGCACTTGGCACTGCTGAAAACAGCAGTGCTAGCAGAAGGTTGAGGCGAGCAGAGAGGCGCTTCATATCAGACCCTAGCGGTAGATGAAGTCCAGCGAGCTGGCACGATCAATCTGCGCCTGCTGCAGCTCTGCTTGGAATTTATTGAGATCGAGCTGGGCGCTTAGCAGCTCATCATAGGCCGATAGCAACTCAAACAGGGAGACACGCCCCGCTTTGAAAAGACGCTCTTTTGAGGCGAGTTTCATGCCGACGGTATCAATCGCGAGTTGCTGATTCGGGATGACCTCGTCACGCAACGCCATAATACGCTGCTCTAGGCTTACAAGGTTGCGGATACGACGTGCGTTACTCACCTCACGTTCAAAGCGCAACGCCTCCACTTCCGCTTCCAACGCCACAGCACGTGCGGCTTCTACCCGCCCCATGTTGCCGTATGAGACATTCATCTCAATACCGAGGCTGGAATTGTCCTTGGCAGTATCATCAACAGGTACTGACCCAACGAGATCCACGTCGGGTCGTAGCGACAGTTTATTGGCTTCCAGCTCAGCTACTTTGCTCTCTAAACGAGCGTCCAGCGCGGCGATAGAGCTGTTTACAAACTCTTGCGTCAACGGGTCTGCCAGCCCGTCTTCCATGGGCAGTACATCCAGCGTTAGCAGCTGCAGATTCTCGGTGCAGGCCAGCAGATCCAGTTCAGTTTTTACCAACTGCTGCTGCAGACGATTCTCATTGATTCGGTTTTTGTTCTGCCAAACCTTGGAGAACACCGCATTCTTATCGCTCTCAGATGAGAGTGCCACGTTGGAGCGACGCTCTACCCTATCTAACACCTCTTGCTGCATACCGACGATGGTTTGTAGCGTAGATATATCGTTCGAGAGTCGGTTGAAACTGGACTTGCGTTGCAGCAGCTCTGCAAGTTTCTGCAGACCCGTCTCATAGCTATTTAGCTGCTCAACCTGCAACTTACGCTCGGCAAAAGCCTCGTTCGCTTCAAACTTACCAAAAGACATCAGCGTGTAGCGCGCTGACGCATCCAAACTGTTGTCATTGGAGCTGTCAGCCAAGTATTTGCCGTTAGCGGAGAGCGAGAAACTGGGCAGACGTTTAGCTTTTTCCGCCTCGACATTACCGGCAGCAACACTCACCGCTGCATCTCTCGAAATCAGCTCCGGCGAGCATGAACGCAGTTCGGCGAGCAACTCATCCATTGTCTGCGCCGAGACATGGGTTGCACCAACCAAAAGCAGCGACGCTGTTACACCTGACAAAACAGTTCTAAAAAACATATCCAACACTCGGTTTAGGCCGCCGAAGCGGGTTTAACTGAGTCAATATAAATTGACACGATTGTGACAAAAAATACTCCTTTTTGTCATTTGTGTCAAATATGTCACAGATTATTTTGACAGATTGTCACGCGGTAATCAAAACGCCATTACTACCATCAAGTCATTGATATAAATAAAAAAGCCCACCTTTTCAGGTGGGCTTTTAATCCGAGAGCTCCGTCTTTTCTCATCAACTCCAAGTGTAATTAACAGTCGAGTCCTCTGTTTCAGTTTGTGTATCAAAACTACCGTGTCGAACTGCAATCTGTACATTAACATCATTCAATGTACCTGTATCAGCGCCGTTAGCATCGACATCAATAGCAACGCTTGCTGATCCAACGGTCACTTCTGCTGCTGTCAATTCATGCTCGTCAACCTTAACACCATCGATCCATATCTCGACAGTATCACCAGCGACAGCTTCGTTGATATCGAGCAATAGCTCGACGGTTGAGCCGTCACCATCACTAGTGTCAGTAATGGCGTTCATAGCAACATCAAGGTCAGTATTCACAGCGGAGCTTCCAGTGACAGTTAATGTATCTGACGATACAGCACTGAAATTACCCGCCAGATCCATCGCAACTAGCTTATAACTACCGTCCATTAATCCATCCACTGTAAAGCTTACCGTATCAGTTGTCGTGACGTTTTCACCCACTAGAACACGCGTCCACTTCTCTGAAGAAAGCGCAAATATGTCTTGCATGTGTTGGTCTGAGTTTGTTGAAACATCAGTGAGCCCTGCATATGCATTCGCCTCAATGAAGTACAGATATTCGCCGGTTTCAACGCCGGTAATATCGATACTTGTGCCTTCGCTGGCTGTCAAAGCATTTGAACTCGCACCACTAAGAACTGGTGAATTAGCAGCAGTTTGATCAAGGGTGAAATCAAAGCTCTGTTCAACGACCACTTCTGATCTACCATCGTCAACTAGCAGCTGATAGCCGACGTTTGCATTACTGTTATGATTCCAAGTAAATGTCATATCAACCAAAGCATGACCGTTCGAATCAGCAGCCCCTATTGACCCAAGTGTCAACGTAGGTCGATCTGGATTGTTAGCACCAAAAGCTGTATCCAGTGAACCTTGCAACGCGGAGACAATATCGCTATCTGTGCTTGTAGAATTGAATCCCCATGCCAGCTCCACAATAGTGGAACCAAAACGAAGGTCCCCCGTAAACTGGCGTCGTCCATCCCCCCCAATGTCAACCTGGAAGTTGACTGTTTGAATTTCCGGGTTGCTGCCGTCGCCATGTTGGGTCACAGTCGCCAATGCCCCTTGTTTGACCTCTGTGGTAAATGACGCATTGTAGTCCGTTGCTCCATTAGTTACCGAGACTGAACCAGTAATCAGTGTGTCAACTTCACCAGTGTTTTGAACAAACTCACGTTGTTTCAAAACCCCCAAATTAAGCAAGTCTTGAGACAGGCTCACGGTAAAGTCTTCACCAGAGAAGCGCTGAACATTAAAGCCACTACTTCCACGAGTAGTCTCAAACCCGACTGTATTCAACGTATTATTGGTTACGAATAGACCATCCAATAAGTCGCCAACAGTGCCACTAGAAGAAGTGTAGGACAGAGTTTGAGACGTACCCGATCCAACACTGAATGTCAGACTATATGTCCCGTCAGCAATAGTTGCATTCTCGTTGTCTACAACAATCTGAAAACTGCTACTGTCGGACAACCACTGCCCTAACAGCGGATCCGAGAAAAGCTGATCATCTCCATTATCCAACGCGCTTAGAGAGTTCTTAAAACTCGAGTCAGCATCGTAAACCGTCTGCCCGTCGAAAACTGTACTTATGGCTACGAATTTATTCGCAGCGTCCAATACAGGGCTGAAGCTACCCGTGAGCGCGCCGTTCGTTGTGTCGCTTTGATACGCCGTTGCAGTCACAAGGTCGTCATTAAACAGACCTGTATCTGAAGCGAAACTGAGCGATTCAATTCTTGGTGGCTCGTAGTCAGTTACAACGATATCAAATCGGCTTGCAAGAGATGCAACCCCTGCTGGAATAGCGAGCTCCAACGGCGTGCCATTACTTGAGACAGGGAGTGATTGTCCGTTAACAGCACTAAACCCAGTAATATCAAGATCAGTAGATGTGCCATCACCTACCGCTACTGTGTAAACGCCAAATAGAGCTGTCCTACCGAATTCTTGGTCGTATTCGGGACGCATCAAAACAGTCGCACCGTTGTCTAGTGTTGCTTGCACAACACCACCTGCAGTGTGATCAAGCGGTGTTGTAGTCATGACAACGAACTCAATGCTGTCGCCAACGTTCAACGTTACGGTCTCGCTAGGGTCAACAAAACTCCCGATCATTCCGATGTAGGGGACTGCCGGCATCAACGCACTGATTTCAGCCAAGGTATCTGCCGTCGCAGCGGTCGCTACTTCAATGCTAGCATTAGCAGAATTAAGCGCATTGCTATCCAAAGTAATACCCAAGGCTGCATAATCCGCCACATCTGGGATTGCGTTAGTAATACTATCCTCGGCATAGGCCGCGATCTTAGCGATGGCATCCAGCCTCGCGACAATCGATGCAGAATTAAGCATTGACTGAATGCTGGCTGCGTCAGTCAGAGTATAAGTATCCGATCCCTGCGTACCCACTGACGTCTCTTTGAGTAACTCTCTGATCGCGTCAATGTTGCTAGCATCAATAGTTTTAGCCGTACCGGCAGAGTCATAGCTGGAAACACCTATAGAGGCGAAGTCATTCGCATCTGGTGCGGTACCTGTGCCGTCTGCTTCGGCGTAATCAGTAATGAGTTTTAATGCATCAAGTGCAGTGACAACTGAGCTGATCTCCTTCGATGTATCAAACTCACTATCAGCACTACCAGCAACTATGTATTCAACAACTTCAGCAATATTCGCAATGCTTACAGTTGTGACACCAGCAGCAGTGAAGTCCGCTACTGACGGAGCCGACCCATCGCCGTTGACCGTAACAATACCCGCAGCCGTGCCTGAGGACAGACTCAACGTGTTCGAATTACCGTCACTGAGCGACCAATCGCCTGTACCGTCGTTGACAGCAACACTGAAGGTTGCGCCGTCAGCCCGGGTAATCGTAAGACCTCCGGTTGCTGCAGCAGTGATGACAAAACCTGAGTTGGCACCAAGGTCTGCCGATAGCTCGGCAGCTATGCCACCCCAGCCACTCTCAGAGGTCATCGTTGCCGTCAGAACTTGGGCTGCCCCATAAGGACCCGTGAGCGTCAGATTTACCGTATCAGTATTGCCCACAGTTGGTGTAGTCGTGTCGTCTGCGAGGGTAACACTGTTAGGGATAACCGTCGCCAACTCAGAGATTTTTGCAATCGCAGCTAAGCGAGCAGCAATAGCACCTGAATTCAATACGGCACGCAGTTCGGCAGCTGTTGTGATGGCGGTATCGCCAGAATCGTCGCCGTAGCTCGCACCAGCGATGACCTCATTGATGGCTGCTATATTGTCGTTTGAGATTGGCACATTGAGGCCATCGCTGTTCACAACGAAGCGCATACCAATAGCCTGATAATCCGCTACGGTCGGTACGCCTGTTTCACCTGTATCAGCAGTGAAATCGCCATCTGTGTCGGCTGCACCATCGCCATTCGCGAAAGCCTCAATGCGGCCCATGGCATCCAAGTAGGTATCAATGACCGGCTTGATCTGCGGCAAGGTAGACACATCGGCCGCGCTCTCTTTGGCAAAGACCAGTGCGTTGATATCGGCAACATTATTAGCATCCACCTCGGTGAAGCCGATGGCGTTATAGTCCTGATAAGTGGGTTCAGAACCAGACGGAAGATCCGCATAGTCTATCGCCGCAGCCTTCAACTCTAGCTCGGTCATCTCAATGCCAGCACCACCGAAGGCCTCTCGAACATTGATCTTAAAGCCCGTATAAGCCTTGGCGTCGACATCTGAAACATCAAATGTCAGTGATGATCCATTTGAAGCTTCGTAGTTATCAGCAGACATCATGAAGCGTGCGGTATCTGTAACGACACCTGCTGCTGTCCATGTGATATCTAAGCCTGTTCCAGACGCTGACTCAGTTACCGTAAAGGCCGCTGAGGCAGAAGTCGCCGCGCTATTGAACGCCGCAGCTATTTCAGCAACGGTCGGATCAGTATCTGATGTGATCGATAGCGTAACGCCGCCCACATTCAGGTCGTAGATCGTGTTTGCTTTAAGTGCGGGCAATACAATCTGCTGTATTTCGGCAGCAGACAGGCTACCTACGGTTGTTTGCGTCGCTGAGGTCAGATCACTGCTGAAGGTCTTAATAACTTCCCATTCACCAGCGTTGTTATCCCAACCCATAATATCGAAATCAGCAGGCAGTTTGCTGTAATCACCCGTAGTGTTCGCTGCATGAATTATGAAGTGATCGAGTACTGATGGCTCAACACCCATATCACCCATGTCATACCAACCCACCTGCAGCGGGTTATCCTGGCTTGGATCTACTGATGATGAATATACAAGTGCATCCGAGTTATCACTGTAAGCCAGCTTATCGAATAGCGCCTGTGCTGCCTGCCAATCATCTGCACCGTTTGAATTTACCAGGCCATTAAATTCGTAGGGTGAGGTGATGTAACGAACATCAATGTTATCAATAAGGAATTCTGCGCCTACGCCTTGGCCTCCAGAGTAGTCGAAAGAACCACCAACAAACACAAACTTGTAGCTACCAGTTGCATCAGCAGGAACAGTAACAGTTTTGGTTTGCCAAGATGTTTCAGTCGTATCGTTCGGGCTGGTGTAATCAAGCAGCTTGATAGTTGAACCATCGTTAACGTTCACCAAATAACCCAAAACGTCCGCGGCATCACCTGCAGCAGTCGCCTTCCAATCTACCGATATTGTCGCACCTGCAGTAAGCTCAATTGCTTCATTACTGTAGATCGCTGGGCCGTGAATAATTCCGTAAGGATAATTTCCGTTCGTGCCCGTCGTGTATTGTGTCGAGCCTACATAGCCGCTTCTAACCAAGCTGGTACCCAAGGACTGTACACCAGTATCTACTGACAAGACATTACCGCGACCCGAGGCATCCGGATCATCTACAACGCTTACCGTCGCAGGACCGTCTTGGTTCCAGTCATAAGGCAAATCAGTCAGGTAGTTAGTGCCATTTTTACCTATCGCAGTTGTATCTGCCCCAACATTCGACTCCACAGGTGACACAAAACCTGCCAAAACAGTTACACCAAGGTTCACCTCTCCGATATAGGTTGTCCAACCATTGATATCATTACCCGAGACAGTATCAAAGCCTGCGTTTTCAAATTCAGGTATTAGAGAGATAAAGTTCTGAACCGTGCCCATAATTCCAGACAAGTCAGGCTCAGCCCAAGCGCCAATTTTGTTGACGATCTCATTAGCAGAATCGACAAACGGCTGCAATTCAACGACCGTGTTCACCGTGCCGTTGGCACCACCAGTAAAGAGTTTGGTGTTAATTGCTGCTGCGAGCGATTCATTGATTTCGGCGGTACTGTTGGTAATACCTAGTACACCGGCATTGTTGTAGTCATCGGCTGATGGAATGCTGGCAGCATTACCGCTGTCAGCCACATAGGCATCGTAAGCCGCTTGATCAGCAAGGTTGCTGACCGTTTCTGCGAATGCAGCGATCTTATCGAGTGCCGCCGCACGCAAGCCGAAACTGCTGTTGCCAGAATCGACCGTCTCACCCATCGCTAGACGGATGGCATCCTCAATCTCTGCTGCAGTATCAACAGTATTTGCGTACGCCAGGTTGGTTTCGTTGCTCGCAGCATCGGTAGCGTTGTCGATCACATCGACACGAGCGCCGTCACCAACGTAGCGCATACGCATCACGTCGTTGACCTGCTCGAGGTTATTGGCATCGATATCGACCATCTGAGTACCGTTGAATATCTGAGTAATCCCCAGATTTTCGTAATCGGTAATAGAAGGTACGAAGTCGCCAGCCAGGTCGGTTGTACCATCAATGGCAAAACCATTGGCGTTAGCGTATTCGGTAATCTTGATGCGAGACGCCAAGGCCTCGATCTCAGACAGCTCATCTACTTCGGCACGGCCAATTGGCTGAGTGAGAAGTAGCGCATTGAGTTTAGCCACATACTCGGACGGGAATGCTGCCAGGCCAATATTGCTGTAGTCAGTCGCCGTTGGAATTTCGCCAGCATTATTGGCTGCGTAAGAGACAATCTTCGCGTAAGACGAGAGCTCTGTGGATGCGGCGTTAATCACCGACTGCTGCTCAGACTGAGTGCCTGCCAGCGTTGTGTCGCCAGTACCCACTGCGCTATCAGCAAAGAGTGCGTTCGCCATGCCGAGGTTGTACTCGTTGACACCCTTAACTTGTGCCGCCACGTAATCTTCAAGTGTCGGTACCGTGCCATTACCGTCAGAGTCAGCGTAAGCACTGATCTTAGCGACCGCATCGAAGTACGGTTTCATCTCAAGCGCTTCTTGTACCAGTAGCTCGATCTCAGCGGTGTTGTCTGCAAGGTCCGATGCTGCATCAAGGGCGAAGCTATTCACCCACGCAAGGTTAGATGCATCTACGGCATAGATGCCCAGCGCGTGGTAATCCGCAACTGTAGGTACTTCCAGGCCAGTGGCGTCAGTCGCATCGGCATAGGTTTCAATACGCACCTGTGCCACGGCAGCCTGAATTTCAGCGGTCGTGTTCGCGCCACCCGTGTTCAGAGCCTGGATAGCGCTGTTAAACGCATCTTTGTTGCCGGCTGCAACGCCCACGATACCCGCAGCTTCATAGTCAGCCACATCAAGTGTTGTGACACCATTAGCGCCGTTATTGAAATCTTCGATCTTCGCGATCGCGGAGATGACACCATTCACCACAGACTGCAGCTCTGGGTTGGTATCTACGTCTGCTGCTGACTTACCACTCAACACCTGGTTGATAGAGGCTAGATTGTCAGTCGTCACGCCGGTTACGCCCGCTTGCTCGAAGTCTGAAACGGTCATAGAGACGTTGCCGAGTGCTTCGGTGGCATAAACGGTCAGTGTTTTAACACCTGCTTTAACGGTCGGGACGTCGTTTGGCATACCGCCGTATTCAACCATGTAGCCCTGAATTGAGCTATTGTTAAAGCGGAAATCGTTCCACATCCCACTGCTCAGGTAGTGTGCATGGTCCTCGCCACCTGAATCGTTCGGTTCACCACTCGCCCAGTTCGCGTACTCGCCATTGACTGCTGAACCGCCTGAGGCGCCTTGCCAAAATTGAGTCCCAGCCTCAGGACCGGTCATCCACTTCCAAACGCCCTCACTAGCCACGTCACTGGCGCCAATCCAGGCTTGCGCACTCACTTTTGACGCGATAAACGCATTTTCATTCGCACTAGTTGGAGTGGCCAGATACCCTGTCATACCCTCGAATGTTCGACCTTCAGCCGCCGCTTTAGCGTTATCCCAGGTGATACCTGAGCTCGCGACGTACTCATAGAAATGGTCATTCTCAGGGTTGTAAACCATGCCACCCGGCTGAACATCAATCGAGATATCGACCTTCTCGTTACCGCTGGTGATCTTGGTCTGCAAGGTTTTCAGTGCCGCATTGATCTGTGCCTGTGTACCTTCAATACAGATCTCATCGCCGCCGGTTGTCGCGTAATCGAAGCCAATTTGAATTTGAGTAGCCCCACTCAGGTTACCGATCTTCACATCGCCACCTGTGGCGGTGATCACCACACGCAGGCTGCTCATACTTTCAAAGCCAGTTAGCGCATCGTTAACGTACAGACCACCGCTGTAGACGCCGGTATCCGCCTGTACCAGACCTGAGTTGGCAATACCCACCGCAGGGCTAAAGTCCTCGCGGTCGATCGACAAGGTGTAGTCGTCAGCGCTCTCGTTGCCATCAGCATCAATGACTGCAAAGTCGAGTGAGGTCGCCGCATTGGTACTCGCTGGTGTGTAAGTCAGTTTGCCATCGTTAATGTCAGCCACACTGATGCTGTCATTTTGAGATACTACTGTACCATCAAGCTCAAGCGTTCCCGCTGCAGGCAGCGCAGTAATTTTGATTGACGCCAGCGCATCGCTGCTTGGATCGGCGTAATCACCGAAGTCCGCCAGTGTCAGGGTCTGTGCGACAAAGTTGCTGCCATCATGGCTGCGACCGATAACGATCTGGCTGTCGTTGCTGATCGGATCAATATGATCGAGATCGAAAGTTGCCAGTTTGTTGATCGCGTCATTGGCTGGGGTCACCAGCGCTTCGATATCAACGATGGTGTCAGCGTAGCTACCATTGGTCGCTACCTGGTAGTTCATCGCCGCTGCGTTATCGTCATCAGCACCGTTGATACCCGCTGCCACATAGTCTGCACCCACTGGCGCCTGATTGTTGGCAGGATCATCGTTGTATTCAGCGATGATCGCACGTGAGATAAACGCCTGGATCTTATCGACCGAGTTCAGTGCATCGCGGTCCAAGGTATCTGAGGTTTCATAACCCGGCAGACGATCCAGTACGCCGCTCATGCTGCTGCCATCGACACGCAATAGCCCTGCATTGGTGAAGTCAGCTAGGCTGAAGTCCGCTTTAACCACGCCATTTTCGGTCAGCATGTAGTCGACGAACTTCATCAGCGACAGCATATTGGCGCCGTAAGCGTCGATCGCCGCCTGTTGGCTGGTGGCGTCATCGGCATCGAATAGGTTGTTAGCTGCATCGTCAGTGTGACCAACGGTATCTTTGGCAAAGATCGCGTTCACGAACGGCAGGTGCTGCGCTGTGATCGCATTGTCGTTTGGATCGACAAGGCCTGCGTTGGTGTAGTCCTGCACCTCAGGAGCAAAGTAGAGCTTCTCAGCAACGGCGCTACCGCCAGTGACCATTGAGTTAGCATCAATGTAGTGCAGCGTACCTTCATAGCCCTGTGGCACGGTCAGTACGGCAGAGGCACCCGCTTGACCAGCGGTGCCCGTGGTAACCAAGGTAACACCGGCTGGCAGACCGCCAGAGCCATCAGCGTTGATGCTGAAGGCCAGATCGGTACCGGCCATCGAAGCCTGTGACAGATCGAAGCTGTAAGTACCCGGCTTCAGATCCAATGTGGGCGCTTCGCCCATACCGGTAAAGAAGAACGCATCACCGCCACCCGTTGCGCGTGCATCGGTGTAGAGCGTGTAGCTCTCGCTAACCGCTGGCCACTGACCATCTTGATCGGCGTAGTAAGCGATCTTCTCAGCCGCAACATTCGCGACCAATGCCTGCACCTCTTCAAGTGTGTCAGCATTGAGGTACTTAATACCGCTGTCAGCCAGTTTATTCAGTACAGCCTCGAGGTTGTTGTAACCATTGGCTGATGCAGACGTACCTGTCCCTACAGAGAGGTCAGTTCCGTCAGCTACACCGCTGATACCCGCCGCTTCAAAGTCAGCGACGGTGAGGTGATCGTAACCGTTGGCATCGCCGGTATCGGCATCGCCATCAAGGTCGATCGCGCCATCTGCTTCAGCGTAGTTGGCGATCTTCGCCATCGCGGCGAGCATGGCCGCTGCACCATCGATAACCTGCTGCTGTTCAGCTTGGTCATCGGCATCGCCTGCAGCGGTTAGGCTACCGGCAAAGAGTTCGTTCAGTGCAGGCACCATCGCTTCAGTGATCGCGCTATCGTCGTAGCTCACCAGATCAGCGTTGAGGTAATCCTGCAGGATCGGATCAGCACCGTTGCCGCCATCGCTATCGGTCCAGGCTTTGATCTTCTCGATCGCCACCTGTTTCACGAAGGCCTGCAGTTCTGGGGTGGTATCCACCGCTAGACCGTTGCTGCTAGAACCCATCGCTGCCAACTTAGTCAGCAGCGCTGGAATGTTGTTGTCGTCGGCCACACCGGTGGCGCCACAGAGCGCGAAGTCGGCTGCGGTTGGGATCAGCGAGCTATCTGCCGGCGTCAGCACATTGGCTTCAGCGTAGGCGAGGATCTTCGCAAACGCGCCTAAGCGATCCGCTGCGCCATCGATGACCGCCTGTACTTCAGTGCGGGTCGACGCAGGCTCATCGCCATCATCGGCACCCACAAGAGCTGCGGCAAAGAGTTCATTGATGGTCGCGATATTGGTCGCATCGATGGCAACGCGCGTACTGTTGCCCGCATCGTAGTCGACTACACCGATAAAGCTGTAATCCTGTACGGTTGGCACATCATCGACATCGGACGTTGCCAGCACGGTGTCTTGGTCGAAGTCCGACGCACCATCAGCGTTGGCATAGGCTTCGATCTTGGCCAGCGCGTTGCGTGACTCGTCCGCGCGTGCCGCAAGATCAGTCGCCAGGTTCGTGACATCAGACAGATCATCCGCGGTCAGAGCCAAGCGAGCATTCAGCATCGCCACCTCTTCTGCATCAGCCGCCGTCACACCCAAGAGTGCCCACTGCTCAATAGTCAGACCCTCAGTGCCATCGCTATCGGGGCTGTTGCCCTGGATCAGATCGATCAGATCAGAGGTGGCGTTAGCCAGCGCCTGCAGACCCGAAACCGTCGTGACATCACCGCTGCCCAGATCACTTGCGACGATCTCTTGCAGGTAAGCCAGCTGTTCAGCCTGATTCGCGTTATCCGCTTTCAGCGTCACACCCAGATCAGTAAAGTCAGTCGCATCCAGCGTGATCGCGGAGTTTCCACCGTTAGCATCACCGGCACGCAGATCCAGAATGTGGTTGTAGCTATCCACCACCTCTTGGGTTGAGGCGGCAGTGTTCAGTGTATTCGTTGTATTGATCAGCGCATCGTTGATCGAGCTGAGGTTATCCGAATCAACGCCATCGATACCCATGTTGGTGTAATCAGTGGTGTCGATACCGGTCAGATCATCGGTGGATGCCGCGTTCAAGATATCGCTATGCGCAGCGATCGCATCATCGATCAGCTGTTTTAGGGCTGCGTAGTCTTTCACATCAGACTCATCGGTCTGATCGCTCAATACGCGCTGGATGGCATCCAGGTTGTCATCGGTCGCACCAACAAAGCCCAGCGTATGCAGCTGCTCTTTAGAGACAACCGTAGTGTGTGTCGCATCATCGTCTGAAGTGCGCAGCGTGTTAGCAAACACCGCATCGATCGCATCCACGATGTCCTGCGTCTCTGCCACAGTATCAACTTCTGAGTAACCCAGACTCGCAATCACGCCAGAGGTGAGTTCTGCCACAGCCGCTTCAGTGCCAGCTTCTAGCTCGACACCGATATTAGTCAGATCGGCCACGTCAATGGTGCCGCTGTCGTTGGTCGCGGTCTCAAGGATGGTGTTGTAGCTGTCTACTACCTCTTGCACGCTTTCGGCAGTAGTGAGGCTGTTATCGGTATTGATCAACGCATCGTTGATTGCTGCGAGGTTACCGTCGTTGGTGTCATCACCATCAGATAGGTCGCCGCTAACACCGTCGATACCCATGTTGGTGTAGTCGGTGGTGTCGATATCGGTCAGATCATCAGTTGTTGCCGCTGCAAGAATATCGGCATGCGCATTTACAGCATTGTCGATCAACTGTTTCAGATCCGCGTACGACTTCACGTCAGACTCATCGCTCTGATCGCTCAGCACGCGCTGGATCGCATCCAGGTTATCATCGGTTGCGCCATCAAAGCCAAGTGTATGTAGCTCGTCTTTTGACACAACTGTAGTGTTCTCAGTGTCTGTATCAGACGTACGCAGGGTATTCGCAAACACCGAGTTGATCGCATCGATCTTCGCCTGTACGTCGCTGACGCTTGACACATCCGCCGTACCGAAGGTCGCAATGATGCCGCTGGCTAGTTCCGCCACGGCCTCTTCGGTACCCGCTTCAAGCGTGACACCAATGTTAGTCAGATCGACCACCTCAATGGTGCCCGCATCATCCTGTGCGGTTGCCAAAATATCGCTGTAGCTATCCACCACCGCTTGAATCGCTTCAAGGCTGACAATGTCATTCGGGGTATTGGACAGCGCGTCTTTAACGGCCGCTGCCATCTCATCGCCGGTCATCGACCCGATATTTACATCGGTCACACCATCGATACCCATGTTCTGGAAGCTGTCGGCATCGACCTCAGCCAAGGCTGCAGTAACTGCCGCTGCACGCGCATCGGCATCTGCATGGGTTGTATCTTGAGCAGTTGCAGTGAGACCCACGATCGCATCGAAGGCATCCGAAGCAGTGTTAAGAACCGCTTTCAGATCCGCGTAGTTAACGATGGCGTCGCTGCCCTCGCCTTCAGACTGATCCAGCAGGACTTTCTGCAAGGCGCTCAGTCGACTATTGGCGGACTCATCCTGTAACAGGTCTCCAAAGCCCAGCGCAGTCAGGTCTGCATCGCTAACAGCCACAGGCGTAGCTGTGCCGTCGACATCCACGGTTTCACCGTTGGCACGGGCAAGGACGTTCTCAACGCTAGTCACAAAGCTCTCGAGCTTCGCTACCGAGTTGATCATGTCTGCTTGTTGTTCGGCTGCAGTCGCACCGTCAGTAATATCTGTTTTAGCTGCGGCAACTTCACGCAGGGCGCCCTGCAACAGCGTGGTCTGGTCTTCAGCACGCGCAGCATCGCTGCTCAGGTTACTAACACCAATGTTGTTTAGATCTTCAATCAGATCGACAGGGGTCGGTTGTTCTGTTTCGGCATACACGGTATCGAATACCGCGTTGTAGCTATCCACAACGGTTTCGATCTGGGTAAAGAGGTCACCCTCGCCCTCAAAGCGATCACGTACGGTGCTCAGGGCATCTTGTACCGCGCTGAGGTTGTCATCGGCCACGCCTTCTACTGACATATCAGCGAAGTCCTGCACCGACGGCAATGCCGCAGGGGTATCACCCTGCTCGCTGGCAAAGGCTTTCACCGTATCCGACGCATCGGTCACACGGTTCACCAGTGCTTCCACCAGTGATACCTGACGCAGATCGTTGAGACCGATCGATTCATACTCACCGGTTGGGTTTCCATCGGCATCGACGGTTGGAATCACCGCCAGTTTAGGATCGCCATTGGCATCCAGCACCTGCACGCCGTCCTCATCGAGCACCGGCTCGTAGCGCAGTGAAGTGTTGTTGATCGCACTGCTGGCAGTAAAGGTGGCTGTCCAGTTAATACCGTCAACAGTACTCCAGATCGGTGCACCCTCTACCCCTTCCGTGCTCAGGTCACCACCCACCAGGGCCAGGACATCATCGGGCACCTGTCCCACACGAGTTGGGAAGCTCAGCGTAACGGTAGTGTCATCACCGGCAGCCAGTGTCTGGTCAGCAAAGGTGATGCTCGGCTCAGATTTAATCTGCGCCAGGTTCTCAGCCAGTGCTTTGTTAATCGCGCGCAGTTTAGAGTCATCGACATTCTGGATATCGAGTGACTGCAACTCTGCCGTGCTGATACCCGCATCACCATCGGTGCTGCTGGTCGCGTCCACTGAGGTCTCAGTGGTCTGTTCATAGTCACGGTTCAGGGACAGGGTGTCGCTGATCGTACCGACCTGCTTCCAGGTGGCTACCAAACTATCACCGGCATCATTAACCGCTAGGGTAAATGGCAGGTCTGCATACGCCGGAGCGGCTTGCGCATCGGCCAGTAGATCAGTAATCAGATCGCCTTCAGCAGCGGTCAGATCAAGGTTGACACCACCAAACGATAGACGGATTTGTCCTGGGGAAACGGCAAAGCCGTTTTCGACAGCGGCACCGTCCACCGCAATGCTTTGAACCGCAAAATTAGCGATATCACCGGCCACATCGATGGTTGAATCGATCGGAGCGGCAGAAAGTGTCTCAGTCAGTGTTGAAATAGCACTCGACTCTGGCTGTGGGCCAAAGGCTTTGTAGCTAATTTCAACGCTATTACCATCAGCGCTCAGCGCGACGGTGTAGTTCTTATCGGCGTAACCGGACTCAGCACGGATCGCATCGACAATGTCCAATACGCTTGGGTTCGCGACACCTGACAGATCAACGTCAACGGCGTCACCGCCAAGGTTCAGCGCAAACTGACCAGGAGCAACGGAACCGTCTGCGGATAGCACTAAACTCTGGCGTTCGGCTACTAAACTGCCTGAAAGAGCCGCCGCATCAAAAGCGGCAATCGCCTCCAGATTGTTAACGGCATTCGCAATGGTCTGAATTTCAGAGCGCGTATCGACTGCCTCATCTTCATAGCGCTCAGTCAGGCGATCGAGCACCTGATCCATAAAGGTGACTTCGGTGTCGCTATCAACTAGATCGCTCGCGGTACCGATGATGAACTCGTTGCGTGAATTATCTTCGGCGGCGTTACCCACCAAGTCTGAAGTTGCTGCATCGACCTGGAAGACCGCTGTCTCGCTCTCTTCAGAGAAAGTAGGTACCGGCGTGTAATCTGGGTCCGCTTCAGCAGCAGCCAATTCAGCGACGGAGATCGCCTGAGTCAGGTCAAACGACCAGTCAAACGCCCAAGTATCGCCGATCTCGTCGTAGACGATGTTCTCAAGGCTCAAGCCCGCTGGGAGCTCGGCATCTTCATCGCCCAAGAATGTGCTTTCGACCTTGTACTTGAAGCGCTCGTCAGCACTGTTGTTGATCAGGATGAAGAAGTCATCACCCGCGTTAAGACCCTCAATGGCACCGGACACCTCAAATGGAGTCTCGGCAGTTGGAGCCTCAACCGTCGTTTCAGGTGGAATGATATCGACCTGTAACAATACCGGTGCCGTGAAGTCAGATTCACTCGGCGCTGTAACCGGGTTACCCTCGATATCAACCGCATCCGGTTTGATCACTGCCGTGCGGATGGGTACCTCTTTCGAGTCCATCTGCAGCGCAATAGCATCGATACTGACAGGAACAGTAACTGCTCCATCTTCTGCGACGTCGTCAGCTGTGACAACGTATTCGATTAGATTCGGTTCGCCAGTCGCGGTGTTAACACCCCACTGAACAAACACGGTATCACCTTCAGCTGCGCCTTTAACCGGCACGCGCGTCTCTTTCGCTTCATCGAGGTTAATACCGTAGCTGTTACCCGCTGCGGACTCGATGTAGGAGACATCGATAAGGCCCGTGTTAACGCCTGAATCATTAAGCTCTACGCTCTGATCAACAACTTCAGGATCTGCAGTAACCGCTGCAGTCTCAATCGACTTGAGCGTATCCGCCAGTTTGTCAGCGCCGGACTGTGTAATTGCAATCGCGGTGCTCTTGCCCAGGCTGGCAACTTTAATGTCAGCCGCAAGGTCAGTGATCGTGTTGGTGAGTGAACCTGTGGCGCTGTCACGCGCAGACAGCATCGCCAGCACCTGGCCGTACTTCTCAGACGCATCAATACCGTCAGTAGCATTAAAGTCCGTGACATCAACACCGGTCTGAGCTTCAACAGTCGCTGAGTTAACCACGGTCGCCGCAGTTTTAACGATATCGTCTATGCCAAAGATTCGGCCGATACCACTGTTATATTCATTTACCTTGGCCACATCAAAAGTGCTAACACTCTCGGAGGCCATGGTCTCTTGCAGTTTTTTCACAGCTAGCTCAGTAACCGGTGATACGGTTACAGTCACTTCGCCTGGCTCAACGATGTTGAACATCGCGCGCATAGCAACGGTTTCACCCTCTTTCGCCAGCGAGACGCCCTGACCAGTGAATTCGTCTATGTAGTCTGCGTCAGGATCGCTATCAATAACTTCCACTAACACTGGACCACGGTAGCCACCTGGGTAGGCTTCATTCGGTGACACCCGAACCGAGGCTTGTCCGGTTTCTGGATTCAGGATGACCTGAGCGACGAGTTCTTCGCCATTGGCATCCAATACTCGTACGGTTGAAGTATCGGTTATGAATAGACCCGCCACAGGAATCGCAGTCAGATCGAATGACTGAGTATCCACGCGCTGAGTCGCCACAATGGTCGCATCCATCGGCTCGTTCTGCGCGAAGTCAACGAACTTCTCGGTGTTCAGCCCCACGTGCAGATCGGCATAAGTACGGTCTGGGGTTGTCACATCGACAGTAAACTTGGTCAGATCCAGCGTGCCATCTTCGTTGCTCTCGAAGCGGAAGTTAGTCGCCACTAGACCGTCATTTACGTCTGACAGCAGATCGCCATCGCCATCCACACGCACGTGAATAGCAGGATCAACCTCTTCGAGGGTGACACTGAAGTAGCTCAGGATCTCCGCCTGATTGTCCGCCACGATCTGCTCAATGGTGGCGGTATCCGCTGGATCAATGCTTGGATCAACGCCCGCAACAGTGGCCAGCAGCAGATCCATCATCTCGTTAAATTCGAAGGTGTAGCTGAGCGTCTCGAGGGTGCGAACAATGTCCTCACCATCCGCGTTTTCGGTAAAGCTATCACTCGTACCTAGAGACTCTGGGCCATGGGTATCCACCACCGCCGTAGTGTAGTTGCGACGGTCAGTGACCATCTCAACGAGTGCAGGGTTACCTGCATCATCGGTGAGTACGGCGCCCTGCTCGGCAAGACCCAGGACTTCAAGATCGGTGGTATTGATATCGTCTGCGGATACGGTGTACTCAAAGCGCAGCGTATCGGTGCCATCGCCCTCCACATAGGTGGCGAGCTGACCGTTGCTCAGTGCCAGTACTGGACTGCCATCGATCGCTTCAGAGGTATCGACATTGATCACATCATCAAATTTCACTTCGAAGGCGATGGTGGTGCCGGCGCTGTAGTAACCGTCGTTGGTTGCGTCAACAGTGGCGCCAGTATCGTTAATAGCTACTGTCTCAACAATGCTAACCGTCTCAACAATCGGTGCATCGGTATCCACTTCAACCTGAGGTTTCACATGGCCTGCAACAATCGCATTGTTGAAGCTATCGGCGACCAGTGCGTTGCCCGCAGCATCAGTAATTAGCCCGTCATTGAAGCTGACCGACGCAACCGTCAATGAGTCTGTCGACAGATCATCATCCTGCACGTCGTAGCGGAACAGCAGTGTGTTCGAACCGGTACCCGATACGTAGGTCGCGGTGCCGCCGTTTTCGAGCAGTAACGTTGGACGCCCTTCGGTGGTATCCACATTGAGCCACTCTGAAGCGGTCAATTTAATCCAGATCACATCACCGATGTTGTACATGCCATTTTCAGACGCTTCGGTGCTGTTGTAGGTCGCTTCGACTGAGCTAAAGCCCAGTACCACGGGCTCGGTACCATCTACGACTACCGATTCCTGCAGACGGTTATTCGAACCTAAGATGGTGTTAGCGCGATTACCGGCCTCATCCACCACCAGTTTGTCATTCTCAAGGAAGGTGATCACCTGCAGTGGGTGACCTTCCGCGTGGTCTGCGCTGTAGGTGTATTCGAACACCCACTCATCAGAACCTGAACCTGAGACATACGTCGCGAGCTCACCATTATTGAGGAAAAGGGTCGGCAGACGCGGGCTATCCGGATCGTCCGGACGGTCCTCGAGTGCCACTTCTTCAGTAAACTTCACGGTCAACTGAACGGTATCACCCACCGCATAGGCACCGGCCTCTGCATGGATACCTTCGATCTTGGCTTTTACCGTATCGACTGGCTGTAGCAGAACATCCGACGCTTTGTTGGGGTTGCCGGCCTCATCAGTGACAACGCCATCCATCACGCGCACTTTAATCGGCTGCGTGCTATTGCGATCGGGGGTCACAACAAAGCTGTATTCGCCTTCAGGACGACCCGAGTTATCGGGGGTCTCCAGGCTTAACTGATCAATGGTACCGCCTTCGACTGACAGTTTAGTCAGGTCAAAATCCTGTACCGATTCAGAGAAGTTCACCACCATGCGCACATCGCCATTAACGATGCCGTCCGCATCCGAGCGGATGGTCACGGTTGGGTAAGCGCTATCCAAGGTGTAGCTAGCCGCTGGCGAATCGCCTTCGCCGAAGTTACCGGCTAGGTCTGAGACCAGATTGAGATTCAAGCTGAGAGATTGTTCACCGGCTTGAGTATCTTTGAGTGGCGTGAATACGGCAGTCCAAGTGACGTTGTCAGTTGTTTCAAACTCGCCGATTGAACCGTTTTCTACATTGAAGAACTCTGGGCGCAGCTCTTTCACTGCACCGTTGAACGTAATTGTCAGCGTTGCAGCTTCGCCTGCACTCAGATCTGCGGAACCGTTCTCGTCGAGAACGCTGATAGACTCTACTTCTGGTAGCGTCAGATCGATAAAGATCCCACCCTCAGCCTGCGCAATCGCACCGCCATTTGGCAGGGTCAGATCCGCAGATTCACCAGCAACAACGCCGTTGAAGGTGGCGTAGTTGGTGCGCAGTTCAGCAATCGCCAGTGCGTCCGACTCAAAATCAGTCGCTTGAACGGCATAGCTGAAGACTAGGCGTGTTGGTGTAGAGGCTGCGGCGTTGTAGGTGGCGATTTCGCCATTGCTTAGTTTCAGCTCTGGGGTACCCAGCGCATCGTTCATCTCAACCGGCTTGTTCCAACCCAGGGCGATATCGATGATCTCGCCTTCGTTGTAGTGACCGGCATTGGCAGAGATGGTTTTGATGTAAGGTGTCGCTGCATCAACCACCACATCCGAGCGGTACGCCAATCGGCTGTTATCACTCAGGATCGCCATATTGGCTTCGTTGCCGGAGATGTCCCTGAACACCGATCCGTTAGTGATCAGAGCATGTACATCCAGATCGGTTGTATCAAAGTCATTTGGCTGAACGGTGTAGCGGAAGTTCAGGAAGCTTGAACCATCGCCATCCACATACTCAGCAACCGCACCGTTGCTCAGTGCAAGGATCGGTGAACCGTTGGTAAAGTCGATGTAGACGTTTTCGCTGAACTGAACGGTCAGTTCTACGCTATCACCCGCCAAGTAAAGTGCATCTTCAACCGCAGAGATGGTGACAATCGTTGGCGCAACGCCATCAATTTCAACCACTGCATGGTTCGAGAGGTTGGCACCCGGCGTGATGTATGTTTTTGCGTCGTTACCCGCATTGTCGGTAATGTTGGCACCGTCTTTAACCAGTGCCTGCACATTCAGCGCATCGACCTGATCGTTCTGTACCACGGTGTACTCAAACACCAGTGTGTTGGACTCACTTCCGCGAACGTACTCAGCCACCTGGCCGTTGTTTAGGGCAAGGAAGGGTGTGCCGTTGACGGCATCAACGTTCACCACTTCGTCATATGTGACGGCAATCGCGATGGTATCGCCGGCAGTGTATGAACCGCTGGCAGCATTAATTTTTGTGATTTCAGGTGCACGGATATCCCAAGGGCGCGCAATCGACTGCTCTGCATTGAGGTTACCCAGGCTATCGGTCATCGTGCCTTTGCGCAGCGTGACAGTCACATCGCCGGTAGGGTTATCCTGTGCTGCCGCGGTGGGAGCGACTTCCAGGGTGTAGACCTGACCGGCTTGAACTTCAGTAAAGCCACTGGTCACTTTAATGCCGTTAGTCACGACAATGTCGTTCACATCGAAGTCAGTGACCTGCTCACCAAAATCGATGGTGATCAGACGGTTACCGTTGTAGAGCACGCTAGAGCTAAGCTCTGCGACAGGACCCAGGGTATCGATGGAGATTGGGTTAGAGACACTCAGACCCGTACCGGTATTGCCAGCATTGTCAGTCACTAGGCTGTTATCCAGCACCAAGGTGGTGTCATCGGCTTGGATCTTCAGCGTTGGGGTAAACACACCCTTCCACACCGTACGCGGAATGACTGTGCCTTCCACCGGTACCAGCGGTGACAGCGTACCGTTGCTGACAATGATGGCATCACGAGGGTTGGTGACAGACTCAGCGAAGGTCACTGTGACACCCGAGGTCTCACCGGCAATCAAGGCGTCGCTATCAAAGGTGATCACACCTTCTGGGCGCTCACCGTCAAAGGTAATATCGTATTTAGCCGCCACTGTGGTGATCTGTGACAGTGACACTGACGCTTCGCCGGTGCCTGACAGTGAAATCAGTGTGCTGTTAGGTGCATCAAAGCTCAGAACGTCGAGGTCTTGAGCATTGGCATCACCCTCTTGGGCGGTGTAACGGAACAGCAGCTGTTTAGACGGCGCACCGCTGACATACTCTGCGGTGGCACCGTTGCTCAGTGACAATGAAGGCGCATCGCCTTCCAGATCAACCGCTTCAGAGAAGTTGACAATAAACTCAACGCTCTCGCCCAGGCTCACCACCTGGCTAGCACTGTCGATACGGGTAATAAACGGACTTTGGGCGTTAATCGCCACATCGTTGAAGGTGCTGAGGTTGTTCGCAGAGGTGATACGTACATCCACGTCCTGGCCCAGGCTGCCGTTGAAGACGGCATCGTTCTCAGCCAGACCAAGAACACGTAGGTCATCGGTGTTGCGATCGCTGGCACCGACGATGTAGCTAAAGGTTAGTGTGTTGCTGTCAGAACCGCCGGTGTAACGGGCGAAACCACCGTTACTCAGCACCAGTGTGGGTACACCTTCAGAAGTATCAACATTAACCACACCGGTCATCCGCACGCTAAAGCTGAGCACTTCGCCCACTTTAAAGGCTTCGGTGTCATTATCGAGGTAACGGATCGACTCGATCTTCACATCGGCGAGGTTAACCACCTCTTCTACGTAGACGGTCTGATCGCCCAATGACACAGAGGTTGCGCTGGGCAGTTCAGGCAGTGTCAAAATCGCCGCATTGCCAGAGGCATCGGCGAGGAATGAACCGTTCGCGAGCAGCTCACCGAGCTGCAGGTCAGCGACATCCATGGTGTCAGTGACCGTAAAGGTAAAGTTGAGCTTCTTCGTGCCTGAACCAGACTCGTACGAGGCGATGACATCATCCAGCACTTCGCCGTTGCTCATCAACGTCAGGGTTGGCAGCTTGGCACCCGGTGTCACACCCACCGCTTCATCAAACACAACGGTTAGAGTGACTTTATCGCCAGGCAGGTAGTTACCACTGACAACATCTACAGAGGCTACGCGGGGGGAAACAAGATCATCAGAGGTGATGGTCTGGCTAACGATGGCTACTTCGTTATTGCCTGACACATAAATTGACTCATTGACACCCGATGTCACCTTCGTGACAACGGCTTCTCCAACGCTGTCTGTCAACGACGCACCATCCAAGAAGAGACCATTGACGGTCAATCCGGTAATCGAAAAGTCATTCGGCGCCACGGTGTACGCAAACACCAGGGCATCATCTCCCGCCAACGCAGAGCGTGCGACATCCAGTTGGGCATTCGCACCGTTTGACAGCGCCAGGAATGGTGCGCTGCCTCCTGACGCGTTGAGCGTGACAGTGTCACTAAACCCAGCCGTGATATAGACCGTCTCGCCGACCCCGGTTGAGAGACGACTTGCATTGAATTGAGAGATTACCGTAGCCATTTTGTTTCCCCTTGCGAAGCTTAGCTTCGACAATTAATTGGGCCTAAATGTCACAACCGTGACAAATTAGACATACATCCATCGTGCATGAAAACAATTTATGTCATAAGTGTCAATAACAAATTGACAGAATAGTCTCAACTAATTATCGGACCTTAAAGTCCCTGGGCAAACGACTTCTCTTCTACAATGCAGATGGCAGAGATGAGCCGAACGGTCATTTACTGCCAGTTATATTGCCAAATACCTGAGTCATCACTGGTATTCGTCTCGGTCTGCACTGTCCTCACTACCAAATCTAGTTGCTCGTCCAAATTTTGTGCGTTGTACAGATCAGAAATTTGCACGCTTACTTTCGTCTGATGGGCCGTAATCTCTTCTTCCTTGAGCGACCTTGTCTCGACCACAACACCATCGATGATTAGCTCTACAATATCGCCTTCTTCCAAACCTTCATCCAGAGCAATAATTGCTTCAATTGTGTCTCCTAGGACAGGCTCACCGAGCTCGTTCTCGTACTGATCTCTTACGATTAAATCTGTTACATACGCTTCGTGCTGCAACATTTGTCGTAGGGTTTGTTGAGACTTCACTTGATGATCTGAGGCAATAAGCTCCGCTAGTGCATCTTGTGCTTGAGACTCGTTTAGAGCTTGTCCTGCGAGCAAAGATAATTCATCGGCAGTCAACTCAACGCCAGTTGCCTTTTGGGAATCGTATTCAACCTTAGTTGCGAACCCGTCCAAAGCATAGAGATCCTCAACAGCAGATTCCAATGCTGCAAACAATGTGGGATCACTTGCAACGGATGGATTATTGTCAGCAACCGACAGTATCCAGCTCTCTGTAAAGACGATCTCCGCTACCGCATCATAATCAAGTGTAATACCAGCATCTATTGCCGCTTTAACGCCTGCGTTGATGCGATCGATATTGCTGATCGTCACACCCTCAATACCAGCCTGCTGATAGGTCAGCAAGGTCGGAGCGGTCGAGTCGTAATCAAAGTCGGTTGCGCTCGAAATGGGCTCAACCACAAACCGTATCTCGTCTAGATTGATATTAGAGTTGTCGCTATTGTCGGTCTTTTGGGAAGCCGATATAGACAACCTAAAACCTGAGTAAGCCTTATTACTGGCCACTGCGAAGCGCTCAATGCTGCTGAGCGTGTTATCCGTAAAGGACTGAATAAACTCCCACTGCCCACTAGTCGCATTCCAGCCTTCAAGGTCGAAAGCAGCAGGTAAACGACTTGGGAAAGCATCACGAACATCGAGTTCTATCTGTCGAACAATGCCCCGATAGTTGGGGTCATTGCTTACCCAAGAGACTTGCTCTGGATTAGCTTGTGATAAGGCGTGATTATTGGCCCAGTACGTCGATGTGTTTCGGTCGAATGCATTGGCAACCTTGTGGGTTGAGTTGTCCCACTGGCTCGTTACGCTAAAATTACCACCGGTACCGTTAGTGGGCACGAACAGGGCACCCTCACCTTGGAAAATTTGGCTCGTGCCGTCGAAGTTTTCAGTGAGGTCGGTAAACGCATTGATCTGTGCCTGAACGCCAGCAGCCACCGCGTCAGTTACCGACAGTCCATCGGCCTGGCTCGATGCAAGAGCTTCCAGTACAGCAAACAGATTTGCGCCATTAACATCAGTGAACCCGGCCTCTACCAATTCAGCAGCGGTAGGTGCCTCCACATTGGCGCCAGCTTTCAGAGCATATTGCTCGATACCCAGGCTAATCGCTTGGGCGCGAGCCTCAGCTAAAACAGCTGTGCGATCTGTTAGATCAAGTGTTGGGTGTTCGAGCAGCGCCAACAAAATATCACCACTGGTCTCCGCCGTAACCATAGGCAACTCCAGCGCGGTGAACAAACTACTGTCGACCACAACGTCATATACGTTGAATTGAAGCTCGTCTAAATTTACTTTTGAGCTACTGTGACTGCTGTTTGCACTCGTTATGTTGAGGCGGTACCCAACAAATGCTTGACGCGCAACATCGGAATCAACTGAAAATGTTTTGTCGCTACTAGTAGATGTATTGAAGTAGGTTTGGATATCTACCCATGATCCCGTAAGCGGATCAAGACCTTGTAGCGTAAAGTCTCTCGGCGTGCGGTCAGTTGATCCTGACTCCTCACGGTATTCGTAGCTGAAAGATTGAATACGCGTCCATCTCGTGACGTCACCCTGATACCCTAATAGAAGTGGATTGCTGGAAGTTAAACTCCCATCGTCTGCAAAGTATGTAGCGCCGCTATCATCAAAGAGACGCCATGCGGGATAGGACGCCGCCTGATATGGGTTGTTTTCAATAACACCACTAACATCACCACTGAGCCTTGGCACATACTCCCTTAGATTTCCAACAGTAGTAAGAGCCATAGCGAGCGATCGATCAGCACCGAATTCGGCTTTTTCAGACAACAGGTTCATCAATGCACTGGGCTGGAGTACCTGCTGTGATACGAAGGCGGTCATGGCAGCGATATCCGTTAAATCGCTGCTGGTCGCCGCGTCTCGCCACTGCTGGTCAAGATAAGAGCGGCTAACCTCGCCAATGTCGTTAAAGCCAAGCTCCAAGTAGAAATCAGCAGTTAGGGTTTCGTTGTTGTTGTTAACAACGCGATTGATTTCACTAATTAGGAAATCCTCTCGCGCCGCATCCACGGCCTGCTGCAACGCCGTATTGGAACTAAACAAGGTAGCGTCGCTCGCCTGCGCGGTGACCAGCGCCGCCGAGATAAAGGCCGCGTTGTAAGCATTTATGCCCTGAATTCCCGCCTCGTCGAAAAGGTCCGCGCCCTTGGTGTTGAACCACAACTCATTGATAACGGTGATACCATCGTCGGGCGCTTGTAGATAGAGACGGAATCCGCTGTAAGCCTTATCACTATCTACATCAATAGTTTGCGTTCCCGCATTCGTACTATGAGCGTCACTGTAATGAATGTTCTCCCATCGCTGCCATGTGGCGTTATAGCCTTGTATCCAGAAGCCTGTCGTTATTTCCCCGGTAGTACGTAAATTAATGCTCACGCTGTCTAACACGCGAGGACCGATCAACTGATAGATATCGTAGATGCCAATTATGCCCTCCGGCTCCCCCGCATACACGTCGGCAACATTGTAATCACTGGCATATCCATTTCCGGCGCCGCTTTCAGTACCATCAAAGATTTCATAATGGGCATCCCAACCCGGACCCCACCAAGATTTAGCAAACACAAACCCGTCTACTAACGGGCTAGAGGCCGTCATATTATTTTCAACAAATGTGCCGTCCGCTAGCGCTTTTTGATAGTTGTCAGTGTCGGCTGAGATCGCGTTAACAAAATCAAACAGCGCTTCAAACTGATGGTTCTGATGATCAATGAGCTCTTGAATCTCTGATAAGCGCAGCGCTGCTCCGCGTGGGTCATTCAGGAGTAGCGTATTAATTCGGTCGATATTGTTCGCGTTCACACCAACAAGACCCGCGTCCGCGTAAACGCTTGGGTCTGTTACGGCACTTTCGTGCCGAATCATTGATTGGAGCGCCGCTTCGTGTGCCAACACATCATCAACTATCGGCTTCAACGTCGCGTGACTGATTACCGCTGGTTTTATCTCTGATGCCAAACGAACGTTCATCGCTTGTACGGCTGTATCTGTTATGTTGCCGAAACCGAGGTCCCTGTAGTCCGAAAGCGTTAACGTGGTGGCAACGCTCTGAGTTATGTACTCCACCTCCGATACGCCAAAATCTACCTGATCGTATTCGGACAGATCACCAATATGATCGAGCATTTCCAGTCTGAAACCGTTATATGGCGTACTAGATTCAATATTGAAACTCATTGGCCACTGCAAAGTGTTTGGACCTTGCAAATAGGCGACTAACTCCCACTCATCACTCTCTGGATTGTAGCCCCACACGTTAAATTCTTCCGGCGCACCATTGCGCCAGTTAGCGTTAGATGAGTTTGGCCAAATTCTTACCTCTTTTAGAATCTCTGCCGGCTTAGACTGATCCCAACCACGTGAATCACCGCCCAAACTCAGTACAGCGAAACCAGCATTATCCTCGGAGAACCAGCCACGTGCATCAGCGGTGTCATCTATCGCCTTTTCGCCATCGAATGCTGTGTAGACGTATGTCGTAGAGTTGTAAGAAGCAGTAGCTACAGCGCCCTGCCCGTCAGCTGTTAACGGCGCGTCAAGGAAGTTAGCTTCGCTGCCCTCAACGCCGACACTGTATGCGTTGCGATCAAGATAATCAGAAGCCTTCGCTGCGGCGTCGAAGTATCTCCCGACGGCCACTTCCATAACCCGCAAGGCATGGCTTACGTCAACTAGATTACCTGTATCACGCAGTGCCACATCGATAGCTGCCGCTACCGATGCGTCGATCGGCGCTTCAAAATCTATGTCTAGGTCAGCCAGCAGAACCGCAAATGCTTGATATTCGGACAGCGTCAGTTTCTGACTGTCATCACCTGCGGCAAACAGTGAGGCTTGATCAAAATAAGCCTCAAGCTGCGCAAGGTTCGTGTGAACAGTTTGCAGGTAAGCGTAGCGCTCCATGGTAGTGGTCAGGGCTGCACCACTCGCTTTTTCTACGAGATCACTAAAAATAGCGGCTTGAGCAGACGACAGTCCCTCAAAGCCCAGTGCGGCAAGTTGCGTCTCGTTAACGTCAAATGTTGCCGGCTTGGTGTAGAACAAAAGTTCGTCTAGGTTAATCCAGCCATCGGCATCGTTAGAACTATCAATACGGATGGCGAACCCTGTATACGCTTTTGCAGGATTGTTTACGTCATAATCAATATCAATGCTCACACCACTGCCACTGTCGCTTGCTGTATTTGTGAGATTTTCTCTAATCAGCTCCCAGTCACTGCCCGTCCAACCCAGTAGATCAAACTGGTTGGGAACTCTCGCGCCATAAGTTGCTCTTGCATCAAATACAACACGGGTGAGTACCTGCGCGCTCGATAAATCCTCGCTTCGCCAACCGATGAATTCGGGTTTTCCAGCACCGCTATGCCAGCCTACTCCGGTAGTGGTAGCAGACGTTGAATACTGTTTATCAAAGACATTGTTTGCGCCCCAGGTAGTTGCATATTTCGTGTAGTCAGAACCATTGTTTCCATAAAGTGGACCCGTCGCATCGAAGACCAGTCCTGCCTTCGCCTCATTACTGAGGTCGTAGTCAGGAACGAAATCTACTTCTGTGGCCGCAGTATCGACACCACCTGCCGACAAGTGCGCTTCAAATCGCGCAATCTGTGCATGAAACGCTGCAGCTGCAGTGCCCAACACGGACACGACTTCAGCATAGCTCGATCCGGTGTCGCTATCACCCAATATCGCTAACAAGCCATTGAGATTAATATCATCTTCGGCAATCCAATCCTCAAAGCCAAAAGCGACGAGGTCGGCGCGGGTCCATGCGGCGCTTGCGTCTCCACCTTGCCAGGCCTCGAGTTTGGCAACCCGCGCCTCAGCGTCTGATACGCGTGTCTGCAAAGTGGTCAGTGTTGGCGTGACAGTATCGGCCGCACCCGCAGTGCGCAGGTAAGCACTCACGTAATCCAGATTAGCCTCAGTCACGCCGTTAATGCCGGCAAGCGCATACGCTTCAACTGTCGCGGTCTGCTTTACGATGAAGCGGAGTTCGGTCAAATTGAGACTGTTCGTCTCGCTCGCACTACTCATTAAATCTTCTGAATAGAGCCGGAAACCACTGTAACTCTGACCTCGGTTTTGAATAGCAACCGCAAATGACAGCTCACCAGACGTCAGGGTGTCGTTATCGAAGCGCTCGATGATTTCCCAGGTCGCTCCGCCGTCATTTGTGCCTTCAAAGAGGAAGTTATTGGGGATACGCGCTCCAAAACTCGATCTGCCAACCCATTCAATAGCAGTGGGAATACCCGCAAGCAAACCTGTTGGATCAACAAACGCCACCCACTGATCTGCAGACCAACCGTTTGTATCCGAGTGGTAAAGTGTGCTTGTATTATCATCAAACGCGTTAACCGCACCTCTTGAGTCGTAGGTTGTCCGCACACTCGCTCCGAATACATAGGCCTCATTACCCGCCGCATCGAGATCGGGGACGAAATCACCCGTATTGAGTGCCGCATCAGAGACCACGTGGAGCCTTGCCAAGGCCGTGGCTTTGAGTTGCTCCGCAACCAGCAGTTGCGTTTCAAGATCCGCCATGGAGGTAATAGCGCCAGCGCTCAGATCGTCTAACGTGCTGATTAATGACGCGTAATCAGTCGCCTCGTAGGTTGATAGACCCAGAAGTTCCAGCTCGGCATTGGTCGGCTGGCTAATACCTGCATCGACAAAGGCCTTAACCTTATCGAACACCACTGCAATCTCGTCAGCCGCGTGCTGCATTTGCGCTGTCTGCGTAACACTTGTGAGTTGCGCAAGCTTTTGCACTACCGCAGCCGCCGTGGCCGCATCGGCAACGCCCTGAATACCCGCCTGCTGTAAATCAGTGAGCGTCAATGACGCGGTCTGATTGGTTGCAATAGCCGTGATGATTGTCTGGCTAGCGGTGTTCACCTCGTCGACGATGGCTTGAAGTTCACCACCGGCGACGTAGTCAGTTGAGAATGTGGTAAGTAAGCGCTGCTGATAACCCAGTAACAGATCTGCGTCCACATTCTGGATATTGAGCGCCGTGAGGTCACTCACACTAAAGCCTTCCGACGCCGTCACCCGATCGACAATGAGATTAAGTTCAGCCATGGCAGCGTCACCCGACGCCGCGGCAGAGGCACTGACAGTCAGCGCGTCATAGGCAAGGTCTTTGGCGAGCGTGTTATTGGCTGAAAAAACGGATGCAGGCGCCGCGTTGAACGTCACGTCGTAGGCCGTCATCGATATTTCATCAAAGCCCACATGGGTGTCGTGTGACTGATCGTTGGGGATGGAAATGCGGTAGCTCGAGTACAATCCGGGCTCATCAACCACAAAGGTCTTGGTCTCGCGCGGATCCCAGTCACGTGTGGCAGATGTAAATTGTGCTCCGGAGTTAGCGGTTACGACGTCACTACCCGCAACAGCATTGTAGATTTCACCCTCATAGAGCGGCAGATAGGCGACCAAATCACTATCAGTCAGTGTGGGTGCCGCCAACATACTGGCCTGAACTTCTTGCTGTGTAAGCTCACGGTTCCAAACAGCTGCCTCGCCAATGTAGCCGTCAAACGCAGGGTCTTGGGACCAGTTTGAGTCGCCAATAAAGTTACTGGTACGAGTCGTTTGGTCAGGTACTTGGGTAGCAAAGGTATGGAACACCTCACCGTTTAAATAGACCGTAGCTGCACCAGCATCCGAGATGCTGAAAGTTATGTGTTGCCAGCCGCTATTAGGGATACTTGAGGGACTTGTGCTCGTTGACGAAGTCGAGCCATCAAAGGCACTCATGTAAAGCTTATTGTTTGTGTTAAAGCCTAAAATGAGATTGGAGTTGGCCGCACCGTTCCCTAAATCAAAAATCCGCGACATAGCTGATTGCGTGTTGCCATCTAGGTTTACCCAAGCCTGCAACGTTACAGCGCCACCCAAGGTAATATCACCTAAGTCTATGGCGCCGTTGTTAAAATCCACTGCACCATTTTGCGCAATCAGCGATTCAGTACCCGTTAACGTCTGGGTATCCGAGTACTCACTTAAATATTGAGATCCATTAATGGGTGTAGCAGACCCCATGCTGGAGTTTGTGGCATGGTTTTCAAGCGTGCCGTCATAGGCCTTTAGGTAATATTCAAGACCCGCCTCATCACCATTCAACGGCGACAGCAAGCTTGCATCGATCTCGCTTTGCGTGAGCGCCTTATCCCAAATACGTACCTCACCCACTTTCATGGTGGGGTAACCATTTGGCCAATTCGATTTGCCAATGAAATTGCTTGTCAGTGTGGTGTTAGAGAAGGTGTGCAGCTGTCCCGCCGTCAGACCTGCACCAGTGCTTTGATTAACGGTCGCGATCTCGGTACCGTCGATATAAATGTGGGGTGTTTTATCGTCTTCCAAACTGACTGTAACTTGATGCCACCCGGTGTTAGGTAAAACACCTGCTTGAGTGTAAACACGTGCCTGCGTACCACCACTAATATTTGTGGTAAATCTCAGACCATTGCTGCCATCAAATGCAAGCAAAACATTGGTGTTATTCTCACCTAAGCCAAAGTCAAAAATTCGGGACCATTCATCAGGTGTTGTTCCTTCCAGATTAACCCAGAATTGCATGGTGAAATCACCATCCATGGTGATGTCAGGTACATCGATGTACTGACTGCTACCGCTTTGCAGCTCAAAGCTGCCGCTTTGATCAATCAGCTCCGACATATTGGTGGGTGTCGCTAAATTCTGCCCACCCACATCAAGATCGACCCAATTTGCACCATCAAAACCTTGGAGTACAAAAGCACCCGGACCACGCGCGGGCATTGCTACGCCGGTAATGGAGAACTCAGTAACCAGTTTTTCGCTGGGCAAATCAACTTGCCACCACTCGACACCATCTTGGGTAACAGCCCAAGAGTTTTGATTGTTACTAGCCGTAGCGACGACATCGTCTAGCGCATCGTAGGCACGATAGTAGAAACCCGCATCATTAGAAGAAGAAGACGTCACGCCATCTACCGTATTGGTGGTGGCACCTGCCGGCATGAGATCGACTGTAGATCGTGTGAACGTTGCCAGGTCATACCAAATAGAGGCGTCGGCGGTGTAGTCGAGGCGTCCCTTCACCACGAACTCTTCAGGCAGGGTCGCCACTACATCGCTGTTGAATGCCGCTTTTAAACTCTCAAAGCGCAAACGTGTATTGCCGCTGGCTTCGGCGCCTAGCGTGATCTCGCTGCTCAGCACTTCGCCGCTGTCTTGATTTGTTATGCCGTCAACCAGACCGGTCGTAGCTGATACGCCACTGATCAAATCGGTTGAGGCGGCAAGGACAGTATTATCAAATAGCGCGTTGTCATCACCACCGCTTTCGGCAGTGAAAACAGTGATCGGATCATTGGCGAAAGTATTAATCCGCGTATCAAGCTCACCGCGGTAATCACTTACACCGCTGGTCACAATGGATTGCAACTCACTGCAGGTGTCTTTCAACGCCGCATCGGTCTGGGCTTCCAAACGCGCAACAACAAACTCAAGGTTATAGGTGTCAACTCCTTCAAGGCCGGCAGCCACAAAGTCATCCACCGTTAAGGCTGTGTCACCGTCTTCATAATCGGTTAGTAACTGTATCGCAGCGTCAGCCAAACCCACTGCCGCCTGTAAGCCAGCTGCATCAGTTGGCTGGGTACGTGCAATTTGCTCTACGACCGCTGCATAGTTATCAGTTGATACGCCTAGTAAGCCGGCGGTATTTAGGTCCTCTAAAGAGGCAGTAACGTAGCTATTATCAATCGGGGTCTTGGTATTAAACGTAAGCTGGTTAATATTAATGTAACCATCAGACCCAGAATTTTCTTGGTTGGCCGTTGTATCGATAACCAAGCGGAACCCTGAGTAAAGCTTTTCCTCTGGAAAGTCGTAGGCGTCATAGGGTTTGTTTAAGAGCTGTTCTCTCGTAACGGAAAAACCGCCTTGGGTTGTGTTGGTGAAGCTCCCAATCGGTTCCCAGTTCGAGGTATCGGGATTGTATCCCTCAACAGCGAATTCACCCGGCACGCGACCACCCAGGCCAGCACGTGCGATAACCGTTACGGATTGGAATGCGCCAAGATTTGTGGGTGTTGTTGCGGGATCCTTCCAACCCAAAATGGCTGAGTTGGACCCATTCAAAGCGCCTTCACTGTGAGCACCATTGCTGTCGCCTGTACCTGTGCTGCTATCAAAGGCCTTATAAGCGTCATAATTATTAGGTTCGTGCCAATTGAAAAAAGTCTCAACGATACCTGCAGCGTCTTGATCGCTGTTATTATCGATCTGGGGCACGAAGGACGATGTCGTGCTGGAAAGCTCACTAAAGCTTTGTGCGTCGGCAGCAATGGCTAGTGTGTACGTTAGGGCATCCGAAGCCGCTACCAGACCGGGATCCACAACCGCCTGTATTTCGCTGACGCTGTTAAGGACGAGCGCACTATCGAACTTCACTTCGTTGTTGACGGCATAGAGTGTTGTTGGTGTGACGCCGGTGATACCTGCGGCGGCGTAGTCATCGACGGTGAGCTCGCGACCCAAGGTGCCGTTGTTGTAGGCCTCGATAGCGGCAATGGCGGCATCGGCTTTAGCCAGTAAGTAGTTTAGGTCGAGCACCCGGTTGGCATCACCCTCAGCGGCCAAGGCCACCTGGGCATTGACGGCTTTCAGGTTATCGATGCCGTTGGCCACATCATCGCTGATGCCTGTGGCAAGGCCGACCGCGGCGTATTCCGCCACCGTAAAGCCTACCTGCGGATCGGCTGGTGTATTCGCTTCAAAGGCTGCCAATTTGGTATTGGCCGAGGCAACCGCGACTTCAATGTCACTGACGGTATGCGTAGTCGTGATATTGGTATTCAGCGCTTTAAGCTGGGTATTAACCGCCACCAGATTGTCTTCAGTAACGCCCGTCACCTGCGCCAGCGTGTAATCTTCCACTGTGGGTGCGGTTGAACCGCCATCGGCGTAGGCTTCGATGATTGCCAATGCCGCGGTTTGGGCATCCAAGCCCTGCCCTGCTGTTTCCAGCTCAGTCTCAAGTTCACCCACGACCGTGGCAACGTTACTCGTAGTCACTGCCGTGAAGGTGCTTCCTTCAACGACCTTGTTCACCGCATAGAGGTTGTCGGCATCAATGCCGTTACTAGTGCGGAACTGGGCACCCGATAGGAGATAGTCATCTAGGCTCGGTTGTGCGGCACGCAATGTGGCTGCAGCGCCATAGGCACCCCAGTCTTTCCACTCAATGTGCAGCACCTCGCCATCAGCACGCACACTAAAGGCTAGATCATCATAACCCGTTACGCTCTCTAGGGCCGCAACCAAGGTCGCTGCATCAGCCGTTGCTAGAGCTTCAGTGACCAAGGTGTCACTGCCAACACGCAGGGTGAAGCTGTCGGTGGCCAATAGCCCCGTCAGATCCATGCTCAGGTGGCGCGGGGTGGCATCGTTGAGGCTACCATTTGCGTTGATTGTGCTATCGCCTGCATCCACGACCGTGCCACTGGCAACCGGAGTGCTGTAGGCCACGATCTTCTCAAGCGCAGCTTTCTGAACCGCCAAGCCCGCATCCACAACCGCCTGCAACTTGGCGGTGGTATCGGCATCATCACGCTCAGCCGCAATCAGCTCACGCTGTACCGCCTCAAAGTTATCGCCGGTGACTTCTAGGAAGGTCGCGTAGTTGTATGTATCTACATCTGGAATCTGCTCTGCGGCCACTTCATCAGCAGCGTAGTTCGCTAAGATTTCGAGTGCGTTGATCACGTTGTTTACCAACGACTTCAGTTCGTCATAACTATCAATAGAGCTCAGGTTGGTATCGCTGCCTTTGTTCATCAGCGCGATACGGATCGCTGCGATGTTATCGGCAGTAGCGCCACTGATTCCTAGGCCGTTCAGCTGTTCAAAGGTAACACCGTTGGTAGCCGGATCTGTTCCATCGGCAAGTACCGCTGTATCCAGCACCGCTTTGATGTTATCCGCGATAGTTTGTAGCTCAGTGACTGTATCGACATCGTCATTCGATTGAATATCGATAATGTCCCCCAGAATACTGATCTGAGCTGTTTTGATCACGGCATCATCGCTGAGCGTTACATCCAGGTTGGTGTAATCCGTTTCAGCAATTGTTGATGTGTCGTTATCGGTCGCATCAGCAGCTGTCAGAATAAGGTTGTAGCTATTAACAACCGCCTGAACCTTAGCCTGAATGTCGCTAGATACTGTGACGCTAGACTGCGCTAAGACATCCAGTACAGATGCCAAATTAGTGCTGTCCACACCTGTTACAAAAATCGCTTCGAAGTCAGCAACGGTTGGGATCAGTGCAGCATCTGTAGGGGTAGGAACAGATTCAGCAAAGTTCACAAGTTTGTTGGCTGCGGTGGCAACGTCTGTAACAAGTGTGGTCAGTTTGGTGAGGCGGTTTACGCCTGAATAATCGTTCGCTGTATTGGCAATCGCTAGGCGGATTAAGCCTAGGTTCTCTGCATTTACAGAGTCGCTCGCTGCACCATTAGCGGTCAGCGTGCGCGGTGAATTTGTATCGTTAGTGAAACCGAGAGTTTCAAGCTCAGTAGCTGTCAGCGCATTGGTGTCATCAAAGGTTGCTGTTGTTTCAAGCGCGGCGTTCACCAACACTTTAGATGCCACATCTGCGAATGTTTGAATTTCAGCTACGGTTGCCTGAGCAGTAGTATCCGCCACGATTAGATCGTTCAGAAGCGCAACTTCAGCATCGGTGTCCATATCATTGATACCAATCAGCGCAATTTCTGCCTGTGTTAGTTTGGCTGCAGAGGCATCCCCAGCCAGCGCAACAACTTTGGCTGCGATATCAACAAGCTTCTGAACCTTTTCCAGTGTGTTGACTTCGCTTGATGCAACAGCGCTATCTAGGATGCTATTGATCAGCGCAATGTTATCACTGGCTGTTCCAGAATCATCAGCACCCTCAACACCCATCGCTTCAAGTTGAGCGACGGTCACTGAATCTGAATCATTCGCGTCCGCTTCTGCTTTAACTGCTTCTAGGGCGTTCACAGCACCGTCAACCAGCGCCTGGACTTTGGCAAGCGTATCGACGGTATCGTAATCGGTGCCAATACCTGTATCTTTCAGGACCTTCTGAATTGCGCTAAGGTTATCGTCAGTTACCGAGGGTGTTGCCACGTCAGCATCGGCGTTGTCGAGATCAAAGCCCAATAAGCCCAGCTGAGCTTTGGTAATCGCGGGCGTTTTGCCTTCAACGGTATCGATCAGAGCCGTCACCGCTTTGCGGATACCCACCACCTCATTAATACGATCAACCCGAGTGTTATCCGTAAAGCTCGAGATCACCTCGTTGAGTACAGTTACCTCGGCTGCAGCACGCGCTGTGGTCGTGCTAAAACCTGTCACACCAATCGACTCATACTCCGACTGCGTTAACGCTGCCGCCGCGCCGCCTGAGGTCGCCGCCGTCAGAACACTCTTGTACAACGTAATCAGCGTGCGCAATGTCGCCGTGTTACTGACCGTTGCTCCCGTCACCTCCGTCGTATTGAGCAGCGAGTTGATTGCAGCAAGATTAGACGACGTCACATCATCAGCGGTCGAGGCATCCAGGCCGTTAATCGTGTCCCATTGGGCTAACGTCGGGTAACTGGTGGTCGCGGTATTGAGTTCCGCGGCCTTCTCAATCTCCGAGAGGTTGTCTAGGTTGGCAACAATGTCAGCTTTGACCTTCGCAAAATGATCAACGGTTGCGTAGTTAAGATCACCATTGCCCTTTAAATACGTGATGACACCGGCATAGTTCGTATCATCAACAAGGCTCAAGCCAAGCAGATTAAGTTGCGCCCGCGTGACATCACCCCCGGCCGCAGTGGATGAACCATCATCGACAGTGTTGGTCGCCAAGAGCGCTTCAACGGCATCAGCCAACGACTGTAATGCCGCAATATCACCGACATCCGTGAGGTTACGCTCGTCAATCAGATGACTCAAAAATGAGGCCGCCGCATTAGACAACCCAGTTATGCCTAACGCTGCAAAGTCGCTTGCCGTCGCTAACTGAATATCATCGTCAATACCAACAAAACCGTCTAAGTCATCATCACTGTTGTAAACCGTGTAACTGACCTCATCTATCAACAGTTCGAAGTTTAATAACTCTAGTTCGTTACCGTTTCCTGTAGCGGTCACGTTGAACCTGTACTGCTGGTATGCATCTGTTGTTGCACTTGGAAAAAGATATGTGTGGCTCGTGTTCTGAGTTTCTTGCGAGTCAGTCTGCGTATCTAGAATAGTCCACGTCAAACTATCGTTTGAACCTTCAAGTGTCCAAGATTTAGGGTATCCGGCATTTGTAGATTTAAGCGTATATCCAGAGAGTTGATACGCCTTATCCGCATCAATAATAAGGACATTAGTAGGATCGCCATCGGCATTTGCATAACCTGACCCGAGGTCATTATCAAATGCCTCATTAAGTGCCCAGGTACTGCCGAACACACTTTCTGTCGATATGGTAAAGCCATTTTGAGTAATCGATGTTGCCGTACCTGATGGGGTATTTGTTTCAGGAATTATGTCTACTGTCTGTTGCGCGACATCAACACTATCTACGCCTCCATCGGCGAGCGTTTCGACTTTAGCCCAGGCATCGACGATGTCTTGTGTGTCGGTTGCGACGCTGCTTGCGATGCTATCGAGCACACCGCTGGTGGAGAGTGACGAGTTGATCGCAGCTACGTTCGCATCGGTTACTCCAGCCACACCAATAGCGGCGAAATCAGCAGCAGTTGGTGCGTTAGCACCATCATTTGCTGCGGCGTATGCCTTAATCACGTTCGCCGAAGTCGCTGTATCGTTGATCAGCGTTTCAAGAGCGGTGAAATCTAGGATATCTGAGTGATCATCTGCGGTGTTGGCAATTGCTAGACGGATTGAGTCTAGGTTAACTGCACTAATCTCTGTGCCCGATACCGCTGGTGTTGCAGGTGCGGTGGTAAAGCCCAGATATTCTAGGTCGGTAAGTGTTAGCGCTGTCGCTGTTGCATTATCGATACCAACGACATCGCTCTCTTCAGCCAGTGTTAACATCGTTGTTAGTGCGGTTGCCTGGTTCTGAAGATCGGTCACCGTATTAACACGAGTGCTGTCGTTCTTAGCGATGATGTAGCTGTTAACAAGAGCGACTTCATCCGCTGAAGTTACACCGGTGATACCAATGTTGTCGTAATCCTGAGCTTCAGCTTCAACGGTGCCATCATTGGCCATTTTCAGAATTAGATTGTAGCTATCGACGATCGCTTTAATCTGACCGTAGTTCGATACTTTCGCTGTTGTGGTGCTCGCCAGTTCAAGTACGCTGTTGATCGCAGCGTAGTCCGTCACATCAGTCACACCCATATCATTCAGGGTGGTGACATCAACAATCGCTGAGGCATCATTGCTGCCCGCCGCTGTTGAAATCGCATTCATTGCTGCGATTGCATCGTTAACTAGCGTTTTTAGTGAAGCGAGATCTGTCAGCGCACTGAAGTCTGTATCGATCGCAAGATTAACAAGTACCTGCTGAATCGCTGTTAGGTTGTCGTCGGTAACATCCGTAAGCACGTTGCTATCGGCGTTATCAACATCAAAACCGAGTAGTTTCAGCTGTTCCTTGGTGATCTTAGGTGTTTCACCCATCGCGGTGCGAAGGGCTGCCTGTACTGCGTTGTAAAGCGCCTGCGTCTCGGCAACGGTACCAACATCCGCGTTTGCTTTGGTATCCACCAGATCGTTGAAGATCGCGATCGCGGCGCTCTGTTTAGCCGACTCACCGGTTGTCGCTTCCAGGCCTGTTAGACCCATGGCGATTAGGTCATCCGCAGTCATCACATCCGTTGCGTTACCATCGGTACCATCAGCAATCTCGACGAGCTTTTTAACCGCTGCAACGACACTTGATAGCGTCGAGAAGTTACGTGCAATCACGCCATTTACTGGCTGACTATCAAGTGAGCTGTTCAGTGCAGCTACATCTGGAATGTCAGCAGCGTCTATACCTACTGCTGTGTAGTCATCTTCCGTGAGGTTATCAACCGCTGTATTACCTTCCGCTGCATCGCGAAGTTTGAATACAGCAGCAAGACCTGCGTTTACAACACTCTGGATGCCTGATGAGGTGGTCGCGATGCCATCATCGTCCGCTTCACGCTGAATGATCAGCGCGTTGATCATATCGATATCATCGGCGATTAGGCCTGTGATACCAGCTGTTTCGTAATCGTCCAGTGTTGGTACTGGAGCATCCGCTAGCTCGTTTGCGTGGTTCGCAATCTTCAGCAGTGCATCCGTGTACGCCTGTACACCTGCGTTAACGATAGCTGCCGCTGTATCGAAGTCGTAAACAGTGTTGCTGTCTTCCAGTGCAATCAACTTGTTGATGGCTGGAAGCGTCAGTTCGGTTACTGCAGTCAGACCTGCAAGTTTGTAGGTCATTACAGTTGGTTTAGTGTTTGCGCTATCGATGGCGTAGTTCAGCACCACATTCAAGTTGTTGGCCTGAACGGTCGCTGCGTTCGTCGCAACCGTCTGAATTTCAGCTAGCTGATCAACCTGATCAGGTGCTTTCTGTTCTACTAAGTCAACGGCTGCGTACAGCTGTTTCTCAGTAAGACCCGTTACACCCGCTGTGACAAAATCTTCCAGTGTTGGGCGTGCTGTGTGCAGTTCACCCATGTTGCTATGAACACCGAAGTTTTTGAAGGTGATCTCAAGCAGACCACTGCCGTTATCAGCAATAGTGAACGGCGCGAGTGTGTAGGCTGAATCTGCTTGGAAAGCTGTGATCATCTCTGCAACGGTTGGCGCAGAGGCAAAAGCACCTGTCTCAAGCGTTACAGTACCTAGGTGAAGCGTATAGCCATCAGCCGCTGCCAATACACCCGGATCGATAGTCTGAACCGCTTTGGTTGACGCATCGCCCGCTGTCGTTTCAGTGCCTACAACATAGGCATCGGCGTAATCGGAGATCTTCGCCATGGCATCAAGCTGGGCTTGAATACCGTTATTCACGATCGTCTGGATATCACCAACCGTAGTGGTTTCGCCTGTCGCAGAACCTAGGATCACCGCATTCACTGCCACTAGGTTATCTGCAGTCACGTTTAGAATACCTGCCGCCGCGTAATCGTCGGTGCTCAGTGCAGTGTTGCCATTACCCAGATCGGTTGCGCCGTCTGAGTTGTTGAAGGTTTCAATCAGCGCTATGGCATCATTAGCCAGACCAACGATGGTTTGAATGTCAGCGACAGAGTCTTTATTACCTGTGGTGGTCTCAAGACGCATCTGCGCGTTAACGGCCAATAGATTATCGACTGTCACGTTAAGCACACCAGCATCTGCATAGGCTGCTAGCTGCTCTGTCGTTGTAAGAGCGGCTTCACCACCTGAGAGATCATCAAGGGCGTAGGTTTCAACTTGGACATCAGATTCAAGGTAAGCGATGGCATCGTTTGCTGAAGTGACTTTAGCCTGAAGCTCAAGAACTGAGTTTAAGTTTTCCGTTGGTGCGTCTAGTTCAACATCTGCTGTCAGCTGCTTACGGATCTGAGCGTTAACTGCCAACAGGTTATCTTCTGTAACACCGGTGATGCCCGCAGCGTTGTAGGCTTCGATTTGTGCTGTAGCATCTAGTGTTTCTGTAGACGTAAGCGGTGCGATGTCGCTCAAGATGTAAGCCAATGCATCATTTGCATCGGTCACGATATCTTGGATTTCAGAGACAGAATCTGCATCACCATCTACAGCAAGAAGTACCTGCGCGTTTACAGCAAGCAAGTTATCTTCAGATACTCCGGTCACACCCACATCCGAGTAGTCAGTCTCAGCTAGTACCGTTTCTGTATCTGCTGCGAACTCTTCGATCTGTGAAAGTTCAGTATTCGCCTGCGTTACGATCGTTTGAATCTGGTTCACAGTCGCTTTATCGGTTGCCACACGGAACTGTGCGTTAACCGCGAGTAGATTCTCTACAGTGATACCTTGGATACCCGCTGCACTGTATGCGGCTAGCTGGTCTGCCAGTGTGATACCTGTTTCACCCTCAGCGATAGTCTCTGGTGCTGCAGTTTCATCTGCAACAGTTGCTAGGTAAGTGATCGCATCGTTTGCATCAGTCACAAGCGCTTGTAGCTCATCGACGTTATCTTTCAGCGTACCATCTGTTACTAGACGATTCTGTGCGTTAACGGCAAGAAGGTTATCTTCAGATACGCCTGTGATGCCTGCTGCGCCATATGCTGCCAACTGATCTGAAAGCGTGATTATCTCTACGTTCAGTTCAGGCGCAACTGTAGTGCTAAGGTATGTAATTGCATCGTTCGCTAGGCCAACGATGGTTTCGATCTCTGCAACAGCGTCTTTGTTCTCGGCTGTCGTCTCTAGACGCATCTGCGCGTTGACCGCTAGAACATTGTCAGCTGTGACGCTTAGAACACCCGCTTCATGGTAAGCAGTGACCTGCTGTGCCTGAGTAAGGTTTAGGTAGTCCTCTTCAAGCGCAACTGTGCTGTCTAGGTATGCGATCGTATCATTCGCGGCAGTCACCTTAGCCTGGATATCCGCTACGGTATCGAGATTGTCTGTTGCGTTGCTATCCGCAGCAAGCTGCTTGCGGATCTGAGCATTTACGGCCAGCAGGTTATCTTCTGTAACACCGGTGATGCCCGCAGCGTTGTAGGCTTCGATTTGTGCTGTAGCATCTAGTGTTTCTGTAGACGTCAGCGGTGCGATGTCGCTCAAGATGTAAGCCAATGCATCATTTGCATCGGTCACGATATCTTGGATTTCAGAGACAGAATCTGCATCACCATCTACAGCAAGAAGTACCTGCGCGTTTACAGCAAGCAAGTTATCTTCAGATACTCCGGTCACACCCACATCCGAGTAGTCAGTCTCAGCTAGTACCGTTTCTGTATCTGCTGCGAACTCTTCGATCTGTGAAAGTTCAGTATTCGCCTGCGTTACGATCGTTTGAATCTGGTTCACAGTCGCTTTATCGGTTGCCACACGGAACTGTGCGTTAACCGCGAGTAGATTCTCTACAGTGATACCTTGGATACCCGCTGCACTGTATGCGGCTAGCTGGTCTGCCAGTGTGATACCTGTTTCACCCTCAGCGATAGTCTCTGGTGCTGCAGTTTCATCTGCAACAGTTGCTAGGTAAGTGATCGCATCGTTTGCATTAGTCACAAGCGCTTGTAGCTCATCGACGTTATCTTTCAGCGTACCATCTGTTACTAGACGATTCTGTGCGTTAACGGCAAGAAGGTTATCTTCAGATACGCCTGTGATGCCTGCTGCGCCATATGCTGCCAACTGATCTGAAAGCGTGATTATCTCTACGTTCAGTTCAGGCGCAACTGTAGTGCTAAGGTATGTAATTGCATCGTTCGCTAGGCCAACGATGGTTTCGATCTCTGCAACAGCGTCTTTGTTCTCGGCTGTCGTCTCTAGACGCATCTGCGCGTTGACCGCTAGAACATTGTCAGCTGTGACGCTTAGAACACCCGCTTCATGGTAAGCAGTGACCTGCTGTGCCTGAGTAAGGTTTAGGTAGTCCTCTTCAAGCGCAACTGTGCTGTCTAGGTATGCGATCGTATCATTCGCGGCAGTCACCTTAGCCTGGATATCCGCTACGGTATCGAGATTGTCTGTTGCGTTGCTATCCGCAGCAAGCTGCTTGCGGATCTGAGCATTTACGGCCAGCAGGTTATCTTCTGTAACACCGGTGATGCCCGCAGCGTTGTAGGCTTCGATTTGTGCTGTAGCATCTAGTGTTTCTGTAGACGTCAGCGGTGCGATGTCGCTCAGGATGAACGCCAATGCATTGTTCGCCGCATCAACTAGACCGCCGATCTCTTCAACCGAGTCTGCTGCTAGATCTTCAGCACGGACAACCTGTGCATTGACTGCCAATAGATTTTCGTCGGTAACCGTCAGAACGCCTACCGCTTCGTAATCGGTGATTGCAAGTGCATCATCACCTTCGGCGTGCGCTTCGATCTTCGCGAGTGCGGCATCTGCAGTTGTAACAGTCGCTTGAACTTCAGCCACTGTCGCTTGGTTCTCTGTAACACGCATCTGAGCGTTTACAGCGAGAAGGTTGTCTGCTGTCACACCCAGAACACCGGCAGCACTGTATGCTGCTAGCTGAGCCTCTTGTGTAATGTTTTCATAATCGGTTTCAACGGCAACGGTTGTCAGGTAGACAAGCGCTTCGTCAGCCAGTGTGACAAGGTTTTGCAGCTCACTGACACTGTCTTTGCCAGCAATGTCAACCACCAGGCGCACCTGTGCATTGACTGCAAGCAGGTTATCCTCCGTGACATCAGTGACGCCTGCTGCGCTGTAAGCAGCAAGTTGCTCGTCTAGGGTGAGACCTGTCTCACCATCTGCCAGTTCGATAACAGCACGGATCTCTGGGGCAACGGTGGTACGGATGTACTCGATTGCAGCATCTGCAGCTTCAACCAGTGCGGTTAGCTCTTCAAGCGAGTCTTTATCTTCTGATGTCGCCGCTAGACGAACCTGTGCGTTAACTGCCAGTAGGTTATCTTCAGTCACACCTGCAACACCTGCCTGTGCGTATACCGCTTCGGTAGGGTTATTCGCAGCGTCAGCATCCAATGCAGTGTGCGCGCTTAGCGTGTTCAGCGCAGTAAAGACGTTGGTTGCTACGGATTGAAGATCAGCCAATGTTGCAAAGTTGTTGTAGCTCTCAACCGCATCACGTGCGATTACGGTCTGCAGTGCCGTCAGGTTCGCCTCTGTTGCATCAGTTAAGCCAAGTAGGATCAACTGATCAACGGTGATGCCAGTTTCTGTATTAGTTCCGTTTACAACGGTCTCGCGCAAAGCGATTACGGCGTTGCTAAGGGCTTGCAGCTCAGCGGCTGTATCAATACCTTCGCTGCTCTGAACATCCATTAGAGAGTTCAGGAAGCTTGTCGTTAGGTCGTTACTGTCCGTCGTATCAAGATCGTTGATACCCAGAGTGTCATAATCGGTCAGTGATAGCGCATCAACTTCGTTAACTTCACCGCCATCCGCCATGCCGTACAGCACGTTGTAAATAGAGACGAGTGAGTTCAGCTCAGTCTGAAGATCAGTCTCACCAACGACCACATCACTGTCAGCCAGGATCTCGTTCATTGCGCCTAGCGCTGAGATGGTAGTACCGGTGCCTGCGAGTACGACTTCGTAATCAAGCTCAGTCGGTTCACCCAGACCACCGTTGATTACATCCGACGCTGCGACTGGATCTTCAGAGAAGGATTTAATGCGATCTGCTGCGGTAACAACAGCATCAACTAGATGAGTCAGCTCAGTGAGTTCGGCCACATCAGTATCGGCCTTGGTTGCCATAAAGGCGCGTACAGAGGCAAGCTGTGCCTGAGTGACGGTTTGATTTAGTAAGCTCAACTGCTCGACGGTAATCGCATTTTCATCAGTCGCCGCTGTTGAGGCATCTTCAAGATCGACGGTGTAGAGCAGTGCGTTGATCGCATCGGCAATCGCTTCAAGCTCTGCCGTTGAGTCGATCTGATCGACGGTTTTATTGATGAGCAGCGATGTTGCAAAGTTAACTGCACGATCATCGGTGAGCTGTTTTACGCCCAGAACGGCATAATCTTCAGTCGCAGGAGCAACTGCATCAGCGTCCTGAGCATTGAAGCTTAGAAGGCTGTTATACGCGTTGATAATGGTCTGCGTTTCGTTACGCACACCGTCCGCTGTAATCACGATATCGCTATCAGCCAGCACGGAGTTGATGCTATCAACGAGCGCCTCGTCCATGTTGGCAAGACGCAGTTTCTGGTATGTCTCAAGCGTTGGGATCTGATCAGCATTGGCGATTGGATCTTCGCTGTAGAGGCGGATTGCATCCATCGAGCCGTTAAAGTCGTCTACCAAGAACTGCAGCTCGTTGATATCCATCACCGCATAAGAGAGCTCGGTGTTGGTGCTCAGGCCGCCATTAAGTACGGTCACCATATCGTCATTGTCGATACCGGTGATGCCAAGGCGCTCGTAATCGGCAAGAGTTGGCTCTAGATCCACTGACTGTGGATCAACCACAAAGCTAATCAGGTTTTGATAGCTGCCAAGCATCGCTTCAAACAGCGTAATATCACCCACCTGAGCGGCACCGATACCGGTTTGATCCAATACTTTGGCAAATGCCTGCTCAAATACCGGTGAAAAGTCTGGGAAACCCAGCGCTACATAGTGCGCGTGCGTCACATCGTCTGCAGCGGTGTTCTGTTCAGCGGCGATGGTGATCGTATCCAGTGCAGCCAGAGCACTAGAGAGCAGTGCATCGATTTTGGCGATGCTGTCCACATCCGAACCGTCATCGGCGGTCTGAGTCAGCAGGCGGTGTGCCAAGCTAAGGGTGTTTTCGCTGACACCCTGAACGCCGATCAGCTCAAGCTGTTCGATGGTTACGAACGGCTCAACATCAGCTGCGGTGCGTAAAACAGCACGCAGCGCTTGCGCTTTCTCTAGATCGTCTGCAGTAAACTCCTGACCTGAGGCTTCCACATCCTGCATCAGGTCAACGGCATTGGCCGCCTGGTCGATCTCCAGTGCTGCCAGCGGTGTGAATTCCAGTGTTTGGTTGTCGGTGTTTTCAACAATACCGTCCACTAACATCTCGATGGTTGCGCGAGCAGAGCCGGTATCGGTATCTTTTACGGCGAGTGCTGCCAGTGCTTCACCGTAGGCTTCGCCAGCAGAGAGACCGTCGTTCTCGTCGAACTGCTTATCCAGCGTTGTCGTGACGCGAGTGCGGGTAATATCAATGCCTTCAAGGCCAAACAACGCAGCGATCTTGACGTTGTAGTCGAGCTGTTCTGCAGACAACAAGCTGGGTATTTCACCCTCAACATACCCGGCTTTACGCACGGCCAGCTCTGTCAGAGGCGAGACAATCACAGTGATGGGCTTGGATTCAGGTGCTGCTTCATCAACACTGAGCATGGCGCGCAGCGAAGTATCTAGGCTAGTCGACTGCTTGGTAAACTCGTTGATGTAGTCGGTTGAAACAGAAGAGTTGTCACGCACCTCGACCAGCATAGGGCCGCGGTAACCGTTCAACAGTGTGATCAACACCTGACCGTCAGCGGCGTCGGTCTCATAATCAACGCGGTAGTCCTGACCGTCGGTCAGTTCAATACCGGTATCAGTAAATAGATGCACACTCGCATCCGAGCCAATAAAAGGACCCGCCACTGGCGTAATTTGGAAGGCCGTGGTGATCGTATCAACCGGCTGAACCAGCACAGCCGCTTGAGTCAGCGGGTTACCTGAGCGGTCAGCGACAGCCTCAGCAGCGACACTGATCTCGAGCTCACCGCGGAAGTTGTTGTTGGTAGAGAGTTGAATGGTGTAGGTGCGCTCATCAACCTGAGTCAGGCTGCCCTCTACAACGATGGAGTGAGTATCAAAAAGATCGAAGGGTGCAGGCTGAATGAGGTTCTGTTCATCCAAAACTTCGGAGCCATCAGCCGGTTTGATGAATAAAACCGATTCATCAAAGGCTGATGGAGGCTCATCAAAGGTTAGCGTAACGGTGATCGGCTCACCCGGAATCGCTGCAATCTCTGGCTGATCGTCAGTGAGTTCTAGATTGAATCGTTTGGTATCGATCGACAGCGTTGAGTAGTTCAGCGCGCTCGGATCGATATCAACCACAGCGTCATTACCCGCCAGATCAGTGATCTGAGCACCCTGCTCGGCCATGCCCAGTACGCGCAGGTAATCTTTATTGATGTGCTCCTCAGCAACACGGTACTCAAAACGCATGATGCCGTTAGCAAGATCAGAGCGCTCAGCGATATACGCTGCCGTTTGACCGTTACTCAGCGAAAGTACTGGTTCACCGGCGCTGGTATCGACTAGCAGCGCTTCATCAAACTGGATATCAAACGCAACGACCGTATCGATGCCGTAGTAGCCATCGTTGAGGACATCGTTTTCTGAGCCAGCATCTTCAACCAGATTAACCAGCTGCAAGGTCGGTGCGTTGGTGTCTACCGCAACCGGTGACGCATCTGCATTGATCAGTAGGTCTGATCCAAAAGCAGCAACGGCGTTGCCCGCTGCATCAGAGATCAAACCGCCGTTCATGTTGATGCCGCTAACTTCGAGGGCATCAACTGAGTGATCGGTCATTTCGACTTCGTAGCGGAACAGTAGCGTATTGGATGCGGAACCTGACACGTAGGTGGCTACGCCACCGTTGGCCAATTCGAGGGTTGGGCGGCCAGACGCAGTATCAACGTTGACCCATTCGCTGGTCTCCATCTGAATCCAAACGACATTTTCGATTCCGTAACTACCCGCTACTGCGCTAAAACTAACAGCCTGAGGTTCGATACCATCAACGATGACAGTCTCCTGCAGGCGGTTTGTGCTGTTCAGGCTGACGTTGGCACGGTTGTGGGCAACATCGACGAGTTTTGCATCATTTTCGAGGAACGCCAGCACCTGCAGAGGGTTTGCAGAGGCCGCAGGCTCACTAAATTCGTAGTTGAAGGTCCAGGTGTCTGTGCCCGCACCGCTCAGGTAAACAGCCTGTTTACCGTTGTTTAAAAAGAGTGAAGGGGCATGTTCTGGCGCCGATTCGAAGTCGAGCGATTCACTGAATTTAACCGTCAACTGAACGGTATCACCCACCGCATAGGCTCCGGCCTCAGCGTGGATACCTTCGATCTTCGCTTTTACCGTATCGACTGGCTGGAGCAGAACATCCGACGCTTTGTTGGGGTTGCCGGCCTCATCAGTGACAACGCCATCCATCACGCGCACTTTAATCGGCTGGGTGCTATTACGGTCTGGGGTTACAACAAAGCTATATTCGCCTTCAGGACGACCCGAGTTATCCGGTGTCTCCAGGCTTAACTGATCAATGCTACCGCCTTCGACGCTGAGCTTGCTCAGGTCAAAGTCCTGCACCGACTCAGAGAAGTTCACCACCATGCGCACATCGCCATTAACGATGCCGTCCGCATCCGAGCGGATGGTCACGGTTGGGTAAGCGCTATCCAAGGTGTAGTTAGCATCTTGTGACTGACCGAGGCCAAAGTTGCCTGCCAAATCAGAAACTTTGGTGAGATCCAGACTCAGAGTCTGCTCACCGGCTTGCGTGTCTTTCAGCGGAGTGAACGTGCCTGTCCAGGTCACGCCATCTTCACTGCTGAGGTTACTCAGCGCGCCGTTCTCGATGTTGAAGAACTCTGGGCGCAGCTCTTTGATCGCCCCATTAAATTCGATGGTAAGCGTTGCCGCTTCACCCGCGCTCAGATCTGCAGAACCGTTCTCGTCGAGAACGCTGATAGACTCTACTTCTGGTAGCGTCAGATCGATAAAGATGCCGCCTTCAGCCTGCGCGATCGCACCGCCGTTTGGCAGGGTCAGGTCAGCAGATTCACCAGCAACAACGCCGTTGAAAGTCGCGTAATTGGTGCGCAGTTCAGCAATCGCCAGTGCGTCCGACTCAAAATCAGTCGCTTTAACGGCATAGCTGAAGACTAGGCGTGTTGGTGTAGAGGCTGCGGCGTTGTAGGTGGCGATTTCGCCATTGCTCAGTTTCAGCTCTGGGGTACCCAGCGCATCGTTCATCTCAACCGGTTTGTTCCAACCCAGGGCGATATCAATGATCTCGCCTTCGTTGTAGTGACCGGCGTTGGCAGAGATGGTGTTGATGTACGGTGTCGCAGCATCCACCACCACATCCGAGCGGTACGCCAGACGGCTGTTGTCGCTCAGGATCGCCATATTGGCTTCGTTGCCGGAGATGTCCTTAAACACCGAGCCGTTAGTGATCAGTGCATGTACATCTAGATCGGTGGTATCGAAGTCATTTGGCTGAACGGTGTAGCGGAAGTTCAGGAAGCTTGAACCGTCACCATCGACATACTCAGCGACCGCACCGTTACTCAGTGCCAGAATCGGTGAACCGTTGGTGAAGTCGATGTAGACGTTCTCGCTGAACTGAACTGTCAGTTCAACGCTGTCACCTGCTAGGTACAGCGCGTCCTCTGCCGCAGAGATGGTGACAATCGTTGGCGCAACGCCATCAATTTCAACCACTGCATGGTTGGAGAGGTTGGCACCGGGAGTGATGTAAGTCTTAGCGTCGTTACCCGCATTGTCAGTAATGTTGGCACCGTCTTTCACCAGTGCCTGCACATTGAGCGCATCGACCTGATCGTTCTGTACCACGGTGTACTCAAACACCAGCGTGTTGCTCTCGCTACCGCGCACATACTCAGCCACCTGGCCGTTGTTCAGGGCAAGGAACGGTGTGCCGTTCACGGCATCAACATTGACGATCTCATCGTAGGTAACAGCAATCGCGATGGTATCGCCGGCGGTGTAGGAACCGCTCTCGGCATTGATACGGGTAATTTCAGGCGCACGGATATCCCAAGGACGCGCAATCGACTGCTCTGCGTTAAGGTTACCCAGGCTGTCGGTCATCGTGCCTTTGCGCAGTGTGACAGTCACATCACCTGTTGGGTTATCCTGTGCTGCCGCGGTGGGCGCCACCTCAAGGGTGTAGACCTGCCCCGGTGTGACTTCGGTAAAACCACTGGTCACTTTGATGCCGTTGGTCACAACGATGTCGTTCACATCAAAGTCAGTGACCTGCTCACCAAAATCGATGGTGATCAGGCGGTGACCGTTGTAGAGCACGCTAGAGCTGAGCTCTGCGACAGGACCCAAAGTATCAATGGAGATTGGGTTAGAGACACTCAGCCCCGTACCGGTATTGCCAGCATTGTCAGCCACCAGGCTGTTATCCAGCACCAGCGTCGTCTCATCGGCTTCGATCTTCAGGATCGGGGTAAACACACCCTTCCACACCGTGCGTGGAATGGCAGTACCTTCCACCGGTACCAGCGGTGACAGCGTACCGTTGCTGACACTGATCGCGTCACGGGGGTTGGTGACAGATTCTGCGAAGGTAACAGTGACACCGGAGGTTTCACCGGCAATCAAGGCGTCGCTATCAAAGGTGATCACACCTTCTGGGCGCTCACCATCAAAACTAATATCGTACTTGGCAGCCACTGTGGTGATCTGTGACAGTGACACTGACGCTTCGCCGGTGCCTGACAGGGAGATCAGGGTGCTGTTAGGTGCATCAAAGCTCAGAACATCAAGGTCTTGAGCATTCGCATCACCCTCTTGGGCGGTGTAACGGAACAACAACTGTTTAGACGGCGCACCGCTGACATACTCAGCCGTGGCACCGTTGTTCAGTGACAGTGAAGGCGCATCGCCTTCCAGATCGACTGCTTCAGAGAAGTTGACAATAAACTCAACGCTCTCGCCCAGGCTCACCACCTGGCTGGCACTGTCGATACGGGTAATAAACGGACTTTGGGCGTTAATCGCCACATCGTTGAAGGTGCTCAGGTTGTTCGCAGAGGTGATACGCACATCCACGTCCTGGCCCAGGCTGCCGTTGAAGACTGCATCGTTCTCAGCCAGACCAAGAACACGTAGGTCATCGGTGTTGCGATCGCTGGCACCGACAATGTAGCTAAAGGTCAAAGTGTTGCTGTCAGAACCGCCGGTGTAACGGGCAAACCCACCGTTACTCAGCACCAGCGTGGGCACACCTTCAGTGGTATCCACATTGACTACACCGGTCATGCGCACGCTAAAGCTGAGCACTTCGCCCACTTTAAAGGCTTCGGTGTCATTATCGAGGTAACGGATCGACTCAATCTTCACATCGGCGAGGTCAACCACCTCTTCAACGTAGACGGTCTGATCGCCCAGTGACACAGAGGTTGCGCTGGGCAGTTCAGGCAGTGACAAAATCGCCGCATTGCCAGAAGCATCGGCGAGGAATGAACCGTTCGAGAGCAGCTCACCGAGCTGCAGGTCAGCGACATCCATGGTGTCAGTGACCGTAAAGGTAAAGTTGAGCTTCTTCGTGCCTGAACCTGACTCGTAGGAGGCGATGACATCATCAAGTACTTCGCCGTTGCTCATCAGCGTCAGGGTTGGCAGCTTGGCGCCGGGCGTTACGCCCACCGCTTCATCAAACACAACCGTTAGGGTGACTTTATCGCCAGGCCGGTAGTTGCCGCTGACAAGATCTACAGAAGCGACGCGAGGTGACACGAGATCGTCAGCAATATCCTGCAATGAGGTTTCAATAGTGACAGCAGCACCAGCATTGGCAGTAGAAACGATCTGGCTGTTAACACCTGAAGTGACAGTGGTAGCAGCGACAGAACCATCAGCGGCGAGAACTGATGCGCCATTTAAAGCAAAACCGGTGACTGACAGAGACAGGGTAGCGTTGTCAGTATCCGATACAAAGTAGTTGAATGTCAGTGTGGCGTCGTCGGTTTGACCGGCGTATGTCGCAATCGCGCCGTTAGACAACGAAAGAAAAGGCACAGCGCCGTTTGACACTGTGACACTGTCACTGAACGTTGCGCTGATAGGCACAACGGATCCGGAATTGTAGCGCGCTGATGGCACGCTGAAACCTGAAAGAAAAGTCATCTCTACCCCTAGATTTGCTCTTCGTTTAACTTCATTCGCCTCTGGCTAATAGTGACAACTAGTGACACCAATCCAACCAGGTTTGTCATTATACTGACAATTTGTCACTGATGTCAAACATGTCAGGTATTTTTTGTCACACTCGACTATGTATGACATGGGGTAGATATGCGGGGAACTACTTTAGGGCATAAAAAACCGCCCCGAGGGGCGGCTGTTGGATTCACGGATAACTGAATTACCAGTTGAACTCCCAGGTATCAACCTGTTGGGTTTCTGTGATGTGCGTCACCTTAAGCCCAAGCGAGACAGATCGATCTGACGATGCATCGTTGCCAGCCACATCGACACCGGCAAACGTGACTTCACCACTGGTAATGTCGCTTCCGGTTACTGCGTGGGTCGACACAACCACACCGTCGACGACTAACTCAAGCGAATCGCCTTCGGCTATATCGACAAGCTTAATGACGATATCAGGGGTAGCGTCCGCGTTAACACCACTGTCATCAACGGCGGCGTTAGTTCCGTTATATACAGTATTCGTACCGGTTATTATTTCCTTGAATACTGCATCTGCCGTGTCCGTAGGAGATGCGTCAGTCACAGTTACAGCGTTACTGCTAGTGGCTGAAAGATTACCCGCTTCATCCATTGCATAAGCGTAATATGTACCAGCCGCCAGGCCTTCGGTAGACAGATTGGTATCTGTGTTAGTCGACGTAATGGCGACCCGGTTAACTTTGTCATCTGCCAACGCGACTATATCAGCAAAGGTCGAGATTGCATCGTCGTTATTGTCGTTGATTAGATAGACAAAGCCTTTCTCATCTGACTGGACAACAACATCATCACTAGCATTACTCACAGATTGAGCAGCCATGACAAGGTTAGGATTCGTTGTGTCAACAACAATAGTCGTGCTGTACTCACTGGTCGCATCGTTTCTGACTCGAATCTTCAGGCTGGCACCGTCAGTCAACGCAGAGGCAAAGGTTATCATCTGCCACGGCCTGTTGTCGGAGAGGTAGCCCGAGTTCGAAATACTCGAAGAGGTCCAACTAGAGCCTCCGTCAAGAGAGTATTCAATCTGCTTGTTGTAGAAACCGTCAGGAGCATTGGCAATCGATACAATTGCTGACTCAATTGTTTGGGACGATATATGATTATCATCGAATGTAATCACTTCAGCGCTGTCGATCGTCACCGCTCCTAGACCGTTACTCAGCGTTATATACCTGCTACTGGAAATGGCGGGTGAAAAATCAGTGAAGCCATTTATGGCATCTGCCAACTTTCCAACCATGCTATTGTTTCCAGTGGCGCCACTAAGCGGGAAGGTTACGACTCCCGATGTGCCACCTGCATCTGTATAACTCACCCTCAGGATATCACCGTCCGACAAGTCAACTGTATCAATGCCGTTACTGACCACGCTAACTGAGGCACTCACCATTATCGGCGTGTCCGAGATCAACGTAACATCTAGTTCAAGCGGTTCAGGTACCAAATTGAAAGATTGGTGTGCAGCCGAACCCTTGTTACCCGCCACGTCAGCGATGCTTGCAAGCAGAGTAACCGCCCCACTCTGTCCTGCGAGATCAGACGAAGTCAGGTCGATATCAACATACCCATTTGTGATGTCATTGGCTGTCAATTCTATTGTTGTTAAGGCACTAACGGAGATCTCATCCACCGAGCTCTCGCGATCCAACGTCACAAGGTTGTTCGTCAGGGTAAGCGGCTCAGTTTGATCTACTGGCACGGTAAAGCTGATCTTCGCGCCGGATGAGCCCGGAGTTCCGATCACGGTGATAGTGATTCCACTATCTACACCACCCTGCAATAAGCTGAACGAGGTGCTGCTATCGAACATTGGATAAGAGACGTCATACTCATAGGTGTTACCACCGACCAATGACGGCGCACCACTAACTGACACATCGGACGCGTAATCGTTGATCGTTTGACTAGGTTGAGTAATCACAACAGCCGGCGTGCTTGCGGGTAGCAACACCTCGCTCCACGATGAGCCGTCCCACTGTATGAAATAGGCCTGTGGATTATCCAAGGTACCACGAGCCGCATTATCGTAGTAGCGCGCGCAGTGATAAGTGATGGCTGTATTCTGCAAAAACTCGTTTGCATTTATGAGGTTTATTAGATCGTTAGAACCAAAATACTCATCAAGATATAGACCCGATATAGGTTCTCTGTATCCTGCCGCGGCAAAGGCTGTATCGGTCATCTGATCTGCCGCAGTGATGATGCCATCACCATCTGTATCCACAGCATAAAATGCATCGTGCACGAGATGAGCTTCAATTAGCTTCAAGTTATGCGATGAGTTTAGCGTATAAGTAGTCACATCTGGCGATGCATCGTCGTAGGTTAGATACTCCTTCATTGTCCCGACAACGTTCACGCCACTCATTGCAACGCTGGCCGTAATGGTCTGAGCACCGTCGGCACTATCAAGTTGCACGTAGTCACCGGCACTCGTGCTGCTCGTATCCAAATTGACTCGAACGGTACCACCAGTGGAGTACAAATCGACATCTGTAATGCTCAACGGAGCAGTTACAGGAGCCGTCGTATCAAAAGTTATTGCCTGAGTGAATTCGGCTCCAGTGTTACCCGCCGCGTCAGACACCCGGAACTTCACAGTGGTATCACTGTTGAGATTCGCATCGCTAAAGCTCACAGCAGTAGAACTGATAGCAGTTGCGGCGACCTGGCTCCATGCAGCACCATTCCAGTACTCTAGAATTTCACCAGTAGCCAAGGCTGCCGAGAGTGTCGCACTGATTGTGAGGCCATCTACATCATTGGTGATGAAATCGCCTTGTACCCCCGAGTCATCACTGATAGTTATCGCAGTGACAGCCGTCGTGGGTGCTGTGGTATCCAGCGTGAAAGTAAGGCTCTGACTGGCAGAGACATTCCCGGCAACATCAGTCTGTCGAACCTCAACAACATAAGCTCCATCGGCCGAACCGTCGGTTGCCGGAGCGGTGTAGGTTTCACTCCACGAACTGAACGCCCCCGCATCCTTCTGCACTCGATATTCAACAATAGCGCCTGATTCTGCATTTGCTGGTGCAGTAATAGCGCCAGAGTTAGTTACTGCATCTGAATCATTGCCGGAGACACCGTTGGTACTGTCAACAGCCAAAGTTGCGTTTGGTGTAGCTACAGCCGTGTCGATGGTAATTAACTGCGAATCCACAGTTCCCGCCGTTCCGGCTGAATTCACAACCCGCATCTGTACTGTCGCTGTAGACGTTAAACTTGAGGCATCGTAGCTAACTGCAGTACCTGTTACTGAATCGCTGATATCAGTCCAGTCTGTACCGTTAGTTGAGAACTCAAGACGCTGGCCCGTTGCCAGCGCGGCATCAAGTGTCGCGGTGATGGTTAGACCGTCGTCGTCGCTGGTGATGAAGTCTGGAGTGGACGGTATTCCGGCTTTGACATTAAGAGCAGAAACGTCAATATCTGTCGCAGTTGGGCGAACCAATATCTCACTACCGGAACTGTAGAATTCATCTATCCCTACTGCAGCTTTCCACGTAGTTAACGCTGCGGGCTCGGGATTTCCTCCTCTGAAGGTCTGCAAAATCTGATATTGCAGAGTATAGATCGAATCACCCGGAGCCGGTACCGCAAAATCAGAGGTGTAAGTGGCTCCATTTAACTCCAATGTTAAGTAGTCACCAACCTGTACCGAGCTAATATCAATTAATACGTCCCCTTGCTGTCGATTGGGGTCAGTACTAACTGCAACAGCTAAATCTGCCATAGGCGGATATGCTGAGGTGTCATCCGAAATCGCATCGATCGTAACCGATGGAACTGGCAGAAGAGCGGCTAATTCCGCCGGCGTATCTGCGGCATTAACGCCGGCTGACACTGCCGCGGCGTTTAGCGCAGCAACTTCAGAGACAGCGACAGTACGGCCCAAGCCTATGGCGTTGTAATCATCGGCATCCGGTGCAGCACTGCCCTGATCGTCGATGTAATCCAAAACTACCTGCATCGCTGTCAATTTGGCGTGTGCCGCATCGAGCGCTGCCTGAATAGCCGATGCACTAAGCGTTCCGGTTATCCCACTGACAATCTCATTCGCAAGAGAAACAAGCTCTTGCGTCAAAGGCAGATCAGAAGATCCGTCGTTGTAGGTGTCTATGCCAAGAGCGAGATATCCAGTGAACGCGGGTAACCGAACCGTCGACATAGCCGTAGGATTTAACGCCTCAATAATAATGTTGAGGGATTGTACTCCCCAAACACCGGCGCTATCGATAATGTCCTTGCCAGCATTTGGTACGGACGGAGATGATTGATAATACTGCTCTCCTGAGTATCGTTCCGACACTACATAATCGGTTAAGCCAGCACTAGTCCATGCGTTTGGCAAACCGTTGAAAGCGTCGACAATTGCGTACAGACCGCCGTCAAAAGCTGGATTATCCTCATTTCCAGAAACCGACGTGTTCAAGTCAGTCGTATCAACTGAAATATCGGTACCAGTACCTCCCCTAATTGCTAGCGCAAAACGAGCACCATTAATCGTCGCATAGCGGTAGGTCACATTCGGACCTGAGCTTGGGTCAGGGTTAACATTTCCATTGACGTCTTCTTTGAAAATGTTCTGTGCTTCAGCCAAGGTCAAACCATCATTAGATCTTCCAACAGCGTTATCCCCGTTTCGGTCGAGCAAGTAATAGACTCGCCCACCATCAACGGTCACTGGCAAGATAAGATTGCCCAAACTACCCATATCAAATGTCGACGGTACGGGAGGTGTAACAAACTCTTCAAAGGCCTCCAGCGCGAGCGCAGCCGGCGTAATTGCAACGTTATTGGATAGCGTCACACTAGTTAGGCTATCTGAGTTCCCAGCCACATCAGTGAATTGGAAGTCCACCGTAACATCGCCACCAGCTGCCACTTCGGTATCGCCTGCCGAGACGATGTAGGTAGCTGAATAGGTACCATTACCGTTGTCCGTAACACCTTCTAGCGTTACACCATTGAACTTGGCTGCTGAGAACGTAATTCCAGTTTCGCCGCTCGCGGATGTAAGAGTAATTGCCACCGAGTCACCCACGCCGTAGGTTCCTGGAGCTACGCTCACCGACAGGTCAACTGCAGTATCTAGCGTCAGATTAATCATTTGCGTCGCGGTATTACCCGCAGCGTCAGTGTGCTTCACCTCAACCTTATAGCTGCCATTTGTGGTTGGCGCAGTGTAGGTACCAGCCCAGTCAGAGACAACACTGTCATCAGCTGCATTCAAAATGCGGTACTGCAGTGTATCCGAACCTGTATTTGTGGGTGCTGTAATGCCCGCCGTATCGGTTATGCCATCTGTCGCGCTGCTACCGCTGTCGGTGGTGATAAGCGCATCAGGCATTGGGATCGTTGAATCATATTCAAACGTGATTGTCTGAACTGTAGAAATGTTGCCCGCTTCGTCGGTCTGACGTACTTCTACTTTGTAGTTACCATCAGTTGTCGGCGCTATGTAGCTAGTCGACCAATCCGTCACGACAGCATCGGAGTTGTCAGCATCAAGCACACGGTATTCAACTACCGCCTGCGTCTCAGCATTGGTAGGCGCAGTGATAGCCGCACTATTTGTAAGGCTGTCATTCGCAGTACCTGAATCGCTTGTCAGCGCCGCATCGGTGGTAGCAGGAGGTGTGGTATCCAACACAAAGCTGGAAGTTGCTGCAGTACTTACGTTGCCTGCATCATCTGTCGCTACTACAGATACGGTGATCCTACCGTCGGTTAGCTGCGTCAAATCTGCAGAGGACAACTGTACAAATTGACCTCCGCCAGTTGCTGTCAGCGTTTTCTCAACTTCGTTGGAACCATTAGTGAAGGTTAGAGTGATCTCTGTGCCCTCTTCCGCAGAGACGTTATAGAGACCCTCAGTTGCATTCAACGACGTGATCTCAGTTTCAGTCAATGCACCAGAAACAGCTCCATTAACCGCAAGACTTGGCGCATCTGGAACGACTGTATCAATCACAACAGGTTTCCCGGTTGGTACCGTCTCTTCACCCAGGGCATTACGGATCTTCAGTGTGATCGCCGCTGACTGGGTGAGCGTTGGGTCGAGGTAAGAGACAGACGTACCTGACACGCTAGAGCTTATGTCGACCCACTCACCTGCACCATTGAAGTACATAAGCTTGTGGCCGGCAGCTAGTTCGGCGCTCAGAGTCGCCTTCACGGTCAAACCAGAAGTCTGGTTTACAATGAAATCACTCTCGGAGAAATCGGTGCTAATTACGCCACCTAGTTCAATTTTGAAACCTGTGGTGGACATGTCTGCGCCGTCTCGGTCTGCAACGTACAGATTAGTAATCGAGTTATAACTATTCTGACTTGCGCGGTAGCCAGCGTCCCATACGTATCGGTTTATATCATTGTGAATATTGGTATTACGATCATTTCCGCTCCATGCTCCCTCAAATGTAGCAATTACCCCGGTCGAATCGCTGATGGTATAAGTTCCATCCCCGAAATCCTCAAAGTCATAAAATACAATTGCAGGATCTGTACTCGTGCGGACATCTGAAAGCGCGATCTCACCGGAAACGCTCTCTGTGACGGTATAATCAAGACTATCAAAGGTTATCGTCTGAGTTGGTGTTACAGGTTTCACCTCCTGCAATGCAACCGTCACATCGGTAGTATTGTTGAAGCTATCAGTGAATCCGGCTGTCACCGAGATAGTCTCAGTACCTGCAAACTTCGCATTTACCGCGGTGTAAGTATCAGTGTTGTTTGCTGTCAACTTCGTAAAGTATGTAGCAAGCTCGGTATCGGTCAGTGCTGTACCATCAACCTTCACAACGACATCGGCATTCTCAGTGACTGTAAAGCCCTCATCATATGAGGCATCACCTGAATTCACTACTGCGGTCAGAACTGGGGCATCAGGTGCTGTGGTATCCAGAATTCCGGTACCCGCCAGAGCGGTGGATGCGTAACCTAGGTTACCCGCCGCATCCGTAAGTGCAGCAGTAATGGAGAGGTTTTCGGTACCATCGAATGCATCGGTAATCGCCGTCGCGGTGTAGGTACCTGCAGGACTTTCAATGATGTCAAAACTATCGGTAATGTCGGTTGAACCGTCCATCAGCACCACGGTTGCGTAGTCTTCACCAACGATCGTGAGCACATTGCCGTCTCTAGATAGGGTCGGCTGGTTAGGACGATCGGCATCCAAGCTAAAGCTTGCAATATCAGAGCTGGTAGTTTGGTTGCCGGCCAGGTCGGTGGACGTCACCGATACTGTTATCGTGCCTGTGCCAAGGTTGTTTACATCCCCAGCCGTCAATACCAACTTCTGCGCGCTGCCATCATTGGCTGACAGTGTCTTCGTAACCGAAGTGCTGCTAGATGCATCACTTGTTAGGGTTACTTCGAGCGTTTCACCCTGCCCGCCTTGAACGGTAATGACACCTTCAGGAGCGGTGGCTTCTACGACACTTGCAGCATCATCGCTAATCACCACTGGTATGACGACGGCAGGAGCAGTCGGATTTGTGGTATCAACCACTATATCCTGTGTGGCTGCTGCGCTAGCCTCGCCAGACAGATCTTTCACACGGATTTCGAGTGTATAGGTCGCATCTGCGCTGAAGGCAGTCGAACCGAATGAGATAGCGGTGCCGGTAATAAAGGTATCAGCGATCTGAGTCCAGGCACCGTCATCAATACGGTACTCGGCCAACTGCCAAGCCTTGAGTTCAGCACTCAGCGTTGCAGAGATCGTTTGAGCGCCGGTATGCGAAGTGATGAAGTCAGTCGCAGAACCACCCGCATTATCAGCATCAGACGTATCTGTGCTAATAGAGTCGATGCTAGCGACCGTCGGCAGTGGCTCAGCCACCAGATCTACAAGGCTCTGAACCGCTGACTCAGTGAGCGTTGCCAGATCTTCACCGCTGTCCGTACCAATTGAGCTGTGCGCCAGAATTTCGTTCGCTACGGCAACATGACGCTCTTCGAGTGTTACAGGCGTTGTGCCAAAGTCAGTGATACCTGCCGCTTGATACTGCGTTAGCGACGGTGCAGCGACATCGACACCATCGGCTTGTGCGTATTCAGCGATGGCAGCTAGGGCTAATAGCTGAGCAGAGCCATCGGTGATCAGACCTTGGATATCGGCGAAGCTAGTGTAAGAACCTGACGCGGTATTTAGTTGCTGCAACAGAGCGGGCATAAGCTGTTCTGTGATGCGGGATCCATCGCTAAGTTCAAGACCCGCCTCGCGTAGATCATCGACGGTCGGCTGTGCGTTGCCATTGTCATCAATGTAGGCTGAAATCTTCGCTAACGCGGTTGTCTGAGCCGTCAATACAGATGACGCAATTGCCGCAATCTCAGACAGATCTTCAACATTGCTTAAATCCGTTTCCGCGCCTAGGGCTTCGTTGAACAGTCTCAAGTTGGATGCATCGATGCTCAAGCCAAGCAACGCTGTATCGGTTTCTGACAATGTGACATCCGTCTCGTCATTGACCGTGCCGATCAAACGATCCGTTACTGCGGTGAGTGCAGCGATCTGTGCCACAGTGGACACATCAGTTTCATCCAGACCCGCAATAATCTCGCTGACGAGGTCGGCTTGCAGATCGGCCTGCGCAGTATCAGCACGCAGGGTCACACCAATTTTGGTCAGATCAGTTGCAGCGATTCCGCCAGTGTCGGTTGCTGCAACATCCAGAATGGTCTTCATGCTATTGAAAACAGCTTGGATTGACTCGCCCGTGGTCAGCGTCTCATTGGTTGATTTCAGGGCTGAGAGCACTGCATCCTCGCGGCCTGCAGTTACATCCAGACCCGCATCTACAAAGGTCTGCGCATCCATCGCACTGGTATCAGCATTTACATCGCCAGCTACAGCAATCAGCTGTGCGTGAGTGCTAATGGCAGTCTCCATCAAGCTCTGCAGTGATGACAGATCAGCGACAGCACTCAGGTCCGTCTGCTGCTTAAGTACAGCCTGCAGCGTGGAGAGGTTGTTTGCAGTGATACCGCTAACACCCAGATCTTCAAGATCACTCTGGGCAATACCTGCATCACCATCAACATTTGCGAACAGTGCCGTGGTAAGTGACAACAGTTCGTTAATATCAGCAACGCTTGCAAAGTCCGACTCATCCGCCGCCGCGAGAAGATCACCCACTAGGGTAAGCTGCACTGTTTGCGCGGTTTGATCGGCAACCGGCGTCAAACCGATGGCGGTCAGCATTTGCGCTGAAACTGCACCTGTATCGCTGTCTGCGATATCCAATAGGCTATTAATCGCATCAACAGCGGCCTGCACGTTAGCAAGGGTTGTTGCATTGCTAGTGTTCTTCAGTGCTGACAAGGTCACTGCCAGGCGCGTGTCGTCTAGCGCATCGATACCCATGTTGGCAAAGGTTGTTGCAGTGAGCGCAGAGGTGTCCGCACTGCTCTGCCCGGCAATCTCCGTGATGTCGGCGAAAGCTTGAACAGTGGTGTTCAGTTTGCTCTGCAGATTCGCCAGGGTTGAAACGGAATCCACCGACCCAAGATCGCTGAGCACCTTCTGAAGGGCTGGCAGGTTATCTGCGGTAGCACCTTGAATATCCAAATCTACGTACTCAGCGTCGGTCAACTGAATGTCAGTGTCACCGGCAGCACGTGTCAGAACGCGGTCGACAAGGTCAACCTCAGCCTGTAGTTCATCAAGACGCGCAACATCGCTGAGCGAAAGTGTAGCTAGAAAGTCTTGCAAAATCGCAACCTGAGCGGAATCAGCACCGGTGGTCGATGTCAGTTCAATGCCAATGTTGACGAGATCAGCCTCATCAAAGCTTGGTATACCGGACTGCGCTGTCGCTAAAATAGCGGTGTAGCTGTCTACAAGTGTCTGAACCGTTTCAAGGCTAACAATGTCATTAGGAGTATTAGCTAGCGCGTCTTTGACGGCCGCCGCCATATCATCGCCGGTCATCGCCCCGATATTCACATCGGTCACACCGTCGATACCCATGTTCTGGAAGCTGTCGGCATCCACCTCAGCCAGGGCTGCAGTGACTGCCGCTGCACGCGCATCAGCATCAACGTAGCTGTCATCTTGCGCAGTGGCCGTGAGGCCCACGATCGCATCGAAGGCATCCGAAGCAGTGTTAAGTACCGCTTTGAGATCCGCGTAGTTAACGATGGCATCGCTGTCCTCGCCCTCAGACTGGTCCAGCAGGACTTTCTGCAAGGCGCTCAGGCGACTATTGGCGGACTCATCCTGTAACAGGTCACCAAAGCCCAGCGCGGTAAGATCTGTATCGCTAACAGCCAAAGGAGTAGCTGTGCCGTCAATATCCACAGTTTCACCGTTAGCACGGGCGAGGACTTTCTCAACGCTGCTCACAAAGCTCTCGAGCTTCGCTACGGAGTTGATCATATCAGCCTGTTGCTCTGCAGCCGTTGTCACCGAACTATCTTCGTTGGTGACGTCAGCTTTCGCAGCTGCCACCTCACGCAGGGCACCCTGCAACAGCGTGGTCTGGTCTTCAGCACGCCCAGCATTACTGCTGAGGTTGCTGACACCAATGTTGTTCAGATCTTCAATCAGATCGACAGGGGTCGGTTGTTCGGTTTCGGCATAGACCGTATCGAATATCGCGTTGTAGCTATCCACCAGGGTTTCGATCTGGGTAAAGAGGTCACCCGCAACTTCAAATCCATCGCGCACGCGCGCCAAGGAATCCAGTACCGCGCTGAGATTATCGGCACGCACTTCAGCCAAACCGATATCAGCAAAAGCCTCTAGACCCGGTTCTGCCGCATCAGCAGCCGACGAGTATGCGTGGATCAACGCCGATGCGGTGGTGACTTTGTTCACCAGCGCTTCGACTACAGCAACCGTCATTAGGTCGTTTGCACCCAGTTTGGCATATGGAGGGGTGTTTCTAGTGTCTGTGACCACCTGTAGTTTTGGATGACCCTCACTATCGAGCACTTCAGCGCCTTCGCTATCAAGTACCTTCTCGTATCTCAGCGAGGTGCTGACGATGGTACTGCTTGCCGTGAAGGTTGCTGTCCAGTTAATGCCGTCGGTGCTGCTCCAGATTGGCGCACCCTCGGCAGCAGTGAAGTTACCGCCTACCAGTTCCAGTATGTCGTCTGGCAACTGCCCCACGCGCTCTGGGAAGCTGATCGTCACGACAGAAGACTCCCCAGCCACCAAAGCAGACTCTGTGAATACAATCGTTGCCTGACCCAGCGTATTAGCCAACTGATCAGCGAGTACGCGGTTGATCGCGCCCATTTGAGTGTCGTCGACATTTTGGATATCCAGCGCCTCAAGCTGCGCTGTGGTGATACCTGAGACTCCCTCTGGCGAACTCGTAAAAGTTGCCAAATCAGAGGTTGTTACCTGCACATAATCGCGGTTCAAACTGAGTGTGTCTGTCACCTCACCGACTCGCTCCCAAGTTGCAACCAGACTATCGCCTGATTCAGCCAAAGTGAGGGCAAATGGTAGATCGGCGTAGGCGTCCGCTGCCTGCAATTGCGCAAGCAGATCAGTGATGAGGTCGACCTCGGACACATCTACCGTAAGTACAACATCACCGAACTCCAGACGGACTTGTCCTGGGGAAACGGCAAAGCCATTTTCATCAGCGACACCATCCACCGCAATGCTTTGAACCGCAAAATTAGCGATATCGCCGGCCACATCGATGGTTGAATCGATCTGAGCAGCAGGAAGTGTCTGGGTTAGCGTTGCAACTGCGCTCGATTCTGGCTGAGGCCCAAAAGCTTTGTAGCTAATCTCAACGCTATTGCCGTCGGCACTCAGCGCAACAGTGTAGTTCTTATCGGCATAGCCCGGCTGATCCTTGATTGCGTCTACAATATCAGCTACTGAAATTTGACCCGTTGGACTCTGTTGTTCATGGTCGAAATATTCGGTGAGATCGAGCGTCAGCTCATCGCCGCCAATGTTGATGGCAACAGTCATGGACTCAAAGGTACCGGTAACTGGAGGTATTTGGACAGTTAATATCTGCTTTTCCTGAACCATAGTAACCGCTGTACCTGCCTGCAGCGCAGAGAGATTCTTAACCGCTTCAGCTAGCGTGATAATTTTATCGCGGGTATCCACAGCGGTATCGCCATAGCGACCTGAGAGCCTGTCAAGAAGCTCATTCATGACAGCGCGCTCAGTAGCGGCAGTTGCAGGCAGAATATTATCGACACTGCCAATAATAAACTCATTGCGCGACGAGCTCTCTGCGGGGTTACCTACCAGGTCAGCAGTGCTGGCTTGTACTTCGAAGACAGCACGAGGGTCATCAACCACAAAGGTAGGCAGCTTATTGCCTTCACTATCAATCGAATGAGAAACCGCTATTGCTTGGGTAAGATCAAGTGACCACGCAAAGGATAGCGTTCCATCAGCTGAGTTGTATGTGATTGCGCTCACATCGACAGAGAAGCCAGATGGGGGTACTTTGCCCTCTTTAATTGAGACAACGCCATCTATAATCTCTAAGAAGCTGGTATCCAAAGAGTATTTAAAGCTATCGTCCGCTGAGTTGTTCAGCAGCACATTGAGCTTGTCGCCTGGGCGAATACCCTCAATCGAGCCGTTCACAAGCAGGGGAGCGTCGAACGTTGGTGCGCTTACCGCAGCAACTGGCGGCACAATGTCGACTGCTACTAGAATTGGGGCACTGAAGTCCGCCTCTTGCCATACCTGTGTTTCGCTTGCGGCTATTGCGAAGCTTACAGGGATACTGTCGGCATCGCCTTGTAGCTTAATGATCTCCATCGGCACAGGCACCGAGATCGAGCCATCTTCAGCGATATGAGAGACATCGATTACCACCTTAAAGATATTGGCCTCACCGTCATGATCACCGCCAACGATGTTACCCCAGCGCACAAAGACAGTGTCACCAAGTTGAGCACCTTTAATCGGCAGCGTTGCTGTCTCGGCTTCCGCTAAGTTCAGACCAAAGCCTGAGGCTGCAGCGGCGTCCATGTAGGCAAGATCCATCAGATCGCGGTTTACGCCAACGGAATCAAGTGACTCGATGCTTGATGACGCCTCGAGGGCTTGAACCAGAAGATCAGCACCCGCCTGCGTAATGGCAAACTCTGATTGACCGTCCAATAGAACAATAGCGTTAGAGAGTTCCCATATTGTGCGTGCTACTGAGTCAGTCGGGCCCTGATCTTCGGGATCTTCTGGGGCTGTCTCGTTCTGATAGTCCCGCGCCGAGAGCATCGCGAGAACCTGGCCATACTTAATGGCCTCGGCCGACACATCGGCCTCGCCCGGTTGTGGTAGGTCAAGACCTGTTGCCACCTCTACATCAGCCGCGTTAGTTACCACTGGTGTAGTCGCAGTGATGTCTCCTAGACCAAATATCGAGCCGATACCTTCGTTGTATTGGTTCACTGTGGCTTCATCAAGGCCGACATATGAACCGTCATTACCCTCCAAGAATTTTGCAACGGCCAACTCGGTCAGCGGCGATACGGTCACGTCGACCGCACCCGGCCCTGTGACATTGAACATCGCACGAATAACGGTATCCAGGTCTTTCGCTTCACCTGTGTACTCGTCGATGTAATCAGGATCAGAATTCTCGTCGCGAACTTCAAGAATCACAGGTCCACGATAGCCCGCAGGGTAGGTTTCGCTTGGCGAGACTACGATGCTTGCTTTACCCGTTGCCGGGTCGATATTAATTACAACCCCTTCTTCGAGAAGCGAATTACCCGCTTTGTCTAGCAGATCAATCTGAGCGTCGGAGTTAACGACGAAACCGAGCACGATCGATGGATTAAGCTCGAATGACTGAGTATCGACACGCTGAGTGTGACTGAGATCTGACTCAGAGAGGTTCTGAGCAAAATCGCCTAAGGCATCACTAGCGATGCTTACCTTCAGATCGGCATAGGTCAGATCGGGAATCTGCACGTCTACACTGAAACGCGTCAGATCCATTTCACCCTGTTCATTGAGCTCAAAGCGGAAGTTATCTGCAACTAAACCAGCATTCCAGCCCGCACCTGCCGGTGTTGGCGCGGGCATCGCAACCAATTCACCATTGCCATCTTCATATGCACGAGGCGCGACGGCATTGTTGGCTGGTATAAGTTCGATCGAGAAGAGATCCAAAATCTCAGCTTCGTTATCAGCCACCAGCTGTGCAATTGCAGCAGTGTCTGATGGATCAATACTCTGGTCTGTCGCAAGAATCCAATCAATCACCTCTGAGAATTCAAAGGTGAAGCTGACGGTCTCTAGCGTCTTAACCACATCCACACCGTCATCATTGGCAGTGAAGCTGTCGGTGGCAGCAATAAGTTCCGGCGCTTGAGTATCCACCACCGCCGTGGTGTAGTTACGCTTATCGCTGACCATCTCAACAAGTGCGGGGTTACCAGCATCATCAGTCAGCGCAGCGCCCTGCTCTGCCAGACCGAGAACCTCTAGATCATCGCTGTTGATATCCCCCTCAGCGACGGTGTATTCAAATCGAAGGGTGTCTGTTCCATCTCCTTCAATGTAGTAGGCAAGTTGACCATTGCTCAGGGCCAAAACAGGACCACCAGCCACCGCACCGGCTAGATCTACGAATACCTCTGTGTCGAAAGCTACTTCAAAAGCGATTGTCGTTCCGGCTTTGTAGTAACCATCGTTGGCTGCGTCTAACTGCGCACCGGTGTCATTCGTTGCAGTCGTCTCAACGATGCTGACCGTCTCAACAATCGGAGCATCGGTATCGACTTTTACCGCACTACCAGAGCCTGTTAGTACCTCGTGGGTTAATAGCTGCGAGCCATTGAGCAAATTACCGGCATGGTCAATGATGGCAGCTCCGTTCATTCGAACAGAGTTAACGCTAAGTGCATCGCTAGAGCTATCACTTTCGCGCACGTCGTACCGGAAGAGCAAGGTATTAGAGTGACTACCTGAAACGTAGACCGCCTCACCTCCATTCGAGAGTTCTAGCGTCGGACGACCGGCGCTCGTATCAACCGTGAGCCATTCATCTGCTCGCATCTTGATCCAGACTGCATCGTCGGTGTTGTACTTACCGATCTGATCGGGGTTCGCCTCAGAGGCGTTATAAGTTGACTCAACTACGCTAAAGGTATCTACCTTAGGACCGGTTGTGTCGATAATAACCCGAGGGAGCGCGTCTCTGATGTCATCACTGATGATCGGATTCGCGGCGTTTCCAGCAATGTCGATGATACTTTTCGTCTCATCAACTAGGTTGTTCAGCGTTAACTGACCGGGGACTGTATCTTCACTAACGATATACTCGAAGTTCCAAGTGTCAGTACCCGCTCCCGATGTATATTTTGCGGTACCAACATTGTTTGTGTGCAAGAATAAGTTTTCACCGTCTCCTCTCAGAAAAGCCTCTTCAGAAAAACGCACACTAAAGGTTACAGTGTCCCCTAGCTTGTAGGCACCGCCATCGACGTAAATCGATTCTATGACGGGAATAGTTGTATCCACCCGTTGAACAAAAACGTCCGACGCGCGGTTGTAGTTTCCGGCACTATCTTTGGCTACGTTCTCCATCACCCTGATGCTTATAGCATCGTTACTGTCTGCAGTCGGTACGACAAGAACGTTGAACTCAATTGGCAATCCGCTCTCATCAAATTCAGTCGGGTAAAATTTATCGATTGTCCCTGCACCCGCGTTCAGACTGACTTTACTCTGATCGAAATCGCTAACAGGTTCGGAGAACCTGATTACAAAGTTAATTTCTCCGCCTGCAACACCCGTAACATCTGAGGTTATCTCAACGGTTGGGCGCAATGTATCGACGGTGAAGTTTGTTACGGTCGGCTCATCCTGACCAAAATTACCTGCAAGGTCAGAGACTTTCGTACTATCGAAAGCAATTTCTCGTTCTCCCGACTGACTGCCCCTATTTGGGGTGTATATCGCTGTCCAAGTGACACTATCGGCAGTTTCGAAGTGACTTAGCGCACCCGCGTCAATCGCAAAGAATTCCGGGCGTACCTCTTTCACTGCTTTATCAAAGGTGATCGAAACAGTAGCCGTCTCTCCAGCGCTGAGGTCCGAGCTTCCATCGTTATCAAGCACAGTTAGGCTTTCGACAGTCGGTGGTGTCAGATCAATCTGCACCGAGTTGCCATCCTTATCTTCGAGTGCACCACCGTTTGGCAAAGTCAGATCGGCTGTTTCGCCGGCAACGACACCCTTGAAAGCCACGTTGTCAGCCCGTAACTCAAACGTCAGCCCACCAGACTCTGCATCCGTCGACTTAACAACATAGGTGAAAGCTAAACGATTGGCGCTTGAAGCCTGAGGATTAAATACAGCTATTTCGCCATTAGAAAGTTTCAGCTCCGGATCATCGCCGCTCGAGATATGCATCTCAACGGGTTTGTTCCATCCCAGAACGATATCAATTACGTCACCTGCCTTGTAATGGCCTGCGGTGACTGAGGTAGTGCTGAAGTACGGGACTGCCGCATCTATGACCACGTCCGACCGATAGCTAAGACGGCTATTCTCACTGAGGATCTTAGGATTAATCTCGTTTCCTGCGCTGTCTGTCAGAATAGAACCATTCGCAATCAGTGCATGTACGTCAAGATCCTGCGAGTCAAAATCGTTTGATGCGACGGTATATCGGAAATTCAGAAAACTTGTGCCACTGCCTGTTGATATACCATCACCTGAGACGTACTCAGCTACTGCACCGTTGCTGAGTGCCAGAATCGGTGACCCGTAGGTCCCATCAATGAAAACGTCTTCACTGAACTGTACTGTTAGCTCAACTGATTGATCTTTTAGATAGAGTTTATCTTCTCCCGCTGATATCGTGACGATAGTCGGCGCTGTACTGTCGAGCTCTACGGCCCCCCAATCCGCTAGATTCGCACCGGGAAGAATTGTTGTTTTCGCTTCGTTACCCGAATCGTCGGTTACAAGGGAATTGTTTCGGACAAAAGCAGTAACGTTTAAAGCGTCTACCCTTTCACCAAGCTCTACTGTGTATTTGAATCTGAGTGTGCCCGAATCAGTTTCACTGCCGCTGTAGTATTCAGCAGTTTGCCCGTTACTCAACGCAAGAAACGGTTCGCCTGCGCTGTTATCGAGGTTCACTGTTTCAGTGAATTCAACATCAATATAAAGGGTTTCGCCCGCCTTAAACTCAAGTCCATAAGTTGGATCTACGTCAGTTACAGGAGTTATCGAACTGATTGCAGGCGGTATAACATCCCAGGGTTTTGAAAAAACGATGTCCTCACTCTCTGTGTTGAGGTTTCCAACGTTATCAGAGATGCGATTCTTAGCGATGGAGAACGCCAAATCACCGACAGGCTCGGCGACTGTTGACTCTACCTCAATCGTGTAGACCCTTCCTGGCTCCACCGTTGTGAAGCCGCTCGTGACTATCCTGCTTTTGCTGGCTGAGTCAAAAACGATATCTGACTCATCAAAACCTGCGACCTCTTCAGCAAAGTCGATCGAGATCAACCGTCGAGTAGCCGACAAAATTTCCTGTTGGAAGCTGGCAATTGGGCCTAGCGTGTCAATTGAGAGAGCATTCGATGTACTTAGACCCGCACCCGCATTGCCGGCAGCATCGGACACACGACTATTATCTAGAGTCAACCGAGCGTCAGTGATCTCTAAATCCAAAGTCGGTGTGAAAACACCCTTCCACGTTGTACTGCGAGTTCCGTCTAACTCAGCAGCATTGACAAGATTACTAAGGGTTCCAAACTCCACGGCAATTGCAGCGCGCGGGTTCGTAACTGGTTCATCGAACGTTACAGTAACACCAACCGTTTCCCCGGCAGTGACCTGATTACTATCAAATCTAATCTCGCCAACAGGACGGGTCACGTCAACTTGGATGTCATACTCAGACGCAATGGATGCAATGTTTCCTAAGCCAAGTGAAACCCGATCACTGCTATCCGTGAATGATCTAAATTCAGCACCTTCAGGGTTGAAAGAGAGCACATCAAGATCGGCAGAATCAGTATCGCCCTCCTGAGCTGTGTAGGTGAAATAGAATACTTTGCCATTTACAGCCCTGGTAAACTCAGCGATTGACCCATTGCTTAAGCCTAAGCTTGGCTGTCCCGAACCATGATTCTCTATGGCCTCGGAAAAATGCACTTGAAATTCGATATGATCGCCAACCGAATACTGGCCATCGTTTGAGTAGATCGCAGTGATGTATGGAGCCCGAGCATTAATCTGCACTGTCTCAAACGCGGGAAGATTATTTGTTGAGTCCAAACGTAAATCGACGCTTTGACCAGCAACACCGGTAAATACCGCATCGTTCTCTGCAACACCTAAAACCGTTAGCTCAGCTGTGTCGCGATCACTCGGCTGAACTACATAACGAAACGTCAGCGTATCGCTCCCCGAGCCGCTCAGGTATGTCGCGAAACCGCCATTTCTGAGAACAAGCGACGGCGTTCCCTGACTTTCATCAATATCTACTTTGCCGGTAGTTCGAACTGTTAGGTCAACAATATCGCCAGCTAAAAACTGGCTCGCTGTGCTACCTAAATACCGAATGCTTTCAATCGTGATGTCGGCTAGCACCTCGGGAGCGTCAATTGAACTACCTTGAGGTCCAAGGGATACATTCGTGGCCGCCGGCAAATCAGGCAACCCAAGGATAGCCATATTGCCCGAGGTATCCTCGATAACCGCACCATTTGTTAGCAAGCTTCCGAGTTGCAGATCAGCTACGTTAACGTCAGCTGTCACCTGTAATTCAAATTGGAGCCTGCGAGTACCAGAGCCTATATTGTTGTAGATCGCGTAAACGTCGTTGAGTGGTTCTCCGTCACTGACAAAGGTTAGCTGCGGCAAACTACCAGCGTTACCAATTGTGACAAAAACCGATTCGTCAAATTCGACCGTGAACAAAACGGTCTGATTTTCTCGGTAGTTACCACTGACAACGTGGACGTTATCAACGGTTGGAGACTGAAGGTCGTCGTCTGTAATCTGTGGGTTAGTAACTTTCGCCCGGCTGCCGCCGACTAGGATCTGGTTATTCGCAGTATTGATGAGTGTTGAGAGTCGTTCTCCATCGGAGTCTTGCAGAGTAGCTCCATCCAGATAAAACCCCTGAACCACAAGAGGATCAATAGAGCGGTGATCTTCGAATACCGTGTAAGAAAAGACCAGCTCATTGGGCGCAGCAGCGTTTGTCCTGACTATGTCCAACTGAGCTTCCTGCGCATTGTTTAGATAAAGATAAGGGGAGGCAGCAGTGCTCGACAGCAAGCTTTTATCAATAACAGTTCCTGCGCCAAATACCGCTGTAATAAGGAGTTCGCCACTCTCTGTGGTATTGTCCCAAACAGTTCCTGTGAAGCTTGAAATATCTACTGTCGCCATTGTACTCTCCTTGCGCTCCTAGCGCCCTGACCCTGCTATACAAGCAAAATCATTAAATTCTTTTAAATCAGATGTTTAAATTACTTATCTAGACTTAGCTTTGATTTTTTCTATCTTGCGATACAGCGTGCGAACCGTGCATCCGAGCTCGTTTGCAACCGCCTGCTTATCACCGCCATGCTTCACTAGCAGCTCCTCGATAAACAGGAGTTCGCGCTCCTTTAGCGAAAGGTTTTCTCGCTGTGCGCTTTGAGCTGATGGCGCTGTTGATGAGACTGGCGAACCAACCGCAGGCTGAGGTTGTGGGCGTGCCTGAGGTGCAGGCGAACTGCCCTGATCAGCTGTGCTCAGGTCGTCAAGAGACTGATTGGTTGCAGAAAACTCCTGCAGCTTTGAATCCACGGTATCGGTATCAACCTGAGCCTCTGGCGCACCCGACCAACGCCCTTTACGACGAGCATCGTTAAGCTCAGCCGGCTCTACTACCGGAGCAGAACTTGCATCTTGAGTGGTCAGGGTATGTGCCTCAGTCGGTCGTTCAAGAGCCATTGGATCATCGGCGTTATCCGCCATAGTCGATTCAATGCTGAACGTGCGATCCTGCAAGTCTTGGCTCTGGCTGAACACTGAGCCGCCGGTAATCGCGAACTGCATCACACTCTCATTGATGACATAACTCGTGGACTGCGAAATAGCTCGCAGCAGGATGTTGCGCAGCTCAATCAGGTTACCGGTGAAGCTGTGCGAAAGCAGGCGGTTGTAGGCCGAACGATCCAACTGGTAGGGCTGACCCGGCGCAATTTCACGCAGGATATTTGCCGAGAGCAGATCGATATCCGCAATACGCTCGTTCAGTGTCGGCGTATTAATCACCATCTGGGCGAGCATGTGATACAGATCGTTTCTGAAACGACCCGCTTCAACAAGTGCGGTTAGGTTAGCGGACGTTGAACAGACAAGACGCACGTTGGATGCGATCACATCATTCGAGCCAACCGGCGTAAATACACCGCTCTCCAGATAGCGTACCAACTGTGCCTGCATATCCAGTGTTAGCTCTGCCACCTCGTGCAGATAGAGTGTGCCCTCTTCTGCCAAGAATACGGCACCTTTGCGCACCATCTCAAAAGCGGAGTTCTGCATGCCGAACAATTCGATACCAAAACGGCTATCGTTCAGTGCAGTGCAGTTGACCGTTACAAACCGGCCATCAGCCCTGCGACTCGCCTTATGAATAGAGAGCGCACACTGTCGGCGACCCGTTCCTACCTCACCGTTGATTAGAACGTTTGCATCCAAACGGGATGAACGCTGTAGGTTTTCAATCAACAGCTTGAACGCTTCACTGGCAGCCATGGCACACTACTCCTAATGTAATATTTGTCATATGTGGCAAAAATATTCTTGTTTGTCGCATCTGTCAAACTCCTATTTTTCACCAAATGACTGATTCAATGTCTTGACAACGGGCTTGAGCAGGTATGTCAGGACTGACCGGTTACCGGTCTTAATGTCAACCTGACCGGTCATACCCGGGATCAGCTCGACCTCTTTTCCAATCGATGTAAATACGGGGTTTGCAGGCATCATCAGGTGGACGATATAGAAGGTTTGCTCCTGCCCTGGGCGGCTCCCATCTTCGACAACTGTGTCGCCCGAAATGAACTTGACGTTTGCTTCAATTGTCCCGTAAATGCTTGAGTCAAAAGGGTCAAGACGCAAAGTTGCCATTTGGTTCAATGACAAGTCAGCAATGTCTTTGGGCGCTACTTTCGCCTCGAGAAGTAGCTGATCATCTTTAGGGATAATCTCCATCAACTCTTCGCCCGCTTTGAGGACTGCACCCATGGTCGTGACGTTGATGTTCTTCACATAACCTGGAATCTGAGCCACTACATCTGAGCTCTCTACCATATCGGTGCGCTGGTTCAGCACTTGGCTCGACTGCGAGAGTTCATCGCGCGCTTCAGCTAGTTCGGTACTGGCTTTCTCACGGTATTCATTTATGCGGCTGCGCAGTTTTGCTTCAGCGTCGATGACCGCTTTTTCCGCGGTAAGCACCTCCATCTGATCCACATCACCGGTGGCCTTAAGCTGATCAACAATCCCTTTTTCGCGTTTAGCTAGGCGCAGGTTGTCGCGCAATGCGCTGACATCATTGCGAAGACTCGCTTTGCGGCTCTCGTAGAGTGTGCGTTCGATATCAACGATTTCAGCAGCTCCTTTAACGAGCTCCGGCTCAAACTGCGGTTCTTCATCAGATATCTCGGCAGTTAAGCGTGCGATTTTGGCTCGCAAAGCGTACACACGGGCTTGGATCTCGTTACTTGAGGCTTCAAAACGTTTGGAGTTAATCTTTGCGAGAATCTGCCCCGTTTCAACGAAGTCACCCTCTTTTACATACAGCGCATCAAGAACACCGCCATCCACAGACTGAATCACCTGCACACGGCTCTGAGAAAACACTTTTGCCTGTGCCCGAACAAACTGGTCCAACTCGAAATAGTAGGACCAGGCGATAAAGCCTGTGAAAGCAGCGAAAACAATCCATACAACGGCTGTTCCGCTGTAAATCTCTTTAGTCTTAGCCATTGCTTACCGCCCTAGCGCTCTTTGGGCGCAGTTGTACCGCAGATGCGGGCGCGTCATTCGCGATCTGACCGTTATTCATCACAATAACTCGGGTGGCCAGATCCATCGCCAATTTAGGATTGTGTGTAGCGAAGAGCAGAATATCGGTCGGACGCATCCGAACTTTGATCGCCTCAACGACCGCCGCTTGAGTATTTGGATCGAGTGACGCAGTAGGCTCATCAAGCACCCAGACGCTGGAGTTGCCTACAAACATCCGTGCAATAGCCACCAGTTGTTTCTGCCCGCCGGAGAGACCAACACCGCCCTCGGCAATCTCAAGGTCTAGGCCTTTCTCGCTCTGATCAGCGATAGCGTTAAGACCTAGAAGGTTGACCACACTGAGAATTTTGGTGTCGCCGATTGGACGACCCAGAGTGAGATTGCTCTTCAAAGTACCTTTGAATAGTTCTGGGGTTTGCGGCAGGTACGCCAGATTCTTAGCGATGTACTCTGGGTCGAGTTCCCAAAGGTCGGCATCACCCAAACGAATGCGTCCGGCACTGGGTTTGTAAAGACCGGCCAGCACTTTTAGAAGAGTAGATTTACCTGAGCCGATACTCCCAAGGAGCGCGATTCGCTCGCCCTGCTTCACCTCCAAACGCTCTACATTTAGGATCTTCTGCCCCTCTTCCGAGTACTGAAACTCCAGATTTTGCACGGAGATGCGAGCTGGGCGAACATCCGGATAGACATAGTCGACGCCCTGATTACGCTGTTCTGGGATAGCCCAGAATGCGTCGATCATCTTCATCGACTGCGCCACGCTCTCATACTGCACCAGATGACCTACCGCCTGGCCTACTGGGCCCAGCACTCGGCCGCCTAAAATGGAACAGGCGATCATGCCACCCATAGTCATCTCACCCTGACCGATCAAGTAAACGCCGATAACGATCGCAATTACGTAGGAGAGCTGCCCCATCGTTTGGGATGTAGTGGTCGCGTTGGTGGAGATACGCTTCTGCTTGAGGCTGTACTCGGAGATTGAGTCGTTGATCTCATTCCACTCATGCTCAAACATCTGGTAGGAGCCAACGCTCCGAATTGTTTCGCGCCCGCGAATACTATCGACCAAGACACCTAGCTTCTCGTTCGAGCGCATCACTAGGTTTGCCGCTAGGTCCTTGCAGCGCTTCTGTGCAATCAGTGCCATGATGATGCTGACCACCAAAAATGCGCCGTAAACAAAGGCGATCTGTCCACCGATAAGGTAGATAACACCGAGGAACATCAGTGCAAACGGCATATCAACCAGCGAGAAGACAATCGTCGAGGAGAAGAACTGACGTACCGACTCAAGGCCATTGATCTGGGCCGTCAGTGTACCGACCTGATTCGGCAATTTATCAAGCTGGACATTGAGTAGGCGCTTGTAGATATCCGCTGAGATTTTCTTATCGATAAACGACGAGTTGTGATCGACAATCTTGGAGCGGGTGATTTTGAGTAGCCAGTCGACCATGTAGATGATCGATACGCCAGCCACCAACGAGGTCAGTGTCTCCATCGCCAAGGTCGGCACGACACGGTCATACACCTGCATCGCAAAAAGCGACGAAACTACAGCAAACAGATTGACGATAACGGTCGCTATAGCAATGTTAACCAGCCAAACTGGATGCTCTTTGAAGTTCTCAAAGATTAGGCCTTTAGTCGTTATAACCTTCTGTTCAGGCGCGCTCTCATAACTGGTCTGTCTGCGCTCTAGCCACGTGACGACCGTAACCGGCAACTGCTCGGGTTCAAGCTCAACTTCATCAAGGGTAACCTGATCTGTAATGCGATAGAGCGTGTCGCTCTTCTCAATAATCTTCCACTGTCCGTCATGGAAGATAATCCCAGGGAGATTGCTATCTTGTAGTTGAGACGTCGAGGTATGTGCCACGTTCAGGTCGTTAAGACCTAGGCGCTTCACTACAAACTGCAATGTCTCGAAGGGCGTAAAGTTTGTCAGCTCCTGGAGGTCCTCAAAGGCCTTATCCAGAGCTCCGACATCATAAGTTGCGCCACTGTTCGCCAGCAGGGCCATGGTTAGTTCTTTAGTAATCACTGCTCAGGCCTCACTCGATCTTATCGTTCTTGTCCGCAATGATCGGTCGATCACTGGGGTTATTCATTTTTGCCAGAATGGCTTTTGCTTCGGCTTTTTCTGCCTCCGAACCATCACGGCCGATCTCTTCGAGCAGCATACGAGCCATCACTTCATCACCCATATTCATGTAGACAATGGCTAACTGCAGCTTCTCGCTCTTGTCGGCGCCGGCAACTGCAGGCTTGGCTGCTTTTTCTGGTTGTTGCTGAACCGGCGCGCTTGGCTGTGCCGGGGGTCGTGCCGGCGCTGGGGCAGGCTGAGTCGTCGGCGCCTGAGCTCGCGGCGTAGCTGGATTCACAGGGCCTGCGGGTTTAGCCGGATTAGCTGGCTGCGGCGGCGCTGGCGGTGCTGTTGATCTGGCTGGACGGGGTGCAGGCGCGCGCTGTACTGCTGGGGCCTGGGGCTCTTTAGTTGGACTAGCCTGCGCCTGTTCTGCCCTCGCAGGTATTGCTGGGCGCTGAGGTGCTGGGCGCACTGGAGCTGGCTCTGGGTCATCCCAATGCGGCTGTTGTGGGCTGGGTTGTTGCGGGCTTGCCTCTAGAGGGTGCCAAGGTTGCGGCATATGCACTGCCGCCGCTTGAGCCTGTGCCTGCTGGGGGTGCTGGTTTTGGCCCATCAGTGACGGCAACGCCTTTAGCAGGTCGCTCATCATAGAATGCTGGTCGTGCTGCACCGGATAATGACGCGAGTCTGAGTTCTTGTGCATAAACAGCACGACAACAAACATCGCTAACAGAAGTAGCACCGCCAGTGCGATAACGACAATATAGAACGGGAACTGCTCAGTGCCATTGGAGACTGGTTGGCTGCTCGACTGCATCGGCGGGTAAAAAATCTGTGGTTGTGGAGCGGGCGTGGAGTAGATCGCCGCTGGTTGCATCGGCTGAACGAGCGGCGCCGGCTGTGCCGCTGGAGTCGTCACTGAAGATGACTGCGCAGCAGGTGCTACAGCTGCCACGATCGGTTTTGATACGGCTCTTACCGCGGTTTTAGCGGGCTGATCGTACTCTTTAGCCGGCGCGAAGTTTGCAGCCACCTGCCCTGACTGAAGCGACAACTCTACAGGATAGACGCGACGAAACTCTTTGAATTGCACATCCAGTATCAACGTGAAATTAGCACTATCGACTGGGGTTGACGTGGTAACAAGGTAGCGATTGACGCCTAGCTTGCGCACGTTCGCGGTATTGAAAAACGCAGGTCGGGTGTAGCCAGCTTTTTGGTACTCCGCTTCTGATGCCACAGTGACGCTAACTGGGTCAGTAACAGATGAACCAAACTCGGCGACGCCATAGACCGGCTTACCGATGGACGGAAATATATTGAGTTTTAACCCCTCATTCGCCAAAGCGACATTCAGCCCTATAACCAGTAACAGAGCGACTAACGTAAGCAGTCTAATGAAGCGTTTGGCATGGATTGATGCCATATAATTTGAGTTAACCATAGATATTTACATCCGTTTCAGCGTCAATGTGGTCGACACCAGCGGGTGTAACGACCTGTGTGTTATTCAAAATTGAATCTGGTGTTGCAGGCTGAGCCACTGCGACCGCATCGTCAGTTGTGCTCAGTTCCTGGATTTCGCCATCGATCACCATCTCGAAATCGGACTCGTCCGCGAGATAAGCTGAGAGGTCCAGTAGATCGGCATTCGGTTCAATCCCTTCGAGGGCGGTGAGCGGTGCAATCACCATCGGGTGATAGTCATAGAACTGCTCCAGTACCTGAGTCAGCTCTGGGACAATCTGTTGCACGTATGGATTTTCGCTTGCGGCGACGGCTTGAATAGCGTCGGCAATTAACGGGTCGAGCTCGTATTGATCTAAACCGCTCGCCGGGTCTAGCAGATCAAGCGTTGAATTGATTCCACCTGTGAGGTTATCCAGCGTAGAAAGGGCCGCCAATACCAGGCCTTGGTTCTCTGCAGCAGAGATTCCGTCAGCTGTATCAAATCCATCCGCTGTTGTAACTGTGATTTGGCCGCGGGTGTCAGTGAGGCTAAACAGCCCATACAGCTGTGCCATCGCCTGATCGTAAGCAGCGTCTAGATCCAGAGCGCTATTTGCCTCTGCTAAACGCAGCGCCAGCTCTGTCAGTGGCGTCACGCTGATCGGTTCAAGCGCTACTGAATCTTCGTAATTGATAAGTGCGCGTAGACCAAATCCCGCCGTGGTCTGGCCGTAGTCTATTAGCTCACCGCTGAACTCATCGAGGTAATCAAGTTCTGCTGAGCCGTCCAGAATATTGATGATTGCAGGGCCGCTGTAGCTAGCTGGCATCAGGTCGACATAGTCGATTGCGCCGTTGAGTGGGTTGAAGTCGGTCTTGCCGAGGAGTTCGCCGTCCAAGGTGTAGGCTTTGACAATTAGGGAGTCGGTGATGAATTCGCCAGCGGTAATAGATATCGAGCCTGTTCTAACGCTCTGATCAACTGTAACGTACAGGTTATCTGCCCGATTCGCATTTATCAAAAAGGTTAGATCAAGTAGCTGAACCTCTTCGCTTGTTTCCGGAACTGCACCTTCATTGAACTCAAAAACCAGTTCAGTTCCCGTAAAACTTTTGTAGTTAGCGATCGTAGTATCGTCGCCTTGTTTTTTCAGTACATAACTCTCCACAGCGCCCTGCGGGAACTCCACCTCATGCGTCAACTGAAGCGTGAGAGTTTTAGCACCTTTAGAAATCACAACGCTTTCGATCTGGGGCATTTCAGTATCGAAAACCCAGTCGTCACTCTCCTCGTCCGTGCCATATTCCAATTTAATTGGCTTCGGTATCAAATCAGCGAGCAGCTGGCCGTTAGGCTGAATCTCTCTTAAGAAAACTTCACCTTTAGAAACTGCATAAGGCGGGTATACGCTGAATACCAAAGATGTTCCATCGTCTGTAGGCTGGGCTACTCCATCAAACGGGACTGTTTGGAGATAGGTTTTTCCAGTTTCATCAACAAACTGTAGCACTAGGTACCCCGTTTGCAGGTTCGGAGCGCTAACCGGCGCACTGAAGGTAACCTTAAAATTAATTTTATCCGTTGGGTTTACCGGATCATTTGGTGAATAGTCGTTATCCCATGAAAATCTAATGATATCAGGGCCATTAGAGGAGTCATTAACGTTAACTGTGATATCAGCGGTGGAAGTCTCACCCTGATAGTCGGCAAGCAAGGTAAGATCATAAGAAGTTATGCCACTTTCATAAATCAAATCTGTTGTTGCTGTAAGTTTGCCTGTACCAGAATCGAAATCGAAGAAACTTGAGTCGGCAGTCGCTAACAAGGAGTACTCAATCACCCCCCCGCTCGATTGAGTCGCTAGCTCAACCGCAGTGTTAAGCTCGGTGTCAGCGAACACTTCCGTTGTAGTAATTGTTTGGTTTTGGTTTTGGAAGACCGGATTTTGCCCATCATCCTTAACATTTAACGAGAAGATTTTTTGACTTGAGTTACCCTCGACATCAGTCGCTTTAATCGAAAAGTTGAGCACCCCGTGGAGCGTTTCATAGTCCAGCGGATAGTTACCATTTAGTGAGAGCCTCCAGCCCTGTTTGTCGCTCGCAAGTTGTTCCAGAGTAAAATAACTCTCGCCCTCTGGCGTACCATTTATCACCTCGAGATTCGCAAATTCATCGTCTGTGAATATCGTCCAAAATGGCAGATTGCCTCCATGCAAGTTTTCGTCCACCTCGCCAAGCAGGAGACGTTCCTCAGCTTTGTAGTCATCACCACGAAGATCCGTTTCACCCTGTGCAAATACCCCTTTGAAATTAGGTGGCACCCCATCAGGCGGGTTATAAGAGAGATTGATAGGGAGCCCGTCGGATTCGGCACCGTCGGCACCTATAGCGATCAGACTCAAGTTATAGCTATTCTTCGAGAGAGCCAGATTTACCGATATCTCCGCCTCGCCACTCTCGTTCAAAATAACCGAGAACTCGTCCTTCCCCTCGCCTTTGAGGGCAAAGGTAACTCCGGCAAGAACGGATCGATCTGTCGTTTCGAATACGTCTGACACAGCTACACGATAAACAGAATCACCAACCGCAAGCTCAGTAGCGAAATCAACATTTACAGCATCAATGGTGTCATCCAACTCGAAGACAGGAGGGGTTTCATCCAGGTTGATTAGATCAAATGTAAGCTGAGTAGAGTTTGAGGAGTTACCGGCAGCATCTGTTGCTATGACACCCACGGTTACCTGCTGACTCGGATCTACGTTCCCACTAAAAAGTGTTTCGTAATCGAAGTCTGCTTTCAGCCTGATGTAGCTGGCTCCTTTCTGTTCAAAAACTTCAAAAAGATCCTTGCCAGTGTTGCTCGGATCAATTTGAAACCTAACAGTCTCATCCGCTGGGGATGTCTTAAGGCTGTAAAGAGCATCAGAGTAAACCGTCTCCTCTTTTAGCTGCGCTATTCCACCTTCGCTGATGTCAGTGCCGGCTTGCGCAGTAAAATCCGGCGCCGAAGGTGGGAGCTCATCAATGATGATCGATTTGCCTTCGGCAGTTGCCAGAGTATCGAGAGCAGTAGCATCTTCCTTAGAATTGAAGAGTTCGGCCGTAAACTTGAACTCACCGGAAGATGGCAGCTTAAAATCTGATAAATTAAAGTTCGCCTCGCCGTTTGTTCCAACCGTGGCGTAAGGATCTTCAGGGGCGTACGGTGTTGAAGTTTCTATCGATTCGATGGTTAGCTTTACGGTTTTACCCGCGGACCCAAAGGTTGTTACAGTGAATTGTGTATCTGTGTTCACTGCTTCGGTGTGGCTGAAGCCAGTAATTGATGGGCGAAGATTATTACCAGGTAGAAAGTCTACAGGCACGACATCTCCCAAAATAGGAAACCCTTCAGGTGTATTGCCTGCCGTATCCGTTAGCCAAGCAGCATCACTAAAGTCCAAGAAAATAGCTGGGATATTTTCGTTGTCTAGTTCAAGAGAAACCGGTTTAGCAGGGTCTAGTATTTTTGCACCGACTTCGAGCTCAAAAGTCAAAACCACTGGGCCTAATGGAGTCCCATCGCCATTTTTCTCTTGGAACGCTGATGTAAGTATCGCGGTAGAGGATGCTGGATTAACATTACTCAACAGAATACGGGAATAGTTTTCGTCGACGTTGAGTAGATCTTCGTACAACCAAATATCAGTGTAGGGTTGGGTTCCCAGGTTAACTGTTATTTGAAGACCACGCGGCTCCTCATTAACGGGTTCACCAACCAACTCCCCATCAACGGCAAGTTGGGTATTATTACCTACCGTTAAACCACTGATTTGCGGACCCAGTGTGTCTAGGGTAAAAGCCGTTTCCAGCGTTGTCTTGTTTCCAATGTTTTCATTTGTATCTGTTTGCCACACGCTAATTGAGTCGACTAAATATTCATCGTCTGGCAATTTTAAATCGTGATAATAGGTGCCATCGGCGCCTTGATTCCAACCACCTGTGACTGTATCAACTACTTCGATCCCTTCGCTGGTCGTGTGCGTATAGTTGAGGGTAGCATCCCTCTCGAGACCGGATACACGCAGAGATTCGTTGGTTAAGCTATCGTCGTCGTACTCTCCAGTGTCCTCGATCAAATCCAGTGATAATTTTGATGGTGCAAGCGTGTCGATCTCGGGCTGAAATAGGCTGATTAACAGTCTGTTACCTGCCGGATCTACCAGAACAGTTTCGTTACCGTCAGCGTCTTTAGACACTGTGGCTTTCCCAGGCAACTGACGATCTGGATCTAGCGTAAAACCAACGTTGAATTTCAGGCCGTCCTGAGATACCGAAAAATTTTCGTTATCAACTAGGGTCAGTCCCTCGAAATCAAGCAAGGAGGCTATATAGTTAAAGTCAGGGGTATCTGGCCACCCATCAAGTCTCTCAGAAAACTTGATATTGACCGTAAGCGGGTCACCAGACTCCTCTAATGTGTCTAATAATTTTTGTGTCAGTACCTCTTCAGTATCCAACCACAGCTTCACGGTAGGATTAGTTGTATCGACACTAAAAGTTCTCTGGGAAGACTCACTGACAGAAAACTCTTGACCATCAGCAACTGATATAATTCTGGCTACCGCGGTGTAACTATTTTTATCCGATAACGTTAATTCGCCAGTCTTAGGCTGCGAAGCAAGGTCATCTAGGTCGAGACTCCATACGTAGCCTCCGTCATCGGATAGAGTCTCTTCGACGACAAAAGTCGCGGAGTTCTCGCTATCTCTTTCGTCAGCGACGATAATCTCAAGACGTTGATTATCCTCAAGCCGGGGCGTCGTTCCTGTTAAGGTAGGGAAACCATTAACTGCATAGCTCGCAATGTTGACAAAGCCATTTTCCAAACCCGAAATAGTGTCAATAGTTGGACTTCCAGCCGGAGGTTCCTCAGGCGTTCGAGTAATATTAATCTTTATATCTTTAGAACTTTGATTGCCTGCAGAGTCAGTCGCTTCAACCGTAATTTTATATATGTTATCTCCGCCCTCATCAAGCGGGTTATCAAAAAATGGCTGCGATTTAAACTTCAGCTTCCCGTCAGATTCAATGGTGAATAACGACGCATCGACACTTTCCTTAAGAGAGTACTCAACGTCACTGAGATCCTGCGCCACTGCTATACCGATCGTGTCGCCGGTATCGGCTAACTCATGGGTCAAGTATTCAACAATACCCTCTGCAAAGCTGAACTCATCCGGCGCGTTGAACTCAGGCGGTGTTGAATCAACGCTAAATGTCACCTTCTTACTAATACTTTCATCGTCTGCCAAATAAGCTACGAACTTATAGTGGTCGTCATCCAATGCTTGCAAAACACTTTGATCAATTTCGAAGGTAACGTTGCCGTCTGAATCGACAGGCTGAATAGCAGTGTAGACAGCCTCGTCATCTCCGACACGGAAGAGACGTAGCCTGATCTCGTCGCCTTCTTCAAGATTCAAGGAAGTTACTGTGACAGTCGTTGCAGAAATATCTGAATTTGGCCCAATAACCTCACCATCAGAGAGTTTATCTTCTGCCAATTTAACGGAGACTGATTTGATAGACGGTTGTGGTGTCGTTACAACCGTTCCACCGACGCCACCAACACTGGTCATTACATTGATATCGCCACCCTGCGGCGTAGGGGCAAGGAGGGCAGCAGCGGGCGCCGCAGCACCCATCGCCATCATCGCAGGACTGATACCACCCGCAGCAGCCGCTGGTGCGGCAGTTCCAAACATTGGGATCGCACCTGACAAACCACCGTAAGAGGATTGCATCAGGCCGGGAACGTAATCGGGGAAGTAGACCGCAGTCTCGGGTCCGAAACTGGCCAGCATTGTCTGAGTGCTATAAGGCGTGCCCATGTCAGCGAAGAATTCACGGATTATGACAATGGTGCCATCGGGTAAAAGCAGTTCTAGATTGGGTCCGTTTTGTCGCCCCTCTACAAACGGAATCGGACTGAGAGAGGAGCCATCCAATAGGGTATAGCTGGCCCCTGCTCGTGCGAGCAGCTCACGCATTTCGGCCACATCGTACACAGTCGATGCGGACTCGAAATCTTCTTTGATCAGGACCTGCCTTTGGTCAAGGATCATCGTGCCATCGTTACCCTAAATTGGTCAAAACTATGTCAAATTACAAATTGACACACTTATGACAATTATGTCAGGTATGGCAAATAGCGTCAACGATAGACGTGACACTATTGTCACAGATGGCGAAATAGACGAATAACTTTATTAAAATCAACATTTTGGATGAGTTAAATGTTCAAGAATGGCTCATTAAAAATATGACACACAGGCGCGAAAAATGGGTAGAAGAGCCACTCTTGACAGAAAAAACAATATGAGTGTCAGTCGTAGTTAAACCGCTCCAGCATAATACGATCCTCAGAGACACCCCTCTCTCTGAGTGCCTGATACACCTGATCCATCATCGGTCCAGGCCCGCAAATAACGAAGAGCCAAGTGTAGAACTCAGCGATCGAAAAGCTCTGATCGATACGCTTCTGATCGATAAAACCGACCTCACCCTGCCAACCCTCAGTTGGCTCTGACAGCAAAAGTATTGGGGTGTCATCAGCCAGCTCGTCACGACAGACAATCTGATCCTCAGTCCGGTTAGCGTATATCAGGCGATACGAACGCGGATCATCGGTTTGTTTGAGTTGCTGAAGTATTCCAAGCATCGGTGCCACACCCACACCACCTGCAATCAGAGCAACACCGGGTTCCGAGCGGCCATCGACGATCAAACTACCATAAGGGCCATCCAGGTAAGCACGCGTACCCACCTTGGTTTCACCGAGCTCTTTGATAACAAAACAGATCTCAGGCCCCTCTGCGGGTGCCGACGCGATAGAGAAGGGGTTCTCGCTGATTGAGAAACTTGAATGACCGAGCTTCAGCCAGGCGAACTGCCCGGCTTTGTAATCCATCCTCGGATGCCCATCCGGCAGCAAACTCAAGCGCCACTGTTTCTCTGACAACCTTTCCACCCGACTCACCTTCCAGGGTTTGCCCAGTTGTTGAATGGGCGAAATCAGATAGCGGTACACTAGCGTCAGAAGCGCAGTCAGCGCCATGACTTGCCATAGCAGCGCTACAGTTTCGTGCGCAGCATAGCGCCCCGCAGTCAAGGTATGGTGTAGCAGCAGTCCAACCAAGGTCGCTGCAATCAAACCATGCAGCCGTCTCCAGGTTTCATAGCGATAGTCCAGCAACGAGCGCCAGACTGCCAACACAACAAGCACAGGTAGCAATATAAAAGCGATCACACCTGTTGAGATCGCGGCAAAGTCAGTGGCCACTGCAAATTGACGCGTGCTGTCCCACGGCCAAGGGCCTGTTGTTGGGGTTGATTCGTAAAGAAAGGGATGAAGCAGAGCAGCGATCAGCGCACACCAGCCAATGATACGATGAAACCTCATCGTTGCATCCATGCCAACCTTGCGCGAGAAAGATTTAACCGGGCCAGACAGAACAAATTCAGAGAGAATCATCGCGAACGCAAGGATAGCCATTACTGAACCCAGCTCTTGCCAGAAAATGCGTGGATGACCTACGAAGTACCAGGAGGCCAGCAGGGGTATTGCAATAATCTGTACATAAAAACCTACCAACAGTCCCTTCTTCATCTCAACCGCTCCGTAACGCCCAGTATCAAAAACTCTCAGTATCAATATAGGTAACGTTGCGATAGCGGGCTAAACTAAACTTCATCTGCCCAATCCTACGTACCAATAGGACTCAGCGACAGGAGGTTTTAAGATGTCGAAAATCAATGTTAAACGCCGCTCCCTACTAACTGCCGCAGCACTGCTCCCGTTGGCTCCCGTGGCCAATGCGCTTGCTCCAACCCCTTCGGCAATGGAGGGACCTTTCTACCCCACCTCTTCGATGCGCTTCGATGATGTCGACAACGATCTGGTAAAGATCGAGGGTGCGGTAAAAGCCGCCGGCGGTGAAGTAATTCAGCTGAACGGTAAACTCGTAGATAGCGATGGGGATGCCATCGCCAATGCGATCGTAGAGATCTGGCAATGTGACGCGACGGGTCGCTACCTGCATACGGCGGATCGCCGCGCCGAACCACGCGACGCTGGCTTTCAAGGGTTTGGCCGCGCCCGTACCGATGCTGAAGGGCGCTTTACGTTCAGAACCATCAAGCCTGTGCCCTACCCGGGCCGCACCCCGCATATCCACGTGAAAGTGATTGACCAAGGGTTTGAGCTGCTCACCAGCCAGCTCTACCTCGAGGGCCACCCCGGCAATACGCGCGACTTTCTATTCAATCGTATGAGTAGCGAACAGCAGCAACAGGTCAGTATGCGCTTTGAGCAGGATCCGGCGCAGACAGAGGTGTTACTGGTGGTATAACATTCGCTAGAATTAAGTTCGCCCGAGAGCCCTTCAATGACAAAATTTTCCAAGCTTGGCTTAACACTCACGCTAGCTGCGATGCTCAGCGCGTGCGGTACCAGCCCCACCGGTCGCAGCCAGCTGATGCTGGTCTCACCCTCGCAGGCTATCAACGCCTCCAAAGCGGCTTATACCCAGATGTTGGCCCCGCTCAAAGATGAAGGCAAAGTAGACACTGATGCAGAGGTGGTTAAGCGCGTACAGACGATCGCGGGGCGTATTGTCTATCAAGCGATCGAGCGCTTTCCCAACACCCGTAACTGGGATTGGAGCATCAGCGTTATTGATGACCCAGAGACTGTAAACGCCTGGTGTATGGCAGGCGGTCGCATGGCCATTTACACCGGCTTAATTGAGAAGCTAAATCCAACCGATGATGAACTGGCTCAGGTGATTGGGCATGAGGTCTCCCATGCCTTGGCCAATCACACGGCGGAGCGTATGTCTGTGGCGATGGCGACTCAACTTGGGATGTTGGCACTGAGTGTTGCAACCGAGAACAGTGAATACCGCGATCTTGCGCTTACAGGTGCGCCTTTGGCCGCTGCAGTCGCGATTAAGCTGCCCAACAGTCGGACCGGCGAGCTTGAAGCCGATCGTCTTGGCATGGAGTTGGCTGCGCGCGCCGGTTACAACCCGAACGCTGCTGCCACCCTCTGGCAGAAGATGGGCGCTAATAGCAAAGGTGCTCCGCCCGAGTTTCTAAGTACCCACCCTGCCCCAGGAAACCGCCAACAGACGCTGGCAAACTTGGCACCGCAGATGACGGGCTTATACAACCCAACTGCAGCGGCCCTTACCTACTCGTTTAACTAGGTTGCAAAGACAAGGGCGGACTGAGATGCAAACGAGCTCATCGCACGAGGCACATAGCTTTGGATTCACTGGCGAAGTCTGGCGCTGGGAGTCGGAGAAAGCCTCTTGGTTCTTCGTCACCCTGCCCATCGAGACCGCCGAGCAGATTCGCTTCTTTTTTCCGTTAAGACGGGGCTTTGGCAGCATTCCGGTTCAGGTACAGATAGGCTCCAGCTGCTGGAAAACCTCTATTTTTCCCGATAAGAAGTCGGGCTCGTTTATCCTCCCACTCAAGGCACCCGTTCGCACCAAGGAGGGCTTTGGAGAGGGAGACGACATCTCTGTGGAAGTGACCGTCTCACCTTAAAAAGCGCCATGCTCTGGCTAGTGCAGCTGCTCATGCGAATATCGCTTGAGCATCTCTAGATCGACTCGTTCCAACGCAGCGATATTTGTGGAGCTAAGCTTTACCGGCGGCGCACAGTGGAAAGCCTCCGCCTCAAGCCATCGCGAGGCACACAGGCACCATGAGTCGCCAGCCTTTAGACCCGGGAAGTCATACTCCGGCCGAGGGGTAATCAGGTCATTACCGCGACTCAATGAGAACTGCAGAAACTCGTCGGTAAGAATCGCACAAACGGTGTGTGAACCACGATCATAGGCATCGGTATTGCAGCAGCCGTCACGAAAGTAACCGGTCATTGGGTCGCAACCGCACTGCTCCAACGCCTCTCCCAACACGTTTTTCTGTTTCTCAGCCATCATCCACTCCTAGACGTCTTGACGTGAGTACGCATGGCGCTCGACAAAGGATTTGAATACGCTCGCGTGACGCTGCAAAAACTCGATAGTGGGTTGATCTACGATTTTCCCAGCCTGCACTTTCTGATTCACACCAGCAATCATTACCTCAGGTTTATTCATAAAGTGAAGGTCCAAGTAGACGCCCACCTGACGCAGGTGATACTGCATCCGGGCCGTGCCTTGGTTACCGGGGCTCGCACCAATGATTGTGGCCGGCTTGCCTGCAAAGGGCTGAGGTTTGCAGCGCGACAGCCAATCAATGGCGTTCTTGAGCCCACCGGGTATCGAAAAATTATACTCGGGGCTAAAAAAGATCACGCCATCAGCTTCAACTATCTGAGTTGACAGCTTCTCAACTGCTGGGTGACTCTCATCTTCCCCATCGTAAAGGGGAATACCTGCAATAGATCCGAGCTCCAGCTCAAACTTACCCGCTGCAATCTCGCAGTAATGATTAAAGATTTGTCGATGCACGCCATCGTCACGACGGCCGTCCTCAAACTCAAAAAACAGTTTTTTATCGAGCTTTTGACTTGTAAGTTCAAAGAGTAGTGAGAGTATCTTGCTCACTAAGGAGCCCTCCACCCTTGGTGTTTAGTAAATCAATTAGGCTGCTCTCGAGCGGCCATCTTTTTTTGTACTAAACTCAAAGCAAGGAGATCATATGACTAAGCAAAAGTGGATTACATCTATCACATCAATCTGGCTGACCATTTTGACAGGGAGTTTTTTACATAACGCGCTTTTTGCAAACACAAGCACGATAGACTGGAACATATTCGATGAATTCATAGTCATCGCTACACCGTTACTCATTGTATTGATGCGTTCAAAACTACTGACACTTCATAGGCGTGCTAAAACATTCACGGTCTATAGATGGATATTCCTGCGTACTGGTATGCTCGTGATTGGATTAGTGTCCCTCCTCGCGGGACTGTTCGGACTAATATTCAGTGCCAGAGCGATTCAGGTAACTTCCAATCCCACCTATCACTCTCAGGACCAAAAAGACCCATTAGGGAACGACTCTCAAAATCCTAACTTTTGGTAAAAGAGTATGAAGATCTCATTAGCGAGATTTGTAGATCATTATTCATCATCCATTTTTACCAACCTCTCCTGAACTACCACCCATTGAACCAGGTACACGCGTTGATGAACTGCCAAGAGTGCCTGAAGTCGGACTAACAGGGTTACCCGACATACCTGATCTGGGTGACCCCCCTACTGACTGAAACCCTTTCGCCAATGCTAATCCAACGCCTGTCATAATCATTAACCAAATAATGGGAAGAATCAGAATGATGCCATAGGAGAGCATGACACTGATGACCGTTTCCAATGCAGAGGCCTCACTTGCATCGGTGGACGTCAATAAGGCCAGACGGTGCTGGAATAGATTACCCAGCCCTAAAATCGCGTGCATGAACTCCAACGTGAACCACATGCCTGCCATCGTAAAAAATGCCTTAAAACGATAAGACGTAAACACCAACACGATGGGTGTCGCAATGACAATCACAGCCTGAATCAAAGCAATAATCATCGGTATGAAGACCTTTACGGCTTTATTGGCTGTCATAAGCTGAGCGGCCTCTATGGCTTGAGTGCTAGCACCCACCGCTGCCACGACATTCTCTGCCATGCCAATGACGTTATTCATTATATTACTGACACTGAAGCCTTGATCTTGGTATAACTGTGTCTCGGCACATAGGAACTTTGCCCTGCTCGAGTGACGGCGTCTGTGTTAATGCCCTGAACCTCAAGCACCGTTCCAGACCTCTGAGCAATACGGGTTAGTACCGCGTTCAATGGGTTCTTGCTTATCAGGCTGATGATTTCTTTCATCCCGGATGAATCCATAGGCCTCTTGATTATGGAGATAGGCCTCGGGCGATTGATAGAACGTACCGGGCGTTTGGAGAAAAGTTTTCGAGCCTAACCAATCAACATCCCAAAGCTTATTCAGCGCAGAGCGATCAACTGGTATCGTGGTTAGCTGCTCACGCGCCACGCTGTAACAACCCGATTCGAACTCGCCGATGCGTTGAATCAATTCAGCATCATGAATTTGTGCTTTTGCTGTTTCATACAGGTAATCGTTATAACTGTATGAGCAGCCCATTGACCGGATCGCAGCATGGGTTAAGCCCGATGAATACTGCGTAGTGATCCCCCAAAGAAGCGGTATTCTTGCTTCGTGAGCCGACGTCAGATAAGAACCGAAATCAGCCAAAAGAGCATTACCTCTTAAGGAACACGAAGCTCCAGCTTTCCCTCGCTTTGAACAAAGTCGAGGTGTTTTAGAAAACTCATCCCTAACAGAACAATCTGACTGTCCAGCTCAGGTACAATCATTGCGGGTACGTTAGCCATGGAGAGCCCACCCAAGCTAACCTCCTCCAACTGCGTTAAATCGACGGGCACTCGACCATTGGCGGTTATCGCAAAGCTTTTGCCCTCACGGGGTAACGAGAGCTCATCGGCCAGAGCATCTGAAAGTGACACATAGGTCGCACCGGTATCAACCACAAAAGAGACAGGGTATCCATTGATCGTACCGGGTGCTCGATACTGCCCTTTTCGATCGGCAATCAGGCGAACCTGATCGGTGCCGTTTGCCAAAGATAGTTGTGCATTGGGATGATCGCGCTGTTCAAGATAGGCGTTAAAGCCATAGGTAAGCATCACCAGAATAAGAATCCAGGTCATATGCGCAGAAAAACGGGCCATTTTACGCTGTGTACTCGGAACCTTATTCACACAAAACCTCTCTAGAAAAGCGCTCTCTGTTTATCTATCAGATCATTAAAGCTGGCACCAAGAAAGGGTAATACTGTGTCAGCGACCGGCTCTAACTGTTTAGAGACATAGTGTTGATAGTCAATGATTGATTTACGACAGATGGTTGGTTCTGGACCGTTCACTGTCATGACGTACTCAATAGGGTCGCCTCGCCCTAAACGCACGTTTAAACCCTGCCTCTCTAGGTATGACTGCATTTTTTTAGCCGCTTTCACATGCGGTGGATTACTGGCCTGATAGGCATCTAGAGGTCGTCTTAGTCGACGACGATAGGTCAATTGATGATCTGCATTACCGCTGAGTAGTTGCTCTGTGGTTTCGACGACCAGATCACGCCAAGACTCGTCATTGAATATTCTGGACAACAACTCTGTCTGGAATTTTTTGGCCAAGGGTGTCCAATCGGACCGAACCGTCTCCAACCCTTTAAAGACCAATTGATCCTCACCACCCGATCTCTTAAGACCCGCATAGCGTTTCTTAGTGCCCTTCTCAGAGTGACGCATGGTTGGCATCAAAAAGCGTTTGAAATGAGTCTCATATTGCAGCTCAAGTGCACTCTCTACACCGTATTGCTGTCTAAGGTGCTCTTGCAGCCAGTGGTTGGCTTGATCTGCTAATTCAGCACCGTACTGTGCGACATCACTCTGTTGGCAGTCATCGCCCAACCAGACAAAGACTGAATCGGTATCGCCATAAATCACCTGATGGCCCTGTTCAGACTCAAACCATTGCGCGGTTTTTTGCAGGAGTTCATGGCCTCTCAACGTAATCGCTCCCGATAGGTTCTGATCATAGAAGCGACACACATTGGACCCTAACACCCCGTAGCAGGCATTCATCTGTATCTTGATCGCCTGTGATAACGCAGAGTTACCTTGCGCCTTGGCTCGATCTCGGGCTAACCAGAGCTCTTCAATGATCGCAGGGAGAATCGCCACATCGGCATTGAACTGCGCACCAAAGAAACCGGGTACTAATGACGCCTTTGAGGCCTCACCCGCCAGAGCGAGTGCTAAAGGATCCACTGAGAAGGTACGAATGATACTGGGATAGAGGCTCTTAAAATCGAACACTAAAACATCACGATAGAGACCGGGTTTAGACTCCATGACAAACCCACCAGGCACAGAGAGGTCACTGCGACCTGAAGCATAAGGAGGTGCTACATAGCCTGCGCGATGCAACTTAGGTAGATAGAGATTATCGAATGCCGCTTGGGAACCACCCACTTTGTCCAACGCCAAACCAGTAAGACGAGAGCGTTCGATCAGATACTCAAGCAACTCCGCTTTTTTGAAGATCTCTAACACCAATCGACAATCTTCAATGTTATAGTTCGCTAATGCTTGTTTATCCTCTCTAAAGAGTTGCTGTATCTTCTCACCACGATCGTAAGGATTATCAATCGCTTTACCACGCCCCAGCAGTGCCTGAGCGACACTCTCTAGGCTGAAGCTATCAAATTGCCAAGTAGCCCCTTTTAAAGTCTCGATGCCGTCGATAGCAACACGACCAGCAATGCGACTGAACCAACGACCATTTTGACCAACATCGACGTGCATCTCACTGCTATCACGTCCAAGTTTGAGTCCAACTCGATTAGCCTTAGCTCGCCGTGCTAGCACGCGCAGATCAAAGCCAATCAAATTCCAGCCGACGATCAAATCAGGATCCCAATCTGCCACTATCTCGACAAAGCGTTGAAGCAGAGTTCGCTCATCCGAGCAGCCCTCACACCAGGCTAGTTCGGGTGCCTCACCATTAAATAGCACAAGACTCTGATCGCCCTGCTGCAAACCTATAGAGAGCAATTGATTGGCATTTAACGTGGTTTCAATATCTAACGAGAGTAGTTTTAAATCAGGTGTAAAATCATAGGGGCGTAACTCAACCCCTTTAACAGTTTCGACCTGAACGGCCCCAGTGCGAATAAACCGTTCCATCAAGTAGCGATCAACCGGCCTGATATCCTCTTCCATGAGAGCAATTTGTTCCGCATCGAGTCGTTTTAACACTTCCCAGTAAACTTTTAGGCTTTGGCAGTAGAGACCCATGACCGGTTTTAAAGAGAGGGATTTCAGTTGTAAATGACGCAGCGTCCAACCCGATATATCTTTCAGACAGGACTCAATGGCAGCTTGATCAATAGCGAAAACAAAACAGACCGCTTCTGCATGTGTGACGGTAACCGCATGAGCCCCCTCCACCCCAGTCAACCAAAAGGTGTATTCAATGCCCTGCGAACCATCTCGCTGAGTTCGAGTAAGAGGGAAGCCAGTGATTGGCATAACCGCGTTAGACACCGAAAGGGGTGACTACCTCTAGTTCAGGGAAGTGAGCCAATAGATCACTTAAGGACTCTTTCTGGAAAAGCAGCTTCAAGTTAGGCCCCGCATCCATGGTGAAATAGACCTCCAACCCCTGCTCACGAAGGTGCCACACCTTATGCATCGCCTGTAAAGACTCAGGTTGCCAATAGACAAGCGGTGGCCAGCTGGAAGCAAACGTGGCATGCATAGACATAGCGTTATGCTCTGCCGTAGAACCCAACAGGGTAAAGTCCTTATCTGATATCGCCTGATGCAGCTTCGACAGATCGGCATTCGCTTGAGCGGGCCAACTGTTATAAAGGTGGGAGGTCTCCTTGGTGCGCTGCATCCCAGATCGGCTATCAACGGACTTTTCGCCGATATCTACTTTGACCAGACCGATTCGAAGATCATCCCAGGTCGCATCAATCGGGTGTGCATGACTGTCCAAGCCATCTTCACGGTGCCCCATGTGCCACTCTACAAATCCATTAAAGATGGATCGACAGGCACTGCCGCTCCCCATACGCGCAATCATGGATAGCGCTTCATTGGATAGATGAAGTGATAGTGCATCGTTCATCGCCAACGTCAGAGCCGCAAAACCAGAGGCAGAGGAAGCGAGGCCTGCCGCGGTAGGAATGTTATTTCGAGTCTCCACTCTGAACGCGAGTGACTTGTTACCACGAAAAAGATCGATGAACCGACTGACACGACGTGCAAACTGTGAATCCTGGTGCATCTGTTGGCCGTTTAACCATACCTCATCAATCGGCTGATCAATCGGCGTTACTCGAGTTCTAGAGCCCAAATCATTCAGTGAGACAGAGAGGGAGGGGTTGATCGGCAAATTTAGCTCAGCATCACGCTTACCCCAGTACTTACACAGAGCGATGTTACTGGGAGCAAAGTGTTCCGATGAAGCAGAAACAGCCCCCAACTCGGGCAGCACTTTAGTCAGTACTTCTTGCTTAGTCATCACATTCACTCCTGTTTGAGACCTACACTGTGTATCGAGACGGGCAGATGTTGATAAGGGATCTCTGAAGGATTGGTCAAACCTAACGAGATAACAGAGTCACCCAAACCAGATCCTGAAATCTTAGCACCCAGAACACCAGACTGCTGACGCATTCTAAATTGCAGGTCTGCTAAATTAGCATCACACACGCCTAGCGCATCCATTAGCCCTGAGTATTGATCCATCAATTGCCCTAGCCGGTTCCACTCTTGTGACTCTATCGCTTGTTCTGCTGCGCGAGTCACCTGCCCCATTAATTGATAGATTGAGGCGTAAATAGCGGGATCGGCGTCAGCTCGCTGATTAACCAACGCAATCACCTCAGGCGTTTTCATCTTGTACCCGACGTAGAAGAGATCAATATCAGGGGTGCCTTTCAGTGGACGCACCTTGGCACCGTTCATTTCGTAGGCGATCATACCGCCCCAAATTGAAGCGGCTAAATCGGTGCCCGAACCACGACCGCCTTGAACACTGTGAACGGCCTCAAGAGCCAACTTAAAAACCTGATCATTGGTAACCGGCTTACCACAGAAGTTTAACAGGCAGGCAATGGTTGAAGCGGTGACAGCGGCCGAGGAACCCAGGCCAACTTGATCTGAAAACTCACTGGAGACTGTTAAATCAAAACCCTGTGTTAGCTTGGATTGACACAGCTGAATTGCAGCGACCATAAAGCTGAACGTTGAATCATCTGACAACTCACTCAAAGCGCTCTGATAACGACCCAGTTCCGACTCAATAGTGACGACCTCATCCACTCGCGGGATCAAGGTGACTGACAGCCTATTACCAACGGCCAATGCAATGGCAGGTTGACCATGCAAGATGGCATGCTCGCCCATTAACATCAAATTACCAGGCGCCGAAAAACAGATCATACATCCTCTCCGAGACTGACACCCTGACCATCCGATTCAACTCGTCCCCAGCGCATCAAAGCCGGTAACTTCAAAGCATCCGGTGTTTGATTAGGCATATACGCCAACACAAGCCCACCGGCATCACCGGATACCGCACCAGCACCTGCGATTTTAGCCACCCCACCTAACCTCTCTATCTGCTCAACTAATGCGGCGACTCGAGCGGGCACCACCCCAATACGGTTTAAAAGGCGGTGATTATCTTGGATTGCTAAGGAGAGCTGATCGAGATCGGTTTGAGCCGTCTCGATACGATGCGTCACAGCAGCAAACTCACTCCATATATCCGACTGCTCAAACTGGCTGCGAACACGCTCGACACAGACTCCGGTACTTGTTGCAGGAGTTCCAGTAAATATCCAGTACCAGTCGTTATTAAACATATCAGGCAACAGACCCAATCGATTCGCTTGATCCTGCTCCACCTTGACCAAACCACCCATGGTTACTGTAGCCGCATCAATCAAACTGCCGCGACCATGCTGTAAGCGTTCGCAGTGTCGAACTTGCTCAATCAAAGTGGGTAGATCTTCATGTTTGGAGAACAGCTTCAAAAGTGCAGCGAGCAGAGCGGCAGACGAGCCCATACCGGCACCCACCGGAATGTCCGATTGAATATCAAATTTACCGCGGGGAATGCGTTCAAGGTTACCTAGGATACGGGCCACATCAACGGTGTAGAAAATCAATTCTGCCGGTCGAGAGAAGATCTCGCTGATGGAGCGCTCACCTCGAAGGTAGCCATCAAACGCCGCATCCAATTTATGACGAAGAGTAGAAAACTTTTCCAGAGCCATCTCATGTGCTCTGTCTGGAGTAAACCAGCTAAGTCGAGGCAGAAGATCGGGAGTAAAGTTAACGGTCAAACGCTGTTTAACCGAGAATGCTAGAGCTGGAGCACCGTACACAACGGAGTGCTCACCACTTAAAATAATTTTTCCGGGAGCACTTGCAACCGACATGACTAACGTTCTACGTACTCACGTTTATGATCGCTAATCGCCGCCAAGCGGAAGCGGCCCTGTGTATCGGGTGCAATCACATGCTGCCCACCATCACGTGGATCAGGGTATCGATAAAGGGTGAGATACTCTTCGTAGCTCAATTCAGTTCGATCGTTTAGCAGCTCAGCGTGGCGGCCTGTATTCAAAGCCGATTGGTAGCCCGCCACCACCTTAGCGGTGAAGAACTCACTGACCGAACCCGAACCATAACTGAACAGTCCGATACGTTTATCGGTTAAATCTTCGTTAAGTTGCTCAAGGAGGGAACAGAGCCCGATATACATTGACGCTGTGTAACAGTTACCAATCAAACGGTTGTAGATAAGTGTTGGTTCAATCTGAGCAGCAAGCTCTTCCGGAGATTGACCCGTTTTATTGACACGGGCCAACTGTGAGTGAGCTTTCTGTGCCATCTTGCCAAAGGGTAAGTGGTAGCAGAAATAGTCGATATCACCGTAGCGAACGGAACTCTCTTCACAGAAGTTTTCCCAGCTACGTTTCAAAGATGTGAGGTAAATTTTGGTCGAGTATTTGCCATCGACCAGCGCCGTTGTACGGTAGTTGGGACGCCAAAAATCCATCACATCTTCAGTGTGAGTGCCCGATTCTGGTTCAATCTCTAGAACTCTCGGGTTTGCTTTGATCAACATTGCAACCGCACCACAACCTTGGGTGGCTTCACCTGGAGAGTCCAGGTCGTAACGGGCCACATCAGACGCGATCACAAGCACCTGTTTACTTGGGTTACGAGCAACCAGTGCACAGGCCATTTGAACGGCCGCTGTTGCACTGTAACAAGCGTGTTTAAGCTCAACCACACGACAGCGACTGTTCAACCCCAACAAACGATGTACATAGACACCCGCCGCTTTGGATTGATCAATACCGGTCTCAGTGGCAAACAGAATCGTTGAGATTGCATCGGTTCCAATGCGTTCAACAATAGGAAGCGCAGCGTTCGCCGCAAGCGTAACGATATCCTCATCATGCGCCGCCATCGCCATCTTCTCTTGACCGATACCATCGTAATACTTGTTCGGATCAGTGCCTTGACGTTCAGCCAGCGTGCGCAAATCGAGGTAGTAGCTCGATGTATAGAAGCTGATTTCGTCGATACCTACGGACATACTTTGATCAAATCCTTAAAACTGTTCGATGATAAGCGCTCGCTGACCCTTAAGCGCTGTCGTACTAGGCACACCTAAAAGAAACAGTGCCGTTACATATTCACGTTTGATACGTTCAACTACGTCGACAACCGCATCAGCCGATTGCATTGCGGGTTGCAGTAGAGGCGCTGCAAATCCCCCCAACGAGGCGCCGAGTATAACAGACTTAGCTAGATCAATCCCATTACGTAGACCACCACTGGCAATTAACGTGCTCTTATCTTGCCAAGACTGACATTGATCTAACGCCACTGGTGTCGGTAATCCCCAATCTTGGAATAGTAACCCAAGGTCATCCTGATCACGACGATGATGTTCGATTCGACTCCAAGAGGTTCCGCCGCTGCCTGCCACATCGAAATAACGAACGCCTGCTCGGTAACCAAGCTCCACATCGGCGGCCGACAGGCCAGAACCCACCTCTTTTAACCAGACTGGAACGGACAAACCCTCGACAATCTGCTGGATCTGATCCGCTAGATTCTCGAAATTACGGTCACCCTCAGGCTGAATGGCTTCCTGCAAAGGGTTCAAGTGAAGATAGAGAGCATCGGCTTTCAGTAGGTCGACCGCAGCCTGACACTGCTCCAGTGAAAAACCATAATTGAGCTGCACAGCACCAACATTGCCGATCAATAGCGCATTGGGAGCAACCGTTCGAAGATCAAAACTACTCCTAGCCGAATGGTCACTGAACATCACTCGCTGCGAACCCACCGCCATCGCCACGCCACAACGCTCGGCTGCTTCAGCCAGATTACGGTTAATGGTCCGGATCAACTCATGATCGCCACCGGTCATCGATGAAATGAGCATGGGGAAGCTTAGCGATTTACCCAACAATTTAATGGACGGATCGATCTTTTCGAAATCGAGCTCTGGCAACGCCCTGTGCGTTAACTTGATACGATCGAAGTAGCGCGCATCACGATCGGTCTCGGCATCCTGCAGAATCGCATTGATGTGCTCAATCTTCCGATCGTTGGTCAACTGACTCATTTGCGTTCCATCTGAAGGTGCGACTGCATCAGCTCACCTGGGTTAGTCTGCGCAGCAATCAGAGACAGCTCACCACACAGAACCGTCGCACCACAGATTGCAGCTAATCGACGAGCATTAGCACCCGGCTCACGATCATCTCGACAGCCAAGGCGTTCTAGATTCTCTTCTACAAAGTCGATTCCTTTGCCGTTACCGACACTGCCGACGATTAAGTTTGGTAGCGTACAGCTGAAGTAAAGATCGCCGTTGCGAACCTCTGCGTGAACCACACCTTGTGAGCCTTCAATGATGTTGGCCGCATCCTGCCCTGTTGCCAAGTAAAAGGCGAGCAGCATATTGGCGTAGTGCGCATTAGCACTGCGCAAACCACCAGCGATCATTGTGCCGATCAGGTTTTTCTTGATGTTCAGATCAACAATTTTTTCCGGCGTAGAGTGAAGGCGGCGCTCAACAATATCTCGTGGAATCAGGATTTCACAAACCACATACTTTCCACGACCAAGAATACCATTAACAGCGGTTGCCTTTTTATCGGAGCAGTAGTTACCCGATATGGAGCTGTACTGAAGGTGTGGATACTCTGTCAAAATCCAAGGAATCAGATGATCAGCGGCGTTAGTCACCATATTGTGACCAGAGGCATCACCTGTCGTAAACTCAAGGCGCAGGTAAATAAGGTTACCAACCACCTGTGAATTGATATCAATTAACTTGGCGAAACGGCTCGATTTAGCCACTACCTCATTGAGGTCATCCATTCGTGCTTTTAGAGACTGGATCGCTTGGTGCGCTGCATAAGCATCTTCCGCTTCAAGCAAAATCGAGCGAGTCATACGCTCATCAATCACACTGACTTTAATCCCCTCTTCACAGAGTGTAGAGATACGTGCACCACGGCCAACGGATGGCCATAGAGGGGTTTCGTAAGTGGCTAGAGGAACACTCAACTTCTCTTCAATCAGATGACCTGACAGTTTCATCGGACCGACCCAGCGCATTGGGATCGGAGCTTGAAGAATTTTGTGTGTTTTCATCCGCTGAAAATCCAATAAAAAAGGGTTGTAGTAACAACCCTTTAGGTTCAATAACTATCTAGAAACAATTTTATCGATCACATCTACCTGATGCAATTGATTGAACTCATAACAGAGCTACTGAGATCACTAAAAAAACAAAAAACCCGAGTCATCAATCGATGATTCGGGCTTCGATTTAGCAACCTAGGCTAGTTGACGATCAGTCGAACTTACGACCTTTGCTAGCTGCGATACGCATACGAAGGGCATTCAACTTAATGAAGCCTGCAGCGTCTTTCTGATCGTAGGAACCTGCATCATCTTCAAAGGTTGCAATGCTCTCGTCAAACAGACTCTCTTCAGAGCGACGACCAACAACCGTCACGTTACCTTTGTACAGTTTGACACGGACTTCACCGTTCACGTACTTCTGGCTCTCGTCGATCATCGTTTGAAGCATCTTGCGCTCTTCTGACCACCAGAAACCGTTGTAGATTGTCTTAGCGTAACGTGGCATCAGCTCATCTTTTAGGTGAGCCGTTTCACGATCCAGTGTAATCGATTCAATCGCACGGTGTGCAGGAAGCATGATGGTTCCGCCCGGTGTTTCGTAACAACCACGTGACTTCATACCTACAAAGCGGTTCTCTACGATATCAAGACGGCCGATACCGTTTTCGCCGCCCACCTTGTTAAGGTAAGTCAATACGGTAGCTGGAGACATCTCTTCACCGTTGATCGCAACAATGTCACCCTGACGGTAGGTCAATTCAAGGTAAGTTGGCTGATCTGGAGCCTCCTCTGGAGAAACAGACCAACGCCACATATCGGCTTCAGCTTCTGCCCAAGGATCTTCAAGAATGCCGCCTTCGTATGAGATGTGAAGCAGGTTCGCATCCATAGAGTAAGGTGACTTTTTCTTTTTGTTAGAGAAATCGACTGGGATGTTGTGAGTTTCACAGTAAGCCATTAACTTCTCGCGCGAGTTAAGATCCCACTCACGCCAAGGTGCAATAACGTGCACGCCCGGTTTCAGTGCGTAGGCACCCAATTCGAAACGTACCTGATCATTACCTTTACCGGTCGCACCGTGTGAAATCGCATCGGCACCTGTCTCGTTGGCGATCTCAACCAGACGCTTAGCGATGAGTGGACGAGCGATCGACGTACCCAGTAGGTATTCGCCTTCGTAAATGGTGTTCGCGCGGAACATTGGGAATACGTAATCACGAACAAACTCTTCACGAAGATCTTCGATGTAGATCTCCTTGACGCCCAACGCTTCGGCTTTAGCTCGCGCTGGCTCAACCTCTTCACCCTGACCAATATCAGCAGTAAAGGTTACAACTTCGGCATTGTATTCATCTTGTAACCAACGAACGATTACAGAGGTATCCAAACCACCAGAATAAGCTAAAACGACTTTTTTAATGTCGGACATTGACGACTCCAACTCCATGCTCGCCCGATCAGGGCAGAGGTTAATACGGCGCACTGAACTCATGAATCAGACAGCACTGAAATTTATGGGCGGGAATTATAGCGAACATTTAAATAAATATCAGTAGATCTGAGTTTTAACTCTGCCCTTATCCATTGGATTTGTTAAACTCCACAAAACCCCATCGAAGAGTAAGGATCTACTGTGCCAAATTCGAAACAGCGTCACCCAATGGCAGACCGTTTCCGTGGTTATCTTCCCGTTGTTGTTGATGTTGAAACAGCTGGATTCAATGCTCAAACCGATGCTCTCTTAGAGATTGCAGCGGTCACACTGACCATGGATGAAGAGGGTTACCTGATCGTAGATCAGTCGATTGAAGCACAGGTGGAGCCTTTCGAAGGGGCAAATCTAGAACAATCGGCATTGGATTTTACCGGCATCGATCCTTGGTCACCGGATCGTGAAGCAGAGCCTGAACTCATGGCGATGGAGAAGATCTTCAAGCCTATCCGCAAAGCGGTTAAAGCACATGACTGCAAACGAGCCATTCTGGTTGGCCACAACGCTCACTTCGATCACAGCTTTGTCTGCAATGCAGCCGATCGCTGTGACATCAAGCGTAATCCCTTTCACCCATTCTCCACCTTTGATACCGCCACACTAGCAGGTCTGGCTTATGGCCATACGGTGTTGGCAAAGGCCTGCGATCTCGCTGGAATTAGCTTCGACAACAAACAGGCGCACTCTGCTCTCTACGACACAGAGAAAACGGCCGAACTGTTTTGCATGATTGTGAATCAGTGGAAAGAGATGGGGGGATGGGACATGATGCTCGCCCTCAGAGAAGAGAGCGAGCAGGACTAACAAGCGTCAGCGGGGATTAACCCTCAGCGCTGTCACCCTCTTCAGATTTAGCCGCTTCAGAGACCAATGTCTGTAGTTCACCGCTCGCTGCCATATCACAGATAATGTCACACCCGCCGACTAGCTCACCATTAACCCACAACTGAGGGAAGGTCGGCCAGTTAGCGTACTTGGGTAGCTCTGCACGAATATCTGGATTCTCAAGAATGTTTACGAAAGCAAAACGTTCGTTACATGACATCAACGCTTCAGATGCACGTGATGAAAAACCACACTGAGGAAAGCGAGGTGTGCCTTTCATGTAAAGAAGAATGGCATTGCTTTCGATCTGTTCTTTAATTGTCTCTAAAGTGCTCATTAACTCACCTCTTAAATCTCATTGAACGAATGGGCGCACTATACAGTAAATCTGAGTAAAAAACTCGGTTATATCCTCTCTAAGATTGCTTATTTTGTAAGCACAAAATAATATTACTCTCCAGCGACAGCCACGGCTGTCTTTTTGCGTTTTACGGAGAACACTTTCAATGACCATGACCCCTGTAATGCCCACCTACGCTCGGTTACCTGTTGCTTTCACTCACGGTGAAGGCGTTTGGTTGTTCGACACTGAGGGGCGACGCTATCTGGATGCACTCTCTGGCATAGCCGTCACTGGTCTTGGTCACGCTCACCCTGCCGTCACTCAAGCGCTCAGCGAACAAGCCGCTAAACTGATTCACACCTCCAACCTGTACGAGATCTCACTGCAACAGCAGCTGGGCGAAAAGTTATGTACCGAGACCAATATGGAGGCTGTCTACTTCTGCAACTCCGGTGCGGAATCGAATGAGGCGGCAATCAAGATTGCACGTAAATACGGTAACGACCGCGGCATCACTAACCCGTCAATTATTGTGATGGAACAGAGTTTTCACGGCCGCACCATGGCGACGCTGTCAGCCACGGGAAATCGCACCATTCAAGCAGGGTTCGAACCGCTACTGAGTGGATTCGTGCGCGTCCCATACGATGATATTGAAGCGATTAAGAAGGTCGCATCAAACAACCGCAGCATTGTGGCGATTCTTGTAGAGCCTGTTCAGGGTGAAGGTGGCGTACATGTCCCTACCGACGGCTACCTAAAAGCCTTGCGTGACATTTGTGATGAGAATGAATGGCTGCTCATGCTGGATGAGGTTCAAACAGGCAATGGCCGTACTGGCAAGTATTTTGCGTTCCAACATGAAGGTGTAAAGCCAGACGTATTGACCACAGCAAAAGGTCTTGGTAACGGAGTACCTATTGGTGCCTGCTTGGTTGCACATCATGGCAACCATGTATTCGGCCCTGGTAACCACGGTTCAACTTATGGTGGTAACCCATTGGTATGTGCGGCGGCCCTTGCGGTTTACAACACCATCCAAGATGAAGAGTTGATGGCCAACGCGATGGCTCGCGGCCAACAAATTCGTGATGGTTTGGCCGCTCGCTTTGCCGACCTTGAGGAATTTGTTGAGGTACGAGGCAAAGGGTTGATGATCGGTTGTCAGTTCAAGACTGACATTACTGGCTTAGCTAAACTTGCCTCTGACAATCAGCTATTGCTCAATGTGAATGGAGGAGGTAAGGTTATTCGATTGCTACCACCTCTAATCATCTCTGAGTCCGAAGCAGAGCAACTGATAGAGACTGTATCTGAGCTAGTTCATCAGCTACTTGCAAAGTAATCAAAACTAACTTTATTTAGGGTATCGTCAGTCATATTTGTGGCTGACGTTTTAATTTTTATGGGAACAAGACACTTTTTAACTCTTCTAGACCTAACTCCTGAAGAGCTTAACAAACTGATCAATCGTGCGATTGAACTTAAACGCATGCGCAATGCGGGAGAGATCTACGAGCCACTCAAGAATCGCGTTATGGCGATGATCTTTGAAAAGTCGTCTACGCGAACGCGTGTCTCCTTCGAAGCAGGGATGGCACAGTTTGGTGGTCATGCGATGTTCCTATCCCCTCGCGACACCCAACTAGGACGCGGCGAGCCGATTGAAGACAGCGCTCGAGTCATCTCTAGCATGGTTGATGTGGTGATGATTCGTACCTTTAGCCACGAGTTAGTTGAAACCTTTGCAGCCAACTCAAAGGTTCCGGTTATCAACGCGCTAACCGATGAGTTCCACCCCTGTCAGCTACTTGCCGACATGCAGACCTATCAAGAGATCCGCGGATCCATTAAAGATAAGACCGTGGCATGGGTTGGCGATGGCAATAACATGTGCAGCAGCTACATCAATGCAGCTCGCCAGTTTGACTTCCATTTAAACGTCGCTTGCCCTAAAGGTTTTGAGCCAGATGCAGAGCTACTTGCCGCAAACCCGGGTCGCGTCACAATTACTCATGATCCTAAAGAGGCCGTTAAAGATAGCGACCTGGTTGTCACCGATGTTTGGGCATCAATGGGACAGGAGGAAGAAGAGGCCCTTCGCCTGAAGCGTTTTGATGGATTCCAAGTAAATACCGCATTGATGGATCTCGCTAAACCGGATGCTCTATTCATGCACTGTCTCCCTGCTCACCGTGGTGAAGAGGTCAGCGACGAAATGATGGACGACCCGCGTTGCGTTGCATTCCAAGAAGCAGAAAACCGCCTACACGCCCAAAAAGCACTTCTGGAGTTCCTTCTAGTAGGCATTTAACCCTTGAGTAAGCAGTCCATGGGCTGCTTACTTGTTATGGTCTATACTGGCCTCAATGCAATTAGCCGGAGTCAGCCATGATCGATCTTCGACATCTTAAAACTCTTGTGGCATTAAGAGATGCCGGTAGCCTTGTCGAAGCTGCAGAGCGGGTTCACTTAACCCAATCGGCCCTCTCACACCAAATCAAAGATCTCGAAGAGCGCCTAAACTGCTCGCTGTTCATCCGCAAAACCAAACCGATTCGTTTTACCTCTGCGGGTCAACGCATCCTATCGTTGGCGGATGACATTCTACCGATGATCCGAACAGCAGAGCGCGATATTGCTCGCTTAGCGGGTGGTGAAGTCGGTCGTTTGAATATCTGTATTGAGTGTCATAGCTGTTTTGATTGGCTCATGCCAACCATCGACTCATTCCGCAAAAATTGGCCTGAAGTTGAGATGGATCTCTCAACCGGCTTTACATTCCAGCCACTGCCAGCGCTGGCTCGTGGTGATATCGACCTTGTTATCACTTCAGACCCAGAGCCAAGAAACGGCATTCACTACGTTCCACTGTTCAGCTACGAATCGATGCTAGCGCTAAGCCGCCAACACCGACTCAACGCTAAAAAGCAGATTGAGCCGTCGGATCTATCGGAAGAGACTTTGATCACCTACCCCGTCGATCAAAACCGTTTGGATCTGTTCACACGATTTTTAGATCCTGCAGGTATCGAACCTCAAGAAATTCGCACGGCGGAGTTAACCGTTATGATGGTGCAGCTGGTTGCTAGTGGTCGAGGCGTGGCTGCACTGCCAAACTGGGCACTGCACGAGTACCTTGAAAAGCAGTTCATCAATGCCAAGTCATTAGGTGAAGAGGGTTTGTGGTGCACACTCTATGCGGCTATCCGCGAAGAGCAGAAAGAGTCAGACTTTATGCTGGACTTCCTAAGCACTGCGCAAGAGATCAGCTTTAAACGACTCAACGGCATTAAAGCCGCGATCACAAAGTGCGAACACAACGATGAGTAAAGCTCAAGCCGTTACACGATCGATCGAAGCGATCAGAGATGAGATGGTGCGTTTATCACTCTGGGAAGCATCGCCACCAACCCAGGAAGCGTTAAACAGTCAACAACCCTTTTGCATCGACACGCTTAAGTTTACTCAGTGGTTGCAGTGGATTTTGATCCCTAGGCTTGAAGCCCTTTTAAAAACAAACATTCCTCTTCCCGACTCCAGTGCTATTCACCCTTATGCCGAAGAGGCACTGAAGAGTCGTAAAGAGAACACGCACTTAATCGCTCAGATTCAACAACTCGATAGAGCACTCAGCGGGGATAGTAATGGCTGAAAGCTACGGTCTATTTGAACAGATACTGCTTATTTTTATTGGTGCCGTTGTAGCCACCACCCTGTTTAGACGCTTGAAACTACCCGCCATTCTCGCCTACCTAGCTATGGGCGCCCTGATTGGCCCGTTTGCACTTCAAGTTGCGCACCCCGATCAGATGGCGCTGCTTTCAGAGCTAGGCGTTGTATTCCTCCTTTTCATGCTGGGTCTAGAGTTCTCGTTGCCGAAAATGATTGCCATGCGCAAGACCGTTCTCGGCTTAGGTTCAGCCCAAGTAATTACCACTTCCGCTATTTTCATCGGCTTATCACTACTCATGGGGATGGAGTTGGCACCATCCATTGTTCTCGCCGGTGCATTAGCTTTATCTTCAACGGCCATCGTGACCAAGGAGCTCATCCGACTCCAGCAGCTAGGCCAACCGCATGGGCAACTATCCTTTGGGATTCTACTATTTCAAGACATTGCCGCTGTCGTCTTTCTGATCTTAGTCCCTGCGCTTGGAACCAGCACCGCTGAAAGTAGCGAATCCATAATCTGGCCTCTACTGCAAGGCGCTGGATTACTCCTACTCCTTCTCATTCTTGGGCACAAAATTCTTCCCGCACTGTTTAATGAGGTTGCACGTGAGCGCTCGGATGAGCTTTTTGTTCTAGTTGCACTAGTCACCGCTATGACAGCGGCTTGGATTACTCACGCAGCCGGCCTATCAATGGCTTTAGGTGGCTTCTTAGCGGGCATGATGTTGGGCGAGAGTCATTTTAAGCATCAACTTGAGAATGACATTCGCCCATTCAGAGATGTGTTGCTAGGACTCTTCTTCGTCACTGTGGGTATGCAGCTTGATCTGTCTGCACTGGTTGAAAATATCCACTGGGTTATTTTAACGACTCTGATGTTGGTCACGGCAAAAACCGTCGTTATTTTGCTGCTAGGTCGTCTGTTCGGCAATAACGCAAACACCTCCTTAAAAGCAGGCATCAGCCTGGCTCAGGGCGGTGAATTTGGCTTTGCCCTACTCGCGGTTGCTTTGACCTATCATGTGATCGACAGTGACCTAAACGCTGTTTTAGTCTCCACCATTATCATTTCGATGGTCATTACACCTATCCTGTTAGATAAAGCCGATTGGATTGCAGAACGCTTTTTCCCAACCGCAAACAGCGCTGAGTCTGTTCCAGAACATCAGCATGCCACTGCCGCCAGCCAACATCACGATCTAGCCGACCATGTCATCATTTGTGGCTACGGTCGTGTTGGGCAGATTGTGGCTCGTTTTCTGAAACAGATGGGGATTCAATACGTAGCCATTGATCCTGATCCGGTTCGTATTAAAGAGGCCTCTTCAGCCGGTGAGCCCGCCTATTACGGCGATGCCAAACGGGTCGATATCATGCGAGGCTTGGGCGCTGCGAAGGCCCGTCTTATTATTCTGACGCTGCCTAACCCCAAGTCTAGCCTTGAGACATTAAAACAAATTAAACGTGAATTCGGTGACATCCCAGTACTCGTTCGAACCCAGGATGATTATCACTTAGAGCAGTTTCAGATATACGGCGCAGCAGAGGTGGTGCCGGAGGCGCTTGAGGGTAGCCTAATGTTGGTCTCTCACGTCCTCACACTGCTGGATGTACCCGCCGATATCATCAAAGAGCGGATTCGTACCGTTAGATCACAACGCTATCGGATATTGCATGGTTTCGTGCATGGCGGACAATCCCTAAAAGCGGATTTAGACCCAAGCCGAGTGATTCAAAAGCACGCGGTTACTCTCTCTGAAAACGCTTATGCTTGTGGCAAAACCTTGGACGCCCTCGACCTAGAATTAGAGATCAGCTCACTGATTCAACAGGGTGAGCAGATCGACAATCCATCGGGTACTCTTCTACTTAATGAAGGCGATACATTGATTCTGAACGGTTCTCCACGTGAAATTGAGCAGGCAGAAGAGAGGATTCTTCTCGGCAACCTGTGATTCGCTCGCCGACATGGTAAAATCGCGCGCTCAGAAAATGGAGTCAGCGATGAGCGATCAACAGGTAACCTTAACCGCACTATTCAAACAGGCCGGAACCGCGATGCGTATCTACGATCTCGGCCGTCGCATCAGGGCATTCAGTGCTGACGAGTTTGAACGCATCGAGACTCAAGCCACCCCTTACCCTACTCCCTATCTGCAGCACGCCTGGATAGCTCTCCTACTTTGGAATCCTGAGTCTGCAGATGAGAATGCCGTCTGGTTTTTAAAGTTACCGCTCGATGAGCAAGGGTTTCTGCTCAGCGCTGTTCGTGATGATATCGTCAATCGCCTCCTGCAAAACGTTCAATCCAGTATCGACGGTGTTCCGACAGAAGACAGCCTAAAGGAGAATCCTTTCGCGTTTAAACCAATCGATGAAAAGATGGCACTGTTTCATGCGAAAGCGGCTCTAGATAACCAGCAAGCAGCATCTGCCTATTATGAGCCTGTGCAGCAGTTTATCAGCCAACCCAACCTTGATACAGGCTGGGAGAACTTGTCACTTCAGGGCTTGGCTGATTTTGTTGTAAGACTTGAACAGTCCGGTAATGAAGCCACTCTTGTGAACGCACTCAATCAGCTTCCAGAAGGCTTACACGCACAGGTTCTTGGGTTGCTTGAGCACGCAAAGCCTAGCAGCGATCTATCCAAAATGCTGTTGCAGCAGCTAACAGAGGCATTAAACGAAAACAGAGACCCAGTGCTCATCTCGCTTCTTGTCCGTGCGCTCTCAAGTGCTAAAACAGAAAGTCATACGCATCAGGCGATTGAAGCTGTTCTTAATAGCAGAGCAGCACAGAGTGCTGAGTTGCTCGCTGCGATCGCTACCCGTTGTGAAAACGCGCTGCTCGAGCCAACACTTCTAACTCTGTTTTTAGAAGCGTTAGCCCAGTGTGATGCTGGGCAGAACGCCTTCAGTCGCATCCTGGCAGACCTAATGTACCTGCCTGTTCATCGAGTATTGATGGTTCAAGCGCTTCGCTCATCCTCGGTGTCCGATGCACTGAAACAGGCAACCGATCTAATGTTCGGCCCACACTTTCGCCAACCACAATAGGCTCTTGCAATGAACAGTGTTCGCGCTATCGCTCACCGATTAACTCGTCAGACTGGCGATCAGTCATTTCACCTGAAAGAGCAACCTATAGGGTCAGAACTGAATGCCCGAAAACTGCTAAACGAAATCGATCAGGTCTTCACCCGCAGGGCCACCAAGCGATATGGCCGCTTTGCGGATGAAGCAACGAGCTTCAAAGGACTACTGCTGAACTGGCAAGAGAAGGGTCTAGACCTAACTCAATTCAGCTCCAAAGTGATCGAGTTGTTAGCGGTGATGTTTGAGACTGAGGATTTAGAGACTGATGGTTACTGGGCGTTCATCGAGCAAGATGAAACTGACCTACACGAACTCTGGATAGCGCAATTAAAACAGACCGATGGTTGGTGTTTTGATGAGAGCAATGAGCTGATTGAATCAGAACAGATTGAGTTTTCAAAAATGGGGCTCTGTTGCTGCATCGATCTAAAGCGCCTGTTTGACCCTAGCGCCAGTCGCTACCTAACCTTAGGCTTCGGTTTTGGTGACCGCTCTGCCACTCGAGCTTTGGGAGAGTTTATTGGCTTCTTCGATACGGTGGATACCCAAGCTGACACAGAGCGCTTCATGGAGGTGGTTCGTGACTACAGCGCCAATATGCCGGAAGAGGCTGGTAAACGTTATCAGAAAGAGGTTGCCGAGTTCTGTATAGAGCAATCCAAAGCGGGTGAGTCCGTTAGTTATCGTGACCTAACCGCCTCGGTTGAAAGCGACCAAGAGGTTGGGTTTGATCAATACATCGCTTCTGAAGCCCCAGAACTTAAAGAGCAGTTCATTCCCGATCGCGCCAGTCTGAAAAAATACGTTCGCTATACGGGTAGAACGCGTGAGGTATCGATCAGCTTCAGCAATGAATCGCTTGGAAAATCGATCTCTTTCGATCCAAACAGTGAAACTTTGACAGTAAAGGATCTGCCTGCGAACCTGATCAAGCAGCTCAAAGAGCAACTCGAGCCAGAGATTAAGGAGTAACCGATGCACTTTTTCATCATTATCGCAGGGGTCGCTTTCTTCATCTATTGGAAGTTTTTTAGACCTCGCCAGTTAGAGGTGTTTATCGTCTCGGTCATTGCCACAATGATCACGATGACCCTGGTTGCCATTGTGTTTGATGATGTGAAACTAGGCTTTCTCTTTTCGGTATCGATTCTGGGGTGGAGTAAGCTGTTTGACCAACTAATCAGCGATCAAAATGCCTCGAAAGTATCGAAGCACCTTAAACGCTTTCTTGGGAGAAAATAGTTCTTTTGGATCTGGCTATTGAGTAGTGGGCAGCGTCCAACCACGATCTTGAGCTGTTGCTAGACTCTGCTGGTACTGTCGCGAGCGCACATTGGAGCCCTCAGGCAGGGTCAAGTAATAGAGCAGTTTGCAGGCTTCAGCCTCATCGATCTGATGAGTTTTAGCAAACTCGAGCATGGTGGTTGCATGCGTCACTTCGCTTTTGTCTTCAATCGCAACAGGCACCGGTTGATCAATCGTCTCACCAGCACGCACACGCTTTGAGATCATATCGTAATAGTATCGAAAACGCGGGTAGATATTGGCTTCTGATTCCCCTCGAATCTCATACCAACCGGTCTGCTTGGCAGCCTCATATACAGCAGGGTGAGACCAATCATGAAGATGATCGCCCGCGTATCGACAAGCCTCTTGGTAAGCCTCATAACTACTGGGAAGGCCAAAGTCTGCTCCAACCTCTTTTAGCATGTTGAGGAACTCTGAGATGGATGGCATCCAAGCCAACGTCTCTTTACAACGATTAATAGCCGCTACCAGTTCATTTTCACCATAGCCAGAGATGCTCATTGCCCACTCACGTTTGGCAATCATAATCTCCTGCTCGGTTTCAAAAGCACTTTTGAATTTATGGCCATAGATCGCCATAAAACGAGCAAACACCATGTTGACCATCGCTTTGGTCTCTTGGCTGATCAGCTCGCGTTGTGGCGCCTCATATTCCGGCGTGCTGAGTGCACGATTACCAGTCGAGGTTTTTGAGGTCCATGACGGCTGCGGTAACCCGTTTTCGGTTTTCCCGAGTATCTCGTCGACTTTTTTCATGCTGCCCACCGGCCTGTGAAGATTCGTTAAAACGTTCAGCTTTAGCCGAACGACTCTCTTGATCGCGAACGGCGCGTTTTACCCAGGCTAGGAATTTCTGGTTCCAAACGCTCTGGTGATCAAGTTTATCCAGATAGTAGAGTGTGAATTCGTCAAGATGCGACTCCGCAAATTGAGCTTCGATGCCGTGCTGCTGAAGCAATTGATAGAAACTCTGATCAGGCCTCCAAGAGACATCCATACGAATTTGAAGTTTGCGTTTCTGTTCAGCCGCTTCAAAAATTTCGTCCAACTCATTAGTTGATCGACGCCAACCTCCACCGAAGCTTGGCGGCACATTCTGTCTAGAGTTTGGCAAACGATGAGTTTGAGGTCGAGCAGCTGTCGGTTGGCTGGCTATCGGGGCTTGTTTCGTTGCAGGCATGGCAACGGAGTGCGAAGCACCCTTTTCAAAACTAATCAGCAGTTGGTCACCCGACACTTGTAGACCAAATAGAGATTCGGATGCCAGTGTGTAGAGATGCTCAAGCAACTGTGCATCATTCCAGAAAGGACAGCGCGCCTGCAACGACGAAAATGAGAGAGTTAATTCATCCGCCCTTACCATCAGACGATACTGTTCAATTAGACCCAACAGCAGAGCACCATCCACACCATACTTAGATGCAAGGGATGGGGAGACAAATAGAGGCTGTTCAGGTAATTCGCTCATTAATACACTCTCAAGATTGATTTATCATTTTAACAGCGCCATTTGATCCATAACAGTAGAAACATCATTACTGTTTGAACTCTTGTGGAAAGTATTCAGTTTTTAAGTAGACTGAATTGAGTCTTAGTATAAGAGTGACTTATGTTTCCAGAGAAAATGAACCCTTTAAGGGCACGCCGTTTAGGGATTGATACACACCACGAACCCAACATCTATCTTCGTTCTGATAGCTCTGTCTGCAAATCTGAAGGATTTAATAGCTTAACGCGCGTTCTGGTCTCTACTGAGCAAAATCACATGATCGCCACCCTTAACATCGTAACAGGAGACCTGATCGACGAGGGCGAAATTGGCTTATCTGAATCTGCTTGGGAAAAACTTAAACTGATAGGACATGAGTCCATATGGCTGTCTCACCCAAGGCCTGTGCACTCTCTGTCGCATGTTCGAGCAAAGGTCTATGGCCATAAATTGAATGAAGAGCAGTTTAGCGAAATTATCAATGACATCGTTGATGAACGTTATGCTGATGTTTACCTAGCCGCCTTTATTACGGCCTGTGGTGATGACAAGCTAGATGATGAAGAGATCACCTCACTGACTCGCGCGATGATTAATGCCGGAAGCACCATCGACTGGGGGTTGGAACAGGTCCTGGATAAACACTGTGTCGGCGGCTTACCCGGTAACCGCACCACACCCATTGTGGTCTCAATATTAACCGCTGCAGGATTAACTATTCCTAAGACCTCTTCACGGGCAATCACCTCGCCGGCCGGTACGGCTGACACCATGGAGACGCTCACAGATGTCAGCCTTACGTTAGATCAGATGCGAGAGGTCGTACACTCCGAGGGTGGCTGCCTTGCTTGGGGAGGGTCAGTAAGACTGAGTCCTGCTGACGATCTTCTCATTCAAGTAGAACGCGCACTCGATATCGATAGTGAAGGGCAGCTGATCGCCTCTGTTTTATCAAAAAAAGTAGCCGCAGGCGCGACCCACGTTTTGATCGACATTCCAGTAGGCCCTACCGCTAAGGTTAGAGATGATGAAGCCGCCGATAAGCTAGCAAACAGTTTTAAACGGGTGGCTGATAACTTAGGTGTCACTTTAGCCATTGTTAAAACAGACGGAACTCAACCGGTCGGTGAGGGAATTGGCCCGGCGCTTGAAGCACGCGACATTGTCAGAGTGTTAAAGTGTGATGAGCAGGCGCCTCAAGATCTGTTAAATCGAGCGGTCTACCTAGCCGGAGCAATGCTCGATCTAAGCGGCAAAGTAACACCGGGCGAAGGTGAAAAGCTGGCTAGGGAGTTGGTGACTACGGGGAAAGCTTGGGACAAGTTTGTTGCTATCTGTGAAGCACAAGGCACTATGAAAGAACCGCCGATAGCCCACTATCGTTATGAGATGCTGGCTGAAAAAGACTGCTCTTTAGCGACCGTTGATAATCGTATCCTAGCCAAAGTCGCCAAGTTGGCCGGAGCGCCAGCTGATGCAGCGGCGGGGGTTGATCTACATGTTAAAGTTGGCGATCAGATTAAACGCGGACAACCCATGCTTACGATTCATGCAGAACACATCGGCGAGCTCAACTATGCGGTTGACTATCTGCAATCACACCTGCAAATTTTAACCTTTGGTGAATAGGTGACTTATGAAAAACTCCATTCTATTTAATCTATCTCCAAGCCACCCTATTCCGGATAAACTTGCTGAAGCGACCGGTCTCTCACCAGGTCAATTTGAAATCCGTCACTTCCCTGATGGGGAGACGTTTCTTAGGGTGGATACCGACGTAGCACAATCTAACGTGGTTATTTTCTGTGACCTCTACCAACCCAATGAGAAACTTTTTCCACTACTGAGTTTTGCCGAAAACGCGCGAGAACTAGGCGCTCGCCATATCTGCCTAATCACACCCTATCTTCCGTATATGCGCCAAGACAAACGTTTTCATACTGGCGAGTCGATCACCTCTAAGCACTTTGCTAAGCATCTATCCCTCGCCTTTGATGCACTCATTACGGTCGATCCACACCTACACCGCTATCCAACATTGGACGCGGTATACACACTCAACGGTATGGTCTGCACGGCACAAACGGTGATTACCGAGTTCCTAAAAACTCAAACCGATAACTTATTGTTGATCGGCCCAGATGAAGAGAGTGAACAATGGGTTGCCGCCATCGCCAACGCATCCAATCGCCCTTATCAGATCCTGTTGAAAGAGCGATCTGGTGATTACGATGTCTCTATTACGGAGCCTGAACTGGCTCAATACAAAGGATATCGTCCTGTATTAGTCGATGACATTATCTCCAGTGGCAGAACCATGCTGGCCACCATCGAACATCTGGAGTCAGCAGAGATGGGCAAACCATTGATCATCGGGGTACACGGCATTTTTGCTAAGGATGCACATGCACTATTGAAAGATATTGCCGATATTCACACCTGCAACAGCATTGTTCATGAGACGAACTCATTAGATCTGACATCGATCATCGCAGCGCAATTGTTGAGCTATCTCGAACAACTGTAATGAAGAGTCGTTTAAACGTTGAACTGATCGAGGATTTTCTGACTGCTTGTGAAGCAGATGAACTGCTCACGGAGCTCACAAACACTTTAGAGTGGTGCCAAGAGAGTATTACCCTCTATGGAAAAAGCCACTCTATTCCAAGACTCCAGTGTTTTGTAGCATCAAAAGGGGTTCGTTATCGTTACTCTAATCTGACGATGGAGGGTAGCGGCTTTCCGAACATTATCGAATCCATTAAAGACAAAATCGAGTCAACGGCCAACCACTCATTTAATGCCGTGCTTTGTAACCTCTATCGAGATGGGCACGACAGTATGGGGTGGCACAGTGATAACGAGCCAGAACTGGGCGAACAGCCTGTCATTGCGTCACTATCACTTGGAAGCACTCGCACCTTTCGATTTCGAGATTTAAAGAGTAGAAAAGAGAACGTCGACTTTGAGCTCAGCCACGGTTCTCTGCTGATCATGAACACAGGCGTTCAAGAGTGTTGGGAGCACTCAGTGCCAAAACGTCTTCGCGTTAAGCAACCGAGAATCAATCTAACCTTCCGACGGATCGATCCAGCTCGCTAGCCAACGCATAACAGGTTCTGCCGGCTCAGGATCTTCATTGGCATCAACATAGAGCGGCTCGACCAGCGATTGAGCTTTCAGATTCGTAAACACTTCAAACAGTCGTTTGGCCGCCCCATTGAAATAGTCATAACTTGAATCCCCTAACCCTACCAATGCAAAGCGCTGATGCGTTAAATCGGGCTCTTCATCTAAAAGGTCACAGTAGAGGGGCATCAAACCGTCTGGAATGTCTCCCATGCCCGTCGATGCCGTCATAATCAGCAGGTAAGCTGACGGATCAAGATCAGAGAGCTCGGGTGTATCTAACCATTCACACTGATGCCCATGAGCGGTCAGAAAATCCTGACACTCATCAGCCAATTCAATAGTAGAACCATAAACGGTACCGACGATGATTTGAAACTTAGCCATCCAATAATCCTGCTGGAGAGCCGCTTATATTAGCAAAGTTAATAAATAACCAAGAGATCTATAACCAAACTAGTTAAGAAAAACTTAACCTAAGCAGCATCTATTATTAACGCTTGTCTCTAGCCTATCATTAGAAACAGTTAATATAAAAACAATAGAGGATCACTGATGAGAAACCCACTGTTTCACCCAATGAGTTACGACATGGTCAACGACAATGTTGTTAGAACTCGTGCCGCTTTTCTATTCCTAGTTCCGGTTTCTATTCTTGTTATCTTCTACAACACGATCAATGGGTCAGCATTCATCGTTGATCCCAGTACACTCGAGGATACTTGGGAGACCAATATGGCTGGGCAGATCATCTACTCCGCCGAAGTCGTTCGACAGGTCTACGACTGGACCCCACAAACTTATCTATTACTCTATGTCCTTTGGGAGATGGTGCTAAGCCAAAGCAAACGCACAGCCTGGCTCTGCCCCCTGTTTTGGATTGCCGGTGCTATGAACCGTCACCACAAACCGGTCTACCGCCCATACCAGCCTAAGAAGTTTGCTTGGAAGATTGGTACCGCACTGGTTGCCGCCTGCCTTCTGTTCTTCAACCCGGTACCGGTTGCCGAATTTGTAAACAGCCTCACAGGAAGTGAACTGCTGACAACCACTCAAAACTGGATGCCTCGCTGGACACCTCTAGTGACCATTCCTCTCTGTCTAACCTTCATGTGGCTTGAAGCTGCTGCAGGATGGTGTGCCGGCTGTTGGTTCCACTCGGTGCTGGTAAAAGTTGGTATTTTCAAAGAGCACTGTGACACCTGTGTTGACAGCAGCAACGACTAAAAGACGATAGCTAGTTCACTCAAAACCTTATAAATTGTGAGGATCTTACACGATCTATACGGTCCTCACTGACATGCCACATCGATCACGTTTGAATTCAGTACTCCCTTTCACTGCACTGCGTGAAGTCTTTAAAGAGGGGTACCGTTTTGATCATTTCATTAAAGATCTACTCGCCGGTTTAACCGTCGGGATCATCGCAATCCCGCTCTCTATGGCACTCGCCATTGCCAGCGGTGTACCTCCACAGTTCGGTCTCTATACAGCGATCATTGCCGGTATCTTGATCCCTTTAACCGGTGGTTCTAGATACAGCGTTTCAGGCCCAACGGCTGCATTCGTAGTCATACTCTATCCAGTTGCTCAAAGTTACGGCTTGAATGGACTTCTACTGGCAACGCTTCTGGCCGGTTTCATTATGCTCACGCTTGCTTTCGCAAGGTTGGGTCGATTAATTGAGTACATACCCGAACCGGTGACTCTCGGCTTCACCAGTGGCATCGCCGTCGTTATCGCAGTGCTGCAACTCAATGATTTCTTAGGCCTTCATATTACTGAGATGCCTGAGTTCTTCTTTGCCAAGCTTGTCACCCTGTTTGCCCACCTTCCTGCCATTCACACCGGGGAGCTCGTTGTCGGATTGGTGACACTGGCCTCATTGATCATGTGGCCAAAACTTAAGACGCCTATCCCAACCTATCTTCCAGCGGCCATTGTCGGAACCTTAGCGGCTTTTCTATGGGGCTTTAACGAGATAGAGACCATTGGCACCCGCTTTCACTATCTATTACCTGATGGCACCTCTGGAGCAGGCATACCTCCTGTTTTACCCAGCCTCAGATGGCCTTGGCAGCAACCAGGCCCTGACGGCATCCCTCTTGATTGGAACTTATCGCTGGTCATTGAACTACTGCCTGCCGCGTTCTCAATCGCGATGTTAGGCGCCATTGAGTCACTGCTCTGCGCGGTTGTACTGGATAGCATGAGTCAAAAACGACATCACTCCAACGGTGAGCTACTGGGTCAAGGGATCGGCAACCTGGTAACGCCTTGGTTTGGTGGTATCACAGCAACCGCTGCACTGGCTCGATCGGCTACTAACTATCGAGTTGGTGCGGTCTCCCCAATTGCCGCCATCATACACTCGCTGGTCGTACTGGCAGCTATCCTATTGCTCGCTCCTTGGTTAGCGAAGATTCCTATGGCAACCATGGCCGCAATGCTCCTTCTGGTTGCTTGGAACATGAGTGAAGCGCCAAAAGCGATTAAGTTAGTACGACAGGCCAATTTGGGTGATGTTTTGGTTCTGTTTAGCTGCTTCTCGCTGACCGTCATCTTTGACATGGTGATCGCCATTTGCGCGGGCGTCGTGCTAGCGGCACTGCTCTTCATGCGAGACATAGCACAGATGACTCAAGTAAAAGATATCAGTGGCGTGCGTAAACATGTCCCTAAGCCGCTCTCTGAAAGAACCGCCGTCTACAAAATCAACGGACCGCTTTTCTTTGCCGCCGCTGACCGAGTCTTTGACCAACTAGAGCACCTAAGCCAAGGAAAACAAAAAATCATCTTATACCTAGATGGTGTATCGATACTGGATGCCGGCGGACTGTCGGCGTTGGAAGGTTTCATTGAACGTCGAATTCAGGATGGCTGTGAAATCGTGTTGGCGGATCTGCAGTTCCAACCGTTAAAAACCGTCTCTCGATCTGACCTAACACCTCTACCGAACCAGTTAAGTTTTACCGCCACCTTAGCAGAAGCGCTAGAGTAGATCTGATAGAATTCACAACATAACCATTCGAGAGAGACTATGGCCACCGCATCTGCAGTACACATTTTGGTAAAGACCAAAGAGGAAGCTTTGGCGATTTTAGCTGAGCTTAAAAAGGGTAAGAAGTTCGATCAACTCGCTAAAAAACACTCTATCTGCCCATCAGGTAAGAAAGGTGGCAGCCTCGGTGAGTTTCATCGTGGCGATATGGTCAAAGCCTTCGATGATGTGGTCTTTAAACGCCCTATTCTAAAGGTTCATGGTCCTATCAAAACCCGTTTTGGCTACCATCTAATTAAGACTCTCTACCGCAACTAAAAAAATGTGTAAGGATCTCCAAAGTCTCACGACTAAGTACTGAACAAAACGTTCAATACCTATTTTTGGAGATCATTATGAAACATTCACAACTTCTAGGTCTGACCTCTTCGGCTCTGTTGCTCACTACAGCGATGTCCGTTAACGCCGCTCAAACCAATCCATTCTCAAGCCAAACGCTGCCACAAGGTTATATGCAGGTTGCAAGCTCTCACGCCGAGGCTAAATGTGGCGAGGGAAAATGTGGGGAAAACAAAGCGAAAAAAGCACTTTGTGACGACATGAGTAAAGAGTGTGAACACAAAATGAAACAGGAAGCAAAGTGTGGTGAGGGCAAGTGTGGTTCTGATAAAAAGTCCACTGAAGCCAAGTGCGGCGAAGGGAAATGTGGCTCTACAGGCTAATAGCTATGGGGCCTAATGCACCACAGCAAAGGTCCCTTTTAAGTGACTGACGGAGTAATTGACCATGTTACAACACGATTCAAACAGTGCGAGTGCAGAGGTTGGGTTAGGCTTTCGCAGAGAACATATCACCGAGCTAAACCCACAGACAGAGTATCCAATTAACTACTTTGAAGTCGCTCCAGAGAACTGGCTTCACGTTAGTCCTTCCTTACGAAGAGAGTTCAGAGCGTTTACAGAAGCTTACGCATTCAGAGCACACGGACTCTCTCTATCGCTGGGTGGAATAAACTCACTGGATACCGCATTTCTCAAACAGGTAAAAGCTTTTTTAGACCTGCATAACATCGAACATTTCAGTGAACACCTCAGCGCTTGCTCTGACCAAGGACATCTCTATGATCTTATGCCTGTTCCGTTTACCGAAGAGGGCGTTAAGTGGATATCTCAGCGTATTAGGCAGACCAGCGATATTCTGAATCGCCCAATCGCCATAGAGAATGTCTCATACTATTCACCGTCGCTGATCGACATGACGGAGTTGGAGTTCCTAAAAGCGATTCTTGCTGAATCAGACTGTCGTTTACTGCTGGATGTGAATAATCTTTATGTGAACAGTATTAACCACGGATATGACCCTTACCGGTTCATCGAGACACTTCCGACTGATAGGATCGAATACATTCATGTTGCAGGACACTACGTCGAGCAGCCAGATCTTTTAATCGACACTCATGGCGCCCCTGTAGCGGATCCTGTATGGGCGTTGTTAAAGCAGACCTACCGGCAACATGGTGCTCACTCAACTCTGTTAGAGCGAGATTTCAACATCCCACCTATGGTCGACCTGCTTAAAGAGACCGAGATCATTCGCACTCTTCAACGAGAGGTGTCACATGACTATGCAGCCGCCTAGCCAGTACCGCGATTCAGTCGTTGAGTTTGGACAAGCGATCAGAAACCCAGATCAAAAGCATCGGTATGATTCGATCAGAATGACGATCTATCAAGAGCTCTTTTTAAATAATATCCATGCTTTCATCAGCACCGCTTTCCCGGTGACTAAGAGCCTTTTGAGTGAACAGCTGTGGCAGAGCTCAATCCAGCAATTTTTGACTCATCATCACAGCCACTCACCACTATTCACAGACATTTCGACTGAGTTCCTCTCCTTCATCGACAAAGAGAGTAGTGACTTTCCAACACATCTGATTGAGTTGATGCATTACGAGTGGCTTGAATTGAAGCTCGATGGAGAGATCACTCAGATAAAAAAAGGCACAACGCCCCAGCTCGATTCAATTATTACTGTATCACCAGTCTCTCAGCTCGCGGTTTATCAATACCCAGTGCATTTAATGCGGCCTGGTTTTGAACCCTATAGAGAGACGACTCATCTTCTCATCTATCGAAGTTGGAATGAGCAGATCTGCTTCGATCTATTAACCGCTAGTTCAGCACTACTGTTTCAATCGCTGATTGAGTCAGAACAAACTCTAGAGCAGCAATTAGAAAATTTAGCACTCCAGTTAGGCACTGACTGTACAGAATCATTTAAACAATTCGGTGTTGATCAAACCATTCAATGGTATCAATCAGGTTCGGTCGCTGGCGCACTGCATCAAACGAAGGATTCATCATATGAACGTTAGTTGTCTCGTTAAATATCATAATAAAACCATTAACTTCATTCAGCACGGCGATTGGCTAGCTCCCCTACTTCTACGAGCCTATCTTGCACCCATTCTGTTGCAGGCTGGATGGAATAAACTCAACCATTTTGATCAGACCGTTGCTTGGTTTGCAAACAGCGAGTGGGGGCTTGGATTACCCATGCCCACTTTGATGGCCGCCTTAGCCGGGGGAGCGGAGTTTTTTGGAGGAGTTGCGCTCATCTTAGGCTTCGCTACTCGTCTGTTCACTATCCCTTTGATGGTCACAATGCTAGTCGCTGCATGGACTGTCCATTGGCCAAATGGTTGGCTAGCTATTTCGGACGCCTCTAGTTGGTTAGCCAATGAGCGTGTCATTGCAGCGAGTGAACAACTGATTAAAGGTAGGGAGTTACTTGAAACCTATGGTCATTATGATTGGCTCACTGAGAATGGGCGATTTGTGATCTTAAACAATGGCATAGAATTTGCTGCCACCTACTTCATTATGCTTCTGGTTTTAATGTTTACCGGGAGTGGACGTTACATAAGTATCGATTATTGGCTAAAAAAACGCCTACACTGTTGATAAGGGCACAAGGTTATTAGTGATCATGAATGACGTAATAGAGAAAGAGGTTGAACAGAGCGACTCGGTAGAATCAAAACTGTCAGCGATTCGTCCAAAGCTACTCGCCTTCGCAAACATGCATCTGAATGGCGCTGATGATGCAGAGGACGTTGTTCAAGAGACGTTAACGGCGGCATGGCATAAAAAAGAGCAATTTAAAGGAAGTTCCAAGTTTGAAACTTGGGTATTTAGCATCCTGCGATATAAATTGCTGGACGCCTATCGGGATAAAAAACGAATAGTGCCTTTTGAATACGTCGATATGCCAGACCCAAACTCTGAACTTTTTGACAACAAACAGCACTGGGCACCCAACAAAGAGCCCAACAAATGGGCTAATCCAGAAGCAGGTCTGGAGAATGATCACTTTTGGCAGATATTTGATATTTGCGTCTATCAGTTACCGGCCAACAGCGCTCGAATTTTCTCAATGCGAGAACTGTTAGGTCTAGAGACTGGTGTGATTTGCGAGTCACTGTCGATCAGTGAAGCAAACTGTTGGACACTGCTTCACAGAGCGAGATTGAAGCTAAGAAGCTGCCTTGAGAAGAGCTGGTTTCAAGATCAAGGAGCGCGAGCATGAACAGTATTACATCGTGTAAACACGCGACCGAATTAATGTCCCAAGCTCTGGATACCGACTTAGCTTTTGGTAACAGAAGTTGGTTAGTGACTCACTTGATGATGTGCCACAAATGCCGCGAGTGCCAACGCCAGTTACAACTTCTTAAAGAGGCAACTGCAATGCGCAGAAAACTGATGGAAGATTTAAATCCTAAGGATTAAAGTTTCCCAAGCCACTCTGAAACAGTCTCGACCAGTTCCGATTTATGAGTCTTGAAGTAGTGCTCTGCCCCTTCAACAACCAACTGTGCTGACTTTGGATTACCTGCTTTTTCCAGCATAGCCAGACGTTCAGGCGCTTTTCTGATAACAGCCGGGAAATCCTCACTACCATAAAGGTCTAAGACTGGCATTGGCATTTTATCGAGCTGAAAAGGTTCGACCATCGGCTGTTTATAGTCGGTGGCTCCCATGCCGATTCCGACATAGGCATCAAAGGAGGCTAAACTGGATTCAGGTTGGTTCTTAATCCAGCGTTGCGCCATGTGTGAACCACAACTGTGAGCAAGCAGAACAACTTTACCACCCTGCTCTCCCGCAAACTCAGTCGCAGCCTGGAAACGAGGAGCAGCTGCATCAAAGATATCGACGTAGTCAAAATATTTAGCGCTCTTTTCCAGCACCGGAAGTTGAATACTGAGCGTATTCCAGCCCGCTTCAACCAATCCCACTCGTAAAGGGTTTACAACACTCTCCCAGTCGGCGTGATAACCACGCCCATGAGCGATGATTACTGTCCCTTTTGGCTCGTCAGCCTCCATAAAGATGGCCAGAAACTCCCGATCACCGTCACTGAGTTCTATAGGGTCGCCATCAAAGATGACATCAACAATCTCATCCACCATCCGTTGTTCACGCTCAAGATCAGGGACTCGTTGAGCATAAGCGACGGAAGCGAGCATCGATAACCAGACTGTAAATGCTAGAGGGCAGATAGATAGACGCATAAACAAACTCCTAAGATTAATTAGGTACATTGAGTGTATTAAAGCAGAATACGAAAGGGTGTAAATATTGAGTCACTTTTAAAATAAATTAATAACTTAGGGAACTTTTCAGGAAAACCTATCTCTATATAGATAAGTGTCACAATGTTCATTAATGGTACAAAAGCAAACTCTAATGAGAATCATCGCAACCTCTTTAATCTGCTCAACACTGCTGGTAAGCGGATGCTCAAGCGTGAGTTACGACACAGCTCATAAGCTTCGTATCAATGGTGATGTAGTCACTGCCCAGTGTGAATCATCTATGTCTACGGTCACTGAGCATGAGAAGTTGAAATGGGGACGTAATATAGCAACGCCCATTTTGACAGTAGCGACCGTTGGATTGGCACCCATCATCATCGGGGCCAACGCAGCCTTGGACTATGTCGATCGCAAAAATGCATCCAACATGTTGGAGAGTTGCGGCAAGAATCCTCTCAAAGAAGAGCAGATACTTGCTGATGTTGGCACTAACGCCATAGTAAACGTTGCAATAGGGGCGGTTGATGTGGGTGGTGTGCTATCACCTGTTAGCTCAAACGCTGCAAACTAGCTATAGGTTCTACTCGGCGCCCAACCGATACGCATCGTGGCAGGCAACACACTGCGATGTAAGATCGGCCATTTTCAAAAAAATCTCCTGACTCTCTTCGGTAATCTCTGCATCCCTGAGCGTCGTCGCTAACGCGTTAGCTTTCGTGTGCATCCCGTGACCCAACATCTGCATACCAGGAGGCATATACTCTCGAGCTGAATGCAGACCATTGGCGCCGTGACTGTTGCCAAAACCAAGATGCTGCTCAATCGCTTCTGCAGCCTGAACATAGTCTCCAGAGGCCAGATTCATTAGGGCTAGGTTAACCCCTCTCAGGTGGTCTCGCATATTCTGCAAAGTAAGATGGTATTCAGCTTCAGGGAACAACACGAGTTCTCTCTGGTCATTGACGACAGGCATGGCCTCCTCTTCAGCCATGCCGAGATGTTTCATCATCATCTCATGATCCTGTTGAGTCATTTTACTGTGGTCAACGGACATCTCTGCCATTGAAGAGCTTGAGACTGTCATCAAAAGTACGGCTAAAGAGAGTGGTGTCAGTTTTTTCATGCTAAGCCCTGCAGGTGTATGTGTTCGATCAAAGAATAATAGCAGAGGTTCAAAATTAATAAGACTTTTTCAAAGCAGAAGAGGATAATGGTAATAAGGCTCTTATTTATGGTTATAAATAGTAAGGGTCGCTATTAACACTGAGGAAAGATGATGAAAAAGCTTTTAAGCATCGCAACCGCTGCGGTATTTGCAGGTACCACATTAACTGCAATCGCCAGCGACGAACACATCCAGCTATGGGACAAAATGAACGCTTATACCGTTGAACTTGAAGACGGCCCAATGGAGATCACTCGAGTTAAAACTCCACCTGCGTTGATTAAAGGTTACCTACAACCCATGGTTCCTGCAGAAGGTGTAACGCCCGTTGGTGAGATCGATGTGATCGAAGCGATTGGTAAAGAGAACAACATGATCGTTGATATGCGTATGAAAGATCACGTTCTTCAACTAGGTACCATCCCCGGATCTATCAACATTCCATACACTGAAGTTGCCATGAACATGGATCAATTCGGTTGTGAGAAAGAGGGTGAGGGTTGGAGCTGTGCAGACGTTACCACTAAGATCTACGCTTTCTGTAACTCAAGCACCTGTCCACAAAGCCCAAGCGGTATTCGTGCTATGATTCGTGAAGGCTACCCAGCAGAACTGATCTACTACTACCGTGGTGGCTACCAAGATTGGACCATTCATGGACTTACAACGGTTGAGGGTGAACTCTAATTGACAGAGTGAGCTGATAAATATTCTAAAGAGGCCTTAGGGCCTCTTTTTTTATTCCTGTTCAATGAATAAAATAGGCTAAATTTTGATCAGGAATATGAATTGAACACCTACTCTCTAAAAGCCCTCATTATCTCAGCCGTGTTATTGGCCAGCGGCGCTCTCAAAGCCGATGATTCTGCTAGAGCCTTCTACCAACTTGCCGAAAGACCGGTCACACTGATTGATATGGGATTTTACAGACTCAACCTTGATCTAGATAAGCAGTTAATCCCAAACATAGCGGATCTTCTTAATACCCGAGACGAGCAGATTGGCATGCGTGCTTACCTCTCATCTTCTCCTGAGACCGATATTATTTTAATCGTTGAGGCACGCCTTAAGGGTGCGTTTGATGATTCCCGAAGCACGCGAAAAGCAAAAGCACTGTGCGACAAAATTACCGCTGAATCCGCACTCTATTTCTTTAGAAATCCTTTAATCGATTACTTTCAGACATTTGACCCATTTGAAGACCCACTCCCTAAGGAGTTAGAGGGTCATCTTGAGAGTGCGCTCCGCCTCAGTGCAATTGTACCCACCAAAGAGGGGTTACCTGAATATCGTTGCATGCGACCGCTTAAACTTCGTTAAAGCTCAACGATTCGGCGCTTAACACCGCTCAACGTAAACGCATCACGATCGGCCGCCGCCGGGAAACGAGATCTATAATCCATAAGGTCGTCTTTATTCAGCGAAACAGATTCGATCGTGGCTTGAAAAGGCTCACTCTCCTTTAATAGCTCACCATCAAACGAGATCACCCGACTGTCGCCAGCATATTCTAGTCCATTTCCGTCGGTACCAACTCGATTGACCCCAACTACATAGGCTAGGTTTTCCACGGCTCGCGCCTGAAGCAGAGAGCGCCACGCGACTCTTCTAGCAGCCGGCCAGTTAGCCACATAGAGAAGCAGATCATACTCATCACAATTTCTTGACCATACTGGGAATCGAAGGTCATAACAGACCAACGGCATAACTCGCCACCCTTTGTAGTGAATAATGACGCGCTCTTCACCGGCCGTGTAGTGATTTGGTTCATCACCCATAGTGAACAGATGGCGTTTGTCGTATTTAGCGACACGCCCCTCAGGGGTGATAAAGAGGAAGCGATTTCGATACTCCCCTGCCACAGAGACGGAGAGACTGCCTGCCAGAGCTTTCCCGCTTTGAGACGCGAGTCCAATCAACCATTGTAAGTTCTTGCCATCAATCGGCTCTGCACAGGTTTCAGGTGACATGGTAAAACCTGTTAAAAACATCTCAGGCAGAACGACAATATCGCAGCTATCCAAAGCCAACACTTGCTTTTCGATAGCCTTGCGGTTGGCCTGAGAGTCCTCCCAAGCAAGATCGATCTGAAGATAGCTCAGCGTTAAATTCGACATAGGCGTTCAATCGCTTTATCAAGGGTGTCATCCGCTTTGGCGAAGCAGAGACGGATACAACCTGTCTGCTCACCGTTTGAGTAGAACGGCGAAAGAGGAATCGCTGCGACACCCACCTCATCAATCAAACGCAGTACGAATTGATCATCAGGCTCATCGCTGATCGCTGTGTAATCAACCAACTGAAAATAGGTACCACTCGAGTTGAGCAGTTTGAAACGGCTGTTTTGCAGCCCATTAGCCAATCGATCGCGTTTTTGAGTAAAGAAACCCGGCAGTGTTCGTGGGTAGTCTGGCTCTTCAACCATAAAGTCCGCTATCGCATGTTGAATCGGGGTGTGGCTTGTGAATGTGACGTACTGGTGAACTTTGCGCAGCTCTTTGGTTAATGGTGCAGGCGCAACACAATACCCAGTGCGCCAGCCTGTGACGTGATAGGTTTTACCGAACGAGGAGACAATGAACGAACGCTCAATCAGCTCAGAGTGTGTATTGACACTGTGGTGCACTTGGCGGTCATAGACCAGATGCTCGTAAACCTCATCGCTGATGATCAAAATGTCGGTGCCTCTGACAATATCAGCCAGCGCATCCAAATCGGATCGCTGCCAAATAGACCCTGTAGGGTTATGCGGCGTATTAATGATGATCATACGGGTTTTAGAGGTAATGGCTTCTCTTACCTCATCCCACTGCACCGAAAAAGCGGGCGGCAGTAGCTTAATGTGAACCGGTACTCCACCATTAATCTCAATGGCAGGCTGATAGCTATCATAGGCGGGATCAAAGACGATCACCTCATCACCGGGCTGAATCACAGAGGTAATAGCTGAGTAGATCGCCTCTGTTGCACCTGGCGTTACCGTCACTTCATTGGTTACATCCAAATCACGACCATAATAGTTTTTAACTTTGAGTTTAATCTGTTCCAGCAGTTTGGGAACACCGGCCAAAGGGGCGTATTGATTGTTGCCTGATGTAATCGCACGACCAACACCGTCAAGTAATTTCTGTGGGCCCAGGTAATCTGGAAAGCCCTGTGACAGGTTGATTGCCTGCTTTTCAGCCGCTAACGCAGACATTGTTGTGAAGATGGTTTCACCGACAGAAGGCAGTTTAGTTTTGGGGTAGTTCAGCACGCTTGGCTCCTAAAACTCTCGTATTGTGGGCTCTTTTTTTATCGCTTTTTTTAACCGTTCGAGAACCTCTGCAATGCGTTCTCGACCTTTTCGATCATATAGATAGTTGGCGAGACCTTCACTCGCTTTTTGTTCGCCATCAAGCCCTTCATGTATCTTGAGGCAATCAATCCTAGCCTCTTCAAGTAGTGGATCTGACTGTATTGGCAAGCCTAGAAAGAGATCCCACTCGGTCACTTTGGCTTCTCCAGAGAGCACACGCTCAAGTAGATTGATCACCGATACTCTTGTTGGACGATAACTGGGTGTTCTGCCAAAGGTCAGTGCCGCGACTAACAGTAGAGTAGCCAGCAGGGTAAAGATAAATACTGGCAGGATGGACATCAGTGCACCCGATGCATCTCATGATCGATCAGACGTTGAGCCGCCGCGTGGATTCGCTCTTGGCATTCAGCCTCCACTTTCAGCATCTCCATCTGAAATTTTCGCTGTGACTGTTTATCCAGCGCTTTCCAATCTTGAAGAATTGGAATATGGGAAGTTTTACCGTAGACCTCTTCAATCACTTGGTAGTCAGGATCTTGATGCAGCGATGCGTCATAATTATCAATCATCACTTTTAGACGCATGCACCCTTCCGTCAAAGTGATCTTGTCATCGTGCAGTATGGCATTAGAGATGATACGAATGCTCTCTGTTAGATAACGTCGATTGGCTGCTGCCTCTACCGCCAACTTCTCCTCTTGCTCGGCTAACTGACGCGTTATCTCTCGCTGTTCACGCAACTGTTTGGTAATAAACCAGGCAAGCAGTGCAATGGCTATCACACCAATTAAGATCAGGGTGTATACTAGACTCTCGTTCATGTTCACTAATCCATTACCATGTTAATTCTCGATTCAAACGCACAGCTAGGAACTCTTATTGAGGAGCTCTACTTAAAACCAACCGGAATGACTGCAGAGCAAGCTGCTGAGTTATGCGGTCTTGATACGAAGGAATTCAGCGCTATTCTAGCCGGTGAGCTGCCAATGAACCACAAAAGAGCGCTCGCACTCTCTCGGGGCTTTAATACTCACATCAGTTTTTTTCAGAACTACATCCCCAGCAAATCCGATCAATAACTCAAAACCAGTCACCCACAAAGAGCTTGAAAGCTGATAAAATTGTGGACTTTCGTTTTTTAATACCCTGAAGGTCCCAATGAGCCCATCACTACACTACAACTGGTTCTCTAACGTACGTGGCGACATCCTCTCTGGTTTGGTTGTTGCTTTGGCTTTGATTCCAGAAGCGATCGCCTTCTCGATCATTGCAGGCGTTGACCCTAAAGTCGGCCTATACGCCTCTTTCTGTATCGCTGTCATCACCGCGTTTGCCGGTGGACGCCCTGGCATGATCTCGGCAGCCACGGGCGCCATGGCCCTGCTGATGGTCACCTTAGTGAAAGAGCACGGTCTTGAGTACCTTCTGGCAGCAACCCTATTAACGGGTGTCATTCAGATTGGTGCCGGTTATCTTCGCCTAGGCTCGTTGATGCGCTTTGTATCCCGCTCGGTAGTGACTGGGTTTGTAAACGCTCTGGCGATCTTGATTTTTATGGCGCAGTTACCTGAGCTGATTGATGTAACTTGGCACGTCTATGCCATGACAGCAGCAGGCTTGGTGATTATCTACACCTTCCCCTACCTAACCACTAAAATTCCATCACCACTGGTCTGCATCCTTGTTTTGACCGCGGTTTCAATGGCACTTGGACTGGATATTCGTACGGTAGGCGATATGGGTGAACTGCCTGACACACTCCCTATTTTCCTATGGCCCGATGTACCTCTGACGCTAGAAACACTGTGGATCATCCTCCCCTACTCACTGCCACTTGCAGTCGTAGGTCTTCTTGAGTCTCTTATGACCGCCACCATCGTTGATGATCTTACTGACACGTCAAGTGATAAAAACCGTGAGTGTAAAGGCCAAGGCCTTGCCAACATCGGTGCAGGCCTGTTTGGTGGCATGGCAGGATGTGCGATGATCGGCCAGTCAGTAATCAACGTGAAATCAGGCGGCAGAACCCGCCTATCAACCCTAATCGCAGGTGTTGTACTGCTGATACTCGTTGTTTTCCTGGATGAGTGGGTCTCGCAGATTCCAATGGCAGCACTGGTGGCCGTGATGATCATGGTCTCGATTGGTACCTTCTCTTGGGAGTCGATCTTTAACCTACGCAAACATCCAATGTCGACCAACATCGTTATGTTGACGACGGTCGCTGTCGTTGTGGCGACTCACAACCTAGCCTTTGGCGTCTTTGCGGGTGTGCTGTTAGCGGCCCTATTCTTTGCCAACAAAATTGGTCAATTCCTCTACATTGGCAAAGAGGATGGCGAGGGCGAAAATCATCGTGTCTATCGTGTTGTCGGCCAGGTATTCTTCAGTTCAAGTGATAAGTTCACCGCTGCGTTTGATTTCAAAGAGGACACGGATCGTGTCACCATTGATCTATCACGTGCACACTTCTGGGATTTAACGGCCGTCGGCGCACTGGATAAGGTGATTCTTAAATTCCGTCGTGAAGGCATTGCGGTTGATACCGTTGGTTTGAACGAGGCGAGCGCAACCATTGTGGATAAATTCGCCGTTCACGACAAACCTGATCAGATCGATGAGCTGATGGGACACTAAGGAGTATTTATGACTCACGTTGTAGCCTGCATTGATGGCATCGGTGAACGCTCAGAAGCCGTGTGTGACACGGCCGCTTGGGCGAGCAGAGTTCTTCAAGCACCTCTTAAGCTTCTGCACGTTCTAGATAAACGTGAATTCCCAACGGAAGAGAAGAGTCAACTCAGTGGCACCATCGGGCTCGGTGCCCGTGAGTCTCTACTAGAGGAGCTCGCCTCTCTTGATGAGCAGCGTGGGCGCATTGCCCGTGAACAGGGGCGTGTCATGTTGAATGCCGCTCTAGACAGAGCCAACCAAGACCGCGCATTCAAACCCTCAACCTCACAACGTCATGGCGATCTGCAGCAGACCCTTGAAGAGGAGCAGTCAGATACTCGTCTGCTCGTGTTAGGCAAAGGCGCGCATGGTGATGCAATGGGGGTTCATATCGAACCGATCATTCGCGCACTGCATCGCCCTATTCTGATTACAGATACAGCATTGGTTGAACCCAAGCGTTTTATGATCGCTTACGACGGCAGTAAAACCGCTCGCAAAGCTCTGGATATGGTTGCCAAAAGCCCACTGTTGAAAGAAGCTGATTGTGAGCTATTAATGGTAGGGCCAGCGACATTCGACTTTAAACAGGAGTTGGAGATCGCTGAAAAGGTTCTAGTGGAGGCTGGCTTTAATGTGAATGCCACATTAGCGGCAGGTGAAGCAGAAGAGGTTATTCTGGAGCATGAGTCTAAGACAGGTTCAGAGCTGCTGGTAATGGGCGCTTACGGACACTCGCGTATCCGCCAGATGCTGGTTGGCAGTACCACTACCTCACTTCTAAGACGAACACCGACGCCAGTCTTACTCCTTAGATAAGGATCACGCCAGAGGTTAAATACTCTCTGGCGGACTTTTGTCACTTTTACAGCATATTCAAAGATTCTAACAATGCTTCAACCAAACCGACCAGTGCCAGCCCAATAAAGAGTCCCGTAATATGTTTAATTGACTCTTCACTAAAGCGTGAAAAGAGCTTAGACGCCAAGGGTAAGGAGATCACACAGCCGACCATTAAAGAGGCCACCAGTGCATAATCCATAACACCGCGGCTGCCGAAGGTGATTGAGACAGCCAGTGATAAAATCAGTCCCACAGGAATCGACGTCGCTACGGCAGACTTCACAGAGAGCCCGCCAGATGAAGAGAGTGCTGGGACTACTAGGACTCCACCACCCACACCTGTCAGACCCATCAAAAAACCAGTGATACCACTGAGCCAAGAGAGACTGAGTCGGCTTAAAACCTCTTTTATCCGTTTAGTAAACATAGAAGCGAGTGAGAGCACACCAGCAAGAAGCACGAGTAGCATCAGTACACGATCCACAGTCACTCGCATCTCTGGATCCGAAACGAGCGTTAGGCTCAAGGCACTGAGGATGGTGACCGGCAAGCATAGGTAGAGAAACTTTCGACCAACCGTCCAGTTAACCCCACCCTGCTTCGCATGACCGACCGTCATCAGCACCTTCGCTAAAAAGGCAAAGAATGAGCCACTGGCAACCGCCAATGTTGGATCCAGGTTAAACAGAACAATCAAGGAGGGAACCACCAACACTCCCGCACCAACACCCGATAAAAAGATCAGCATCGAGAAAAAGAATCCAGCCACAATCGCATAAGGATCCAGGCTACTGAGTAGAGTGAGTTCCATCACACTGTCCTAAATTAAAAACCGCAGCTTATCGCTGCGGCATATCTGCTCGACCATAACCTAAACTAACAGAAGCATCGTCAGGGATGCTTGGAATGGTATCGTTCCAATCCAGCCAAACTTGACGCATCTCAGCCAGTTTATCTGGATAGTTCTTAGCTTGGTTCGCACGTTCGCGTGCATCATTGACGACATTGAATAGATACTCATGCTCATCAACTTTCAGGTATTTCCAATCGCCCATACGGTAGGCACGTTGATCCCGGTGATTCATACGCCAGAAGAGAGGACGTTCAAAGTTCTCAACTTGCCCCGTTAGAACAGGGGTCAAATCTACCCCGTCCGTTGCGTAGCTTGGGTCCGCTTCGCCACCACCGATCTTCATCAGAGTGTAAGACCAATCCATTGTCATACAGTGCTGAGCCGTTTTCTGGCCAGCCTTAATGCCCTTAGGCCAACGAACCACCCAAGGGACACGAATACCGCCCTCTGTTAGGTCCATTTTACCGCCGACCAAAGGCCAGTTATCTGAGAAACGCTCACCACCGTTGTCGCTGGTAAAGACGATCAGGGTATCCTCTGTTAGGCCCTGCTCTTCAAGCGCAGCCATGATGTTTCCGATCCCCTCATCCATGTGGTGAATCATACGTTGATAAGTATGAATGTTACCGCCATCAAGATGGAACAGATTGGTGATGTTTTTAGAGACCTCTTCGTCGTCACGCGTCTCCCAAGGCCAGTGTGGTGCCGTGTAGTGAAGACTTAGGAAAAAGGGTTTGCCGTTTTTCGCATCATCTGCTTTACGGTTTACAAACTGAACCGCACGCTCTGACAATAGATCCGTCAAATAACCTGGCTCATGGTGCTCCTCTTCATCAATGTAGAGATCATGATCACCTTTGCCACTGACATGGCTAAAGTAATCCACACCGCCCGCCATAATGCCGTAGAACTCATCATAACCCGATCTAAGTGGACTGAAATGAGGTGGATAGCCAAGGTGCCATTTACCTATAAGACCCGTGTTGTAACCCGCCTTTTTTAGCTGTGAAGGCAAGGTTGGGATTTCTGGTGGTAAGCCTAAACGAGGGTCACCCTTTGATCGACTGTTGATTGGCTCTTCCAATGCACCGCGTAAGCGATACTGATAGGCCATCGTCATCAAGGCAAAACGTGTCGGAGAACAGACTGGAGAGTTCGCATAACCGTCGGTAAAGATCATCCCCTCTTCTGCCAAGCGATCGATGTTTGGAGAGATCATGCCAAACTGTGCTTCACGACCACCGTAACAGCCTAGATCTGCATAACCCAGATCATCAGCAACAATGTAAATAATATTGGTCATAGTGCCCCACCTTCCTTAATAAGGCTGTTAAATCCAAGAATACGACGGTGAGCAAGCAGGATAAGAACCGCTCCACCTAGACCGACTAGATCCCAGTAACCGTCAGGAACAAACATCAACACGACACAGCTGATGCGCAGTGCAATTTCGAAAATATTCAGTTTTGATTTGTCAAAACCGATCAGTGCACTAGAAAGAACCGGAATGCTGACAATCAGCAGCCTGCGCATTAAACGCTGCTAGGCCAAGGGTAGTCGCGAAGACAGTTTTACGAAGTGCGTTCTTGAACATCATTTAACTCCAAGGGTTATTATTTTTAGAACTTAGCCAGTCTAGTAGATTGCCTATAAATGTGTAAAATGCATTTTTAAATAGCCAAATTAAAAAAAACGTATGGATCCAAAACACCTCTATTATCTATCGGTGGTCCTTGAGAAGGGCTCTTTGACGGAAGCTGCTAAACATTTAGCACTTACTCAGCCAACCCTGACTCGCACCATGGCAACACTGGAGATGCAGGCCGGAACACAGCTGTTCAGCCGAAGTCGATACGGTGTTAAAGGAACTCCTGTTGGAGTCGCTTTGGCTCGTGAGGGTCGAACGATCAACCGAAGCATGGAGGCGGCGCGTTTTCATGCATCGCGTTACAGAATTGGTTTGGACAAAGAGATTCGCATTGGCATTGGTCCACTGCTGTCGGCAACGATTATGCCAGACGCCATGAACTCACTGTTAGAGCGTCACCCTAAGGCTTCATTGACAATCGAGGTCTCTCGCCCAACAGCGGTCATTGATCACCTCATCGATAATCAACTGGATATTGCGATTGCACCCTCTGCGTCTGACAAAATGATACCTGGCTGTGACCGACAGCTCCTCTTTAATGATGAGATCGCCATCTACTGCAGTAAAAACCACCCTTTAGCCGATAAATCGAATTTAACGATTGAGGATTTAGCCTCAGCGAATTGGTTAAGCCTTGGCCACGGATCACCTTTTGAACGTGAGGTGATGGAACTGCTTAAAGAGTCTGGCCTGGCAAAAATACGTACTCAGATTGTCTTTCGTAATGAGGGGTATCTTCTATTGGAGACTCTTCGTAAAGGGAAGCATCTAGCGGTATTGCCCAACGTGCCGATGCAAGTATTTAAAGATTCTGAAGAGTTTAAGCGGATAGAGTTCAAAAGAGAGCTGTCTCAACCGAGAAATATCTATCTTTGGGCGCGTGAAGAGATGCTGGAGAATACCATCTATGAAAGTATTAAAGAGGTGATGCTGGCTCAAGCAAAGACACTTATCGCCAACACTCAGTAGCGTTACTTAGCCTACCTTTTCACCTTTAGCTTGTAGGTCAGCGTGGTAGGATGAGCGGACCAAAGGCCCACTGGCAACATGACTGAAGCCCATCTCTTTTGCCAACGCCTCAAACTCTGCGAACTCATCAGGCGTCACAAATCGATCAACGGGTAGGTGATCACGACTTGGTTGTAGGTACTGCCCAATCGTAATCATGTTGACGTCATGTGCGCGAAGATCCTTCATCACCTCGACAATCTCTTCGTTTGTCTCACCGACACCGACCATCAAACCTGATTTAGTTCGCACTTCTGGACGCAATGCCTTATAGCGTTTTAGTAGTTCCAATGACCAAGCATAATCAGCCCCTGGACGAACCTGTTTGTAGAGACGAGGCACTGTTTCTAGGTTGTGGTTAAAGACATCGGGTGGGGTATCTTTAAGGATGTCCAATGCGATATCCATGCGGCCACGGAAGTCAGGCACCAGGGTCTCTATTTCAATAGAGGGCAGACGTTCACGGGTTTCGCGAATACAGTCAGCAAAATGCTGTGCGCCACCGTCACGCAGGTCGTCTCGGTCTACAGAGGTAATGACCACGTAACGAAGACGCATATCCGCAATCGCTGTTGCTAATTCAATAGGCTCGTCTGGCGATAATGCATTAGGGCGGCCATGGGCAACGTCACAGAATGGACAACGGCGTGTACAGATATCGCCCATGATCATGAAGGTCGCTGTACCATGAGTAAAACACTCACCTAGGTTTGGACAGCTCGCCTCTTCACAGACCGACGCAAGTTTATGCTTACGCAGAGTATCTTTGATGCGCTTAACTTCGGCATTAGAGCCCATGCGGACACGAAGCCAATCAGGCTTACGCGGCATATCCTCTTTTTCAGTCGGTATTACCTTAACGGGAATACGCGCTAACTTTTCAGCGCCGCGCAGCTTAACTCCCTGCTCCGCTACCCCCTTAGGTTTGATTGTCTCTTCACTCATTCGCTATCCCATCCATGAATAGTGTGCCACTCAGTGTAGCCAATTGCGTTTGCCAGATATTGTACTAGTTCAGCCCCAATCTTTTCTACTTTAGTCGCAGAAGGGTCAAACCTTGATAACTGTGTCATCTGAAGCCCTGCATAGCCACAGGGATTAATTCGTAAGAAAGGCTCAAGATCCATATCGATATTGAGCGCTAAACCATGAAAGCTACGACTCTTGCGTACGCGCAGCCCCAGTGAACAGATCTTGTCTCCTTCGACATAAACACCCGGCGCCTCTGGTTTTGCAGCGGCTGTGACTCGATAGTCAGCCAATAGGGAGACAACCGAATCCTCCATCAGTGTGACCAGATCTCTAACACCCAACTTATTACGTTTTAAATCAAGCAGTAGATAGATCACCAGCTGACCCGGCCCGTGGTAGGTAACCTGACCACCTCGATCAACTTGAACGACGGGAATATCCCCGGTGCCCAACAAGTGCTCTGCTTTACCAGCTTGCCCCTGTGTAAAGACAGGTTCATGCTCTAACACCCAAAGCTCATCCGCGGTATCAGCCGTCCGCTCATTAGTGAAAGCCTGCATCCTATCAAAGGCTTCTAGATAGGGCTGACGCCCTAAATAGCGAACGATAAGAGGTAGATTAGATACCACTAAAGCACCATTTTGACGCGACCAGACGCCTTCAGATCGGTATGAATCTGCGCCAACTGCTCTTCACTGGTTGCAGTGATCAATACACGAACTGAGGTAAAGCGTCCTTTACTACTGGCATTGATCTCAACTTTAGACTCATCCAAATCCGGGTCGTAAAGCTTCATGGTATTAACTACGAAATCTCTATAGTCCGGCGCACTGTCACCAACCACCATGATTTTGTAGTCAGGACAAGGAAACTCAATTTTAGGAGGTGTAGGTTCGTTCATAGGTACCTCTAAAGTGAACGAAAGGTGGCTCAATCAGTGACTAACCGAACAACCCTTGGAAAAATAGAACAATGCTGTGCCAGATCGCTTTCACGAAACCAGCCTCTTCAACCGACTGAAGCGCAAGCAACGGCTCACGAGCAACCTCTTCACCCTCAAGGGTCACTAGAAGATGACCTACCACTTCACCCGCTGCCAAAGGTGCTTCAATAACCTCTGGAAGATCTAAGGTAGCAGCTAACTGATTCTCGCTGCCGCGAGGAATGGTTAACGACAGATCACCACCCAAGCCGAGAGAGACTGAATCAGTCATACCCTTCCACACTTTAGGCTTGTTGAGCTCTTGCCCCGCTTTGTAAAGAGGATAGTTTCTGAAGAAACGAAAGCCGTAAGCCAACAGCTTTTGACTCTCTTGGGCACGAGCTTGATCAGACGTCGTTCCTAGAACCACAGAGATCAGACGCATATCATCACGCACAGCAGAGGATACTAGACAGTAACCCGCCTCTTCCGTATGGCCCGTCTTGATGCCATCAACCGTTGGATCGCGCCACAACAGGCGATTACGGTTAGGTTGTTTGATATCGTTGTAGGTAAAGTACTTCTCTTTGTAGATGGCGTACTGTTCAGGAAAATCCTGAATCAACGCACGACCAATCAGCGCTAGATCGCGTGGTGAAGAGTAGTGACCCTCAGCAGGCAAACCGGTCGCATTTTTAAAGTGAGTATTGGTTAGCCCCAAACGCTCAGCATGCTGGTTCATCAAATCAGCAAAAGCCTCTTCACTCCCGGCCACATACTCAGCCAAAGCAACCGACGCATCGTTCCCTGACTGAATGATGACACCACGAAGCAGATCCTCTAAACGAACTTGAGTCCCTTCGCGAACAAACATCCGTGACCCTTCCGTTTTCCAAGCTTTGACACTAATTGGAACCAGGTCGTTAAAGCTGATGTTACCCTCAGACACTTCGTGCTCAACAATGTAGCTGGTCATCATCTTAGTCAAACTAGCTGGTGCAAACTGACCATCTGCACCTGACTCAGCAATGATGTCACCCGTCGAGGCATCCATTAAGACGTAAGCTGTTGCCGCTAATTGAGGTGGTGGAGGCAGAACGGCTGCCTGAATTTGAACCGTCGCAATCGCAACAAACAGAAAAATTAGAGAACGCATTTTTGAGAGCATCTTTACAACTTTTAAATAGGTTAAAACAGTTTAGGGGGATTTTATCAGCAATGGTGATGAATAGCCCATCGACTCCAAACTTTGCACCATTGAGTCAATTGACAGTGTGTCAGTCAGCGGCCCAACGAGCACACGATGAAACTCTGCATCACCCTGGCGAACTCTCTTAATGACGGCTTGGACGCCATCCATCGCTGAAAGTCGACGTTGAACCGACAGAGCCGAGCTCTCTTTTCCATAGGATCCTACTTGAAGGAACGCACCGGTCTCGTCAGGTTTTGGCTGTTTAAGAGACGCAACAGATTGAGGCGTTTCTTCTACTGTTTCAGTGGTATCAGCAAGATTACGAGCATCAATGGCTTCGACCCTAACTCGACCGGTACCCTGCTTCAAAATGTCCAAACGCGCCGCAGCTGAGTAACTCAGATCGATCAAACGATTTTCATGGAAGGGGCCGCGATCGTTAACGCGAACAACAACCGACTTACCGTTATCCAGATTAGTCACTTTTGCAAAGCTAGGAATGGGCAGACTCTTATGTGCAGCAGACATCTTATAGATATCGTAGATCTCACCGTTAGAGGTTTTGTGACCATGAAACTTCAGGCCGTACCAAGAGGCGACACCCTCTGCTCGATAACCAATATGCGAAGGGAGCACATTATAGCTTTTACCCCAGACCTCGTAGGTCGAACGATTACCCCCACGACTGTAGGGTATGTCGACAGGAACAGCATCGGCTACATTGGATACATCCGGTGGATTATCAGGAGCAAAATCTTTTCGAACTTTATATCGACCGCCTGCCGTTTCACGATCGTAGGTAGGCGTAGAACTACAACCCACCAGAGCCAGGGCGAATAGAGCTACGATTGCTTTCAGCGTGAACCTTGTCACCCGTTAACCCTTGTTGATCTCAAGACGAATAGCTTCGCTCAATTCACGTACCGCGTTGGCATAGAGACGACTGTGATTGTAGCGAGTGATGACATAGAAGTTATGCAGTCCAAGAAGATATTGATCACCTTGATCGCTGCTCATACGCATCAGTGTTGCAAGTTGATCGTCTGCTAGCTCACCCTTTGCAATCACTCCACGTTGCCGCCACTCACCCAGTGTAAGCTCTGGTTTAAGACTCTTGTTAAACCACTCTGAATCAACACTGCCATTCAAAAGGACGTCACTGACAATGGGCTCACCCGCACGCCAGCCATGACGAGCAAAGTAGTTAGCCACACTGCCAATCGCATCAACAGGGTTACCCCAAATATCGCGCTGCTGATCGCCGTCAAAATCGACGGCATAAGCTAAGAAGCTAGAAGGGATGAATTGACCATACCCCATAGCGCCAGCATAGGAGCCTTTCAAAACACCAGGCTCAACACCCTCTTGGCGCGCTAGGCGAAAGTAATCACCCAACTGCCCTAGGAAGAAGTCGGCACGTTTAGGGTAGTCAAAACCCAAGGTCGCCAGCGCATCCAATACTCGATAGTTGCCTGTGATACGCCCAAAGCGTGTCTCCACACCCATGATCGCTAAAATAATCTCAGGCGGAACGCCGTAAATTTCTTCAGCCTTTAACAGCGTCTCTTTGTGCTCTTTCCAGAACTGAATGGCTTGGTTGATGCGACGCTGCTCAATAAAAATTGCTCGGTACTCACCCCAATTTAGGCGACGTTCTGCTGGACGGCTGATCGCATCAATAATGCTCTGTTGATACTTTGCTCGACCTAACACATCACGAATGTAGCTCTCTTCGAAACCGTCAGCCTTCAGATCATCAATCAATATCTGAGCTCGTGGATGAGCCTCATAACCGGCAAAAGAAGCTGTTGATACCGCTAAACAACTCGCTAACACCATCGTTTTAACACGTTTAAGCATGCTTATCTCCAAGCAGTCATCTTATTATTCTAGCGTCGCAACATCGATTTATGGGTATGAATCGACATCAGAATTCCGAAACCTATCATCAACGTCACGATAGAAGTTCCACCATAGCTCACCATTGGCAAAGGGACCCCTACGACCGGCAGAATCCCACTGACCATGCCAATATTCACAAAAACATAGACAAAGAATGTTAGCGTGATACTTGCTGCTAGCATACGGGAAAAACTGTCAGGTGCCTTAACAGCAATCATTAAGCCACGACCTACAATTAAAAGGTAAAGTGCGAGTAGTACCAACACCCCTTTCATTCCCAGCTCTTCACCGATTACTGCAATAATAAAGTCGGTATGAGATTCAGGAAGAAAGTCCAGTTGAGACTGAGTACCACTCAAGAAGCCTTTACCTGAGAGGCCACCCGAACCGATAGCCGTCTTCGACTGTATGATGTTCCAGCCTGAGCCAAGAGGATCGCTCTCTGGATCTAAAAAGGTCAGCACCCTCTGTTTCTGATAATCCTTCATGATCATCCAGAGCCCAGGCAGTGAAGCCGCTACAATCCCTGCACTCAGAAAGATCCAGCGCCAGTAGATTCCCGAAAAGAGCAAAATAAATACACCTGAGGCGCCAATCAGCAACGAAGTACCAAGATCCGGTTGCTTCATAATCAGTGCAAATGGGATCGCAATTAAGATCACACTCACAATGATCGCTTTAAAGTTGGGCGGCAGAGTGTAGCGAGCGATGTAACCCGCGACCACAATAGGTAGAACCAGTTTCATTAACTCTGATGGCTGAAAACGAAAACCGGGCAGAGCCAACCAACGCTGAGCACCTTTAGCACCAACCCCAAACAAAATAACGCCAACCAACAACGCCACACCTAGCAGATAGAGCCAGGGTCCTACCCTCATAATCACCCTAGGGGGGACTTGCGCGAGAAAAATCAACGCAGCAAAACCTGCAGCCATGCGGATGGCCTGACGCTCAACATAGGCCCAATCTTGCCCTGATGCACTGTAAAGAATGACCAGCCCTGCTACACAGAGCGCCAGCAATAATAGAAGCAAGGGTAAATCCAGGTGTGTATAACTCCACAACGAGCGCTGCTTGCGAAGTCCAGATTGGTCTGGCGAGACGGAGCGGTGGAAATCTTTAGACATTAATCATCCCCCAACTCACTGGTGTAATCGCCCAGTAACCAAGCATCAATCACTTCACGCGCGACCGGTGCAGCAGCCCTAGAACCACCCTCGCCGTTTTCGACGACTACCGCCACAGCAATTTTAGGATCATCAGCCGGTGCAAAGGCAACAAAGAGTGCGTGGTCCCGCTGACGTTCTAGTAGAGCTTCTGAGTCATATTCGGCATCCTGAGCAATGCCGACCACCTGGGCCGTACCTGTTTTGCCCGCCATGGTATAAGGCGTTCCTGCACCGGCTTTGCGAGCCGTACCGTAGGGAGCATTCACCACATTCACCATACCCTCAATAACCTTTTCAAAGTACTCGGGGTGATTGAGTTCAACATCGGGTAGTGTCGGCTTCTGTTGTAGCTGTTGGATAATCTCTGCCTGTTCCGCCGTTAGATCATTTTCAGCGATGAAGCTCTTGATCATTTGCGGACGTACCCACTTACCGCGATTGGCTAACACGGCTGTGGCTGTCGCTAGCTGAAGTGGCGTAGCTATCATATACCCCTGCCCAATACTTAGGTTGAGTGAATCACCAGGGTACCAAGGCTGTTTCTCGCGACGCTTCTTCCACTCATTTGAAGGAAGAAGTGCTCGGCCCGCCTCAGGCAGATCCAGACTGGTGACCTGTCCAAAACCGAAACGCCCTAAATAGTCACTGTAAACATCAATCGGTGTTTTAGACGCGGTATCATAAAACCAGACATCACAAGACTCAGCCAATGCGTGATTCAGATCGACTCGACCATGACCTGATTTCTTCCAGTCTCGCCACTTCCGACCATTTTCAGAGAGTTGATAGAAACCGGGATCCCACACTTTGTGATCAATCGGCACCGATTTAGAGTCGACCGACGCAAGCGCCGTGAAGGGCTTTAGCGTTGATCCCGGTGGGTAAGCTCCACGGATAGCCCGATTATAAAGAGGCTGGTCTTTATCATCGCGAAGCGCATTATAGTTGTCGAACGAAATACCCGTTACAAACTCATTGGGGTCGTAGGAAGGGTTGCTCACCAACGACAAGATTTCACCCGTTTGGGGTTCAATCGCTACAACCGCGGCTCGCTTACCCTCCAACAGTTTCGCTGTAAACTGCTGCAGCTTTAGATCAAGGCTTAACTGGATATCTAAACCTGGAGTTGGGTCCTCTTGCTCCAAGACACGCATGACTCGGCCGCGCACATTGGTTTCAACACGTTGCAAGCCGACTTGACCATGCAGTAGTGGCTCGTAATATTTCTCAACCCCAAGCTTGCCAATATAGTGTGTTGCAGCATAGTTATTAGGGTCTAAGGTTTTGAGTTCACGCTCATTAACACGCCCGACATAGCCAATGGCATGCACCAATGAATCTGGGTGAGGATAGTAACGAACAAGATCAGCTTCGATCTGTAGCCCCGGTAGACGATAGAAGTTCACTGAGAGCTTAGCGATCTCCTCTTCGGTTAAGCGAGATTTGAGAGGGACGGTGGAGTGAGGACGACGACGGTGCTTAAGACGCTTTTTAAACCCCTCTATTTCAGCTGTAGAGAGCTCAACCAGTGAGGCGACATCCTCCAACAGCGAGTCCACATCATCAACCTCCTCTTTAAGGAGCGTCAAACTGAAGCTAGGGCGGTTTTCAGCCAACAGTTCGCCATTACGATCGTAAATTAGGCCTCGTCTTGGGGCGACTGGCTGAAGTTTAATGCGATTATTTTCTGATAACAGAGAGAATCGATCGTGCTCAACGACCTGCAAGAAGTAGATGCGACTGACCAGGATGGCCATCAGCACTAAAACGAAAAGAAACGCGACGACTGCTCGGTTAACAAAGAACCGATTCTCTTTTTGGTAGTCGTTAAATCGTCTCTGATCCATCTAACTCACTTATGGTAAGGGTGACCTTGAAGTAAGGTCCAGGCTCGATATATCTGCTCAGCAAGAATAATGCGAACCAATGGGTGCGGTAAAGTCAGCGCCGATAGAGACCACTTCTGATCGGCAGCCGCGATACACCTAGGATCAAGACCATCGGGACCACCCACCAAAAGCGTTATATTATTTCCTTCCATCCGCCAATTTTCAGCCTGTTCAGCAAGCTTCTCGGTCGACCAGTTCTTGCCATCAACACAGAGAGCGATCACTCGATCACCTTTAGGAATGGCCGCCAACATGGCGTCACCTTCAGAGCGCATAGCCCGTTGGATATCAGCCCCTTTGCCACGATGACCAGGCTGTAATTCAACCAGTTCTAGCTGAAAATCAGAGGGAAGACGCTTGCAGTACTCTTGGTAACCGTCCGTGACCCATTTTGGCATCTTAGTGCCGACTGCAAGCAACCGTATACGCATAAGGCTTAGGCTTCGCCTACTGACCAGAGGCGTTCAATGTCATAGAAATCACGAGCATCTGGCATCATCACGTGCACAATGATGCTCCCAAGATCGACCAATACCCAGTCACCGACAGTTTGACCTTCAATACCCATAGGCAAAAGACCCTGCTCTTTCACCTTGTCGATCACCTCTTGAGCAGCGGCTGCTACTTGACGCTTAGAGGTACCACTTGCAACCATCATGTAGTCAGTAACAGTGGAGCGGCCACGCACATCGATTAGGTTGATATCCTTTGCTTTCATTCCCTCAAGCGCATCTTGCACTAGGGCGATCAATTGATCATCTTGCATGTAAATTAAATTACCTTTCATTGGCGTCATAGAGACGCTCATTTTTAATAAAATTCCAAACGCCGTCTGGAATTAAAAATCTAGGGTTTGAGCCCCGCTTAATAATCTTTCTTACTTGGGTCGCTGAGACATTCATCGGAGTCAACTGATGCATCACCAGATGACCTGAAGGACGAAGGCTTAACGCTTCCAGATCCTCAACCTTATGCTGATCAATAAAGCACTGAAGCTCTGAATCAAACTCAGGCTCATATCCGGGTCTAGCAACGATCAACAAGTGGCCGAAATCCGTTAGCTGCTGCCAATGGGACCAACTCTTAATGCCCAGCAGAGAGTCCATCCCCATCACCAATATAATTGGCAAATCCTCACCCACTTCGGCACGTTTTTTCATCAACGTGTTGATGGTGTAGCAAGGCTCATCACTAATCAATTCACAATCATCAGCAACCAGTGCAGGCTCCGATTCTACTGCTAGCCGAACCATCTCAAACCGCTGCACGGCTGAGCCGCCGGTTGATGCTTTATGGACTGGATCACCGGTGGGGACCAGATTAATCTGAGGCACGTTGAGCACCTCCTGAAGTTCTAGCGCAGTTCTGAGATGCCCATAGTGAATAGGATCAAAAGTACCACCAAAAAGAACCAAAGGAGGCTTTTGCATTACTTACGAACCTGCCCTTCTCCGTAAACAATGTATTTCTGAGAGGTCAGCCCCTCTAGACCGACCGGCCCACGAGCGTGAATTTTGTCCGTAGATATACCAATTTCAGCACCCAGGCCGTATTCAAAGCCATCGGCAAAGCGAGTAGAGGCGTTGATCATGACAGAGCTGGAATCGACCTCACGCAAAAATTGACGCGATAGTGTGTAGTTTTCAGTAATGATCGCGTCGGTATGGTGAGAGCCGTAGTGATTGATGTGCTCAATTGCACGATCAATACCCTCAACAATTTTGATAGATAGTATTGGCGCCAAGTACTCCGTCGCCCAATCCTCTTCAGTCGCTGCATTGGCTTGAATAATGGCACATGTCTTGTCACATCCACGAAGTTCTACACCCGCCTCAGCGTAGGCTACAGCTAGCTCTTTAAGAACCTCATCAGCAACCGATTCATGAACCAGCAGTGTCTCCATGGTGTTACAGGTACCGTAGCGATGGGTCTTGGCATTAATCGCAATGTTGACAGCCTTAGCTAGGTCAGCCTCTGCATCAATATAGACATGACAAATACCGTCAAGGTGTTTAATAACAGGCACGCGTGCATCGTTCGAGATACGCTCGATCAACCCCTTGCCGCCACGAGGAACGATCACATCCACATACTCTGGCATCGTAATCAACTGACCAACGGCTTCACGATCGGTCGTTTCCACCACTTGGACAGCCGTTTCAGGCAAACCAGCCTGTTTGAGGCCCGCCATAATCGATTGAGCAATCGCCTGATTAGAGTGAATCGCCTCAGAGCCTCCGCGAAGAATCGTAGCGTTACCCGACTTCAGACAAAGACTGGCAGCCTCCATAGTAACATTCGGGCGTGACTCATAGATGATACCTATCACGCCTAAAGGAACACGCATTTTACCTAGCTGAATTCCGGATGGCAGAAAACGCATATCAGAAACATCACCGACCGGGTCTGGTAGTGCCGCCACCTGACGAAGACCTTCGATCATGCCGTCGATACGCTCTGGAGTCAGCGCAAGACGATCCAGCATCGCATCATCAAGCCCACGAGCTTTGCCAGCGTCGAGGTCTTTCTGATTAGCTTGAGTGATCGCATCGCGATCGGCATCAATAAGTTGTGCCATTGTAAGCAATGCGCTGTTTTTCTGTTCTGTATTCGCACGTGCCACGACACGTGAAGCTTCGCGCGCATTCGCACCAAGCGTCTGCATGTAATCCGCTACATTCATCAGGTCTTTACCGATCAATTTTTTAAGGGGGATAGTATAGCGTGAGAGCGATAAAGAACCCACTAATAACAAGAAATTACGCCAGCAAAAATCGTTTTTAATGCTTATGAAATAGTTACAAATTTTAGGAACCAACTGGTCGATCGGTCGAAGACAGACTGGTATTATGAAACTCTTATTTTGTGTACTGGAAACAAAGGCATGCTTGAACAAGACGGCGAACAATATAAAGGTTACCTACGTTGGTACCAGCGCCCAGCCTTTGCTGCAGCCATCGCTCTGGTTTTGTTCTTCTCTTCGACTCTGGTTGGCTCCTATCTGTTGGCAAAAAATGCCGCAGAAAACGAAGCACTCAAGCAGGCCAAAATCTGGAGTAACAGCGCCTCTATTCTGGTTGCACCTCTGATTCTCTCTAAGGATTTGGTCAGCCTTAACTTTGTCACCAACCAGATTGCAGACGACCCTTTCGTAGCAGGCATTCAAATCACTGATAGCCAGACCATGCGACTTGCTGCAGCTGGCAAGCAAGAGGGGGTCCACACAGCTAAATCCATCGCACCTAATAACGAAACCATTGCTCGATTAGAGGTGTGGATCGACCCGACCCCCGTTCAGCAACAACTCAATTATCAAACGGGACTGATCAGCAGCGGCGCTATTATCGCTTTTCTGTTATCACTGTTTATCTATCGCCGTCAGAGCAAACTTCTTGAAGAGGAAGTGGCTTATATCGAACAGATTGAGCAACATTTTGACGATCAAATCACAGACTCAGCGGAAGCTCAGGAAACAATCGACGACAGTGATGAAGAGGTTTATGAAGACGGTGTTGAGGCAGAAGAGCTACTTGAACAAGAGCCACAGCTAAACGATCAAGACCAGGATACTGAGATCAACTCCCAAGATATCCACCCTCAACCCGAGGCGGAAACAGAGATTAAATCGACTATCGAGTCTGAAGCGGACACTAAAGTAGATATCGATGATATAGGCAATTTCGGATCCGCGTACGATGATCCGATGTTTGAAAACAGCTCGTCAGGTAAGCCTTGGGAACCTAGCGAAAATACGACAGTGGTAGAGGCCAATGAACCTACCGACATTGAACCGCCAATCGTCAAAATGCAGGTCGATGAGACCAAGAAGGATGAGATCGATCTGGTTGAACTTCTAAAACCAGAGAGACGTGAACCGAGCGTACCGCCCTTCAAGCCTCTATCAAAAGAGCCCGAACAAGAGCGTGAAGAGCCCAGCTTTGAAACGTTGATGTTTGATACAACGCCAGAGCGCCAAGAGCCTCCAAAAAAACTGGCGCGCAAACTGCCTATCATCAATGAAGAACAGCTCGATCTATACACCATTGAACAGGAGCTTGATCTGCTAACACCAGCCAGTGAAGCGGCCTACGTTGTCCTTATCGACTTTACCAGCCCCCACTCGGCGCTGATCTCCAATGAAGAGCAGTTACAGATCAAACGCACTTACCGAACACTGGCGAACTCCGTTGCCAATATTTACGAAGGCGAGGTCTCCGCACTTGGCGAAGACATACTGATTCAGTTTGATAATGCCAGCGAGGATGACGAGCATGGCGTTAATGCGGCTTGTGCAGCCATGCTATTTGCCCAACTTGCCCGTTCGTACAATAGAAGTCGTTCAGATCAGCAGGAGCCGATACTGAACGTCCACACCGCAATTGTAAGAGGTCAACAGGGTCGTCAGGATAGAATGGCCGACGAAGCCCGCTTCTTAACTCGCTCAACCAAAACAGATCGATTGATTAGCCATACAGCACTCTCAGAGGCACCCGATCTAAAAAGCGGTGTTCTATCAACCGCTGAGATCAAACGCGAAGATGAGGACAAGGTGCTGATCCTATCGTTGAGTAAAAGCTATCAAGATCTGTTAGAAAAACAGGGGCGTTATCTTCTGGCAAAACTGGCACAGCAGGCAGCACAGTAATCTTCATAAACCGCACATTATTGATTCAACAAAAAAGGGAGCCAGCGGCTCCCTTTTGATATTTAGGTAGTCATTACTCTACCGATAGATGGCTCACTCGCTGATAGCCCCTTGGCAGTTTATTGCCTCGACGACCGCGCTCTCCACGGTAGTGTTCTAGATCGGCTTTGGTCATTTTAAGGTACTGCTTACCCGCATGAACCAGAAGTTCCTGATCTTCATTAAGAACAGCCACAGCAACCATCAACTCTTCACGAGCTTGAGCCCTTGCCGACGGGATGTTAATGATCTTATTACCTTTACCTCGTCCCAATACAGGCAGCTCAGAGACTGGGAACACCAGTAGACGCCCTTCAGAAGTTACGGCAGCGATCAAACCATTTTCGCTATCAGAAATGGAAGCAGGCGCTACGATATTGGCCCCTTTGGGTAGCGTCAGTACCGCTTTACCGTTTTTCGTCTTACTGGTCATATCACCTATCGACGTGACAAAGCCATAACCAGCATCTGAAGAGAGAAGAACCTTATCACTCTCTTTACCCGCGGTTAGTGCCTCTATCGAAGCACCCTTTTGCAGACTAATGCTACCGGTAACAGGCTCGCCTTGCCCCCGAGCTGAAGGCAGGTTATGAGTCTCTAATGTATAACTGCGCCCCATACTGTCTAGCAGGATCGTCGGCTGGTTCATGCGTCCAGCAATCGAGAGTTTATAACCATCACTCGCTTTGTAATTCAGAGTAGCCGGATCAATGTCATGCCCTTTAGCAGCACGGATCCACCCCTGTTTAGAGAGGACGACGGTAACAGGATCAGAGGTAAGCAGATCTTTATCACTGAACGCTTGAGACTCTTCACGCTCAACCAGAGGAGAGCGGCGATCATCGCCAAACTCTTCAGCAGCCTGTTCAATCTCCTCTTTAATGAGATTACGCATCAACTCATCAGAACCAAGAATAGATTCAAGTTTTTTACGCTCTTCATCTAACTCAGACTGCTCTGCACGGATCTGAAACTCTTCCAGTTTCGCCAAATGACGAAGTTTGAGATCGAGGATGGCGTTAGCTTGGACATCCGTTAGACCGAAGCGCTCCATCATAACCGTTTTAGGCTCATCCTCGTTGCGGATGATTGCGATCACTTCATCGATATTAAGATAAGCAATGATCAAACCATCGAGGATATGCAGTCGATCTAATACTTTCTGCAAACGGAATTCGAGACGGCGTCGAACAACCTGGGTACGCCAAGTAAGCCACTCCGTTAAGATCTGACGAAGATCTTTAACCTGTGGACGGCCGTCAATGCCGATCATGTTGAAGTTAACTCGGTAGCTTCGCTCTAGATCGGTGGTTGCAAACAGGTGAGCCATCAACTGCTCAATATCGATACGATTTGAGCGTGGCACAATCACGAACCGAGTCGGATTCTCATGGTCTGACTCATCACGCAAATCGCTAACCATTGGCAATTTTTTCTGCTGCATTTGAGCTGCAATCTGTTCAAGCACCTTAGCACCAGATACCTGATATGGAAGAGCCGTAATGACAACGTCACCATCCTCAATTTCATAAATAGCACGTGCTTTTACAGAACCACGACCGGTCTCATAGATCTTTTTAAGATCAGCCGTCGGTGTAATGATCTCAGCAGCGGTTGGGAAATCAGGGCCTTTTACTTTCTGACAAAGACGCGCAACACTGGCATCAGGATTGTCGAGCAGATAAGTACAAGCCCGAGCGACTTCGCGAAGGTTATGGGGAAGAATATCAGTCGCCATACCAACGGCGATACCCGTAGAACCATTCAAGAGTACGTTAGGTAGACGCGCTGGCAGAACCTCAGGCTCATCCATCGTGCCATCAAAGTTAGGTACCCATTCAACCGTTCCTTGACCTAACTCTTTTAACAACACCTCGGCATATTTAGAGAGTCGCGCTTCAGTGTATCGCATTGCTGCGAAAGATTTAGGGTCGTCAGCAGAACCCCAGTTGCCTTGACCATCTACAAGCGGATAGCGATAACTGAAAGGCTGTGCCATAAGCACCATAGCCTCATAACAGGCCGAATCACCGTGCGGATGAAACTTACCTAAAACGTCACCTACCGTACGTGCTGACTTTTTAAATTTGGCGCTCGCCTTTAGTCCAAGCTCAGACATTGCATAAACAATACGGCGTTGTACTGGCTTCATACCATCGCCTAGATGAGGCAATGCACGGTCAAGAATGACGTACATTGAGTAATCTAAGTAGGCTTTCTCTGTAAAGGTCTTTAAAGGAAGGGTTTCGACCCCTTCATCGATCAGATTTTCCACAAATAGTGTTCCCAGACGGGTTAGCATTTACAAAAACAGTTGTTTACGAGTATGCCACCATAGACACGCGCTTGCATCTGAAAAGCACCAAGATAGGATCAAATGCGTAGAGTGAAAACGAGTATCAACAAAAAGACACGGACAAGATGAACCTGTTAAAAGCTGTTTCTATTTCAATTCTGTTTGGCATATCAGCCGTATCAGCAGCTGAGTGGCAAACTGATATAAAAAGTAATAATCCCATTGTTGGAAAAATATGGGACAACACTAACCAGCGCTTTATAACCCAACAGCAATTACTGGATCATATGAGTGAGATAGATTGGATATTGCTGGGTGAAAATCATGAAACGGATATTCATCACGAACTTCAAACAGAGATACTAGAGCTACTATCCCAAAAGAAGATACTCGGTAATGTTGCCTTTGAAATGGCTAATACAGATCAACAGACTGCACTAGACAGCGCATTAGGGGAGCCGTCGAATCCAGAACAACTCAACTGGCAAAAGGGCTGGCCTTGGGAGTGGTATAAATCACCCGTGAACTTTGCTTTAACGAAAGCAAATAGAGTACTCGGCACAGACCTAACTCGACAACAACAGATGCAAGCCTACATGGACGAATCAATAGATCATCCTAACGAACTCTACAAAAACTTTATGCTCGACATACTCTATGAAGGCCACTGCGGTAAGCTACCCAAATCACAACTGGGCAACATGTTAAGAGTTCAAATAGCCCGTGATCGACAGATGGGCAGAGTACTTAAAGAGAACAGCACCGATAAAGTCGATCTATACATTGCAGGCAACATGCATGTCAGAAAAGATGCCGGCGTCCCCTTTCATAATGAGCTGAATAGCTTATCGATCATGATGCTATCCGTTGGTGACAGCAGAGACCCCTTTGAAATCATACCAGACAGCTATCAGGATGAAGCGATAGCTGATTATGTGATATTCACACCGGAAGTAGAGCAGAGGGATCACTGTTCGCAGATTGAAGGGTAGTAGTTAGCTGTTGGAGCGGTCTTGCGAAGGCCGTGAAGGTTGGGCGCGTAATTAGAGAGCAGGTGACAGGCTAAAGCCAGTCACTGGTGTGCTTAACTCGCTACGAAGCTGCGGTGACTGGCCTTCAGCCTGTCACTGGTGTGCTTAACTCACTACGAAGCTACGGTGACTGGCCTTCAGCCTGTCACTGGTGTGCTTAACTCACTACGAAGCTACGGTGACTGGCCTTCAGCCTGTCACTGGTGTGCTTAATTCACTACGAAGCTACGGTGACTGGCTTCAGCCTGTCATCCGCTGTTGACGTTGGCAGAGATCTTTTTTAAAACCGTTGGAGCGGTCTTGCAAAGGCCGCGATGGATTTGGCAGAGATCCTTTACGAAGCTCTCAATGACCTACAATAGGTGCCGAGCGTTGCTCGTCATCGCTTCGCGACGCTTGCAGCGCCTCAACCCC